>CAIQEI010000110.1 GCA_903870815.1 uncultured Verrucomicrobia subdivision 3 bacterium
ATGGCCTCGTGTTCGGCCTGCGTGATGGCGCGTTTTTCCTTATGCAGCGGCTTCGGCCATTGGCGGCGGGGCACGATGGATTTCGGAAGCCAATCCATTTCCAAGGCGAAATTGTGCATCCGTCGCATATAATGATTGGTGGACACTGTGCCCGTGCGGATCACCTTCAGGATGTGCGCGGCGTTGGTTTCCAGTAGCGGCAAATTGCCAATCAGGGCAAATGCCGGGTCTTTCCAGGCGATGTCGTAACGGTGGCGGGTGACGCCTTGCTTGGTCGCGGCCATTTCATCCATGACGAATTTCCAAGTGCGGCTGGCCGCGGCGGCGTCGGTGGCGCTGAGGTAGGCCAAGGCGATCTGGCGGTTTAGAATCGGCTGGCGGGAAGCTTCATTCTTGGAATGGAGCAGCGCCTTGGCGGCGGCTTCGTCGCGCGTGCGCAGGCTTTCCTGCTTGCCGTTCTGGGTGTTCTGGGCATAGTAAATGCCATTGCGGCGATACAGACTGAACAGTTGTTTCATAACATTACCTTTCTGTCGATAATGCTATTGAGGCGGACGGTTCTTCGTTATTGAACAGGCAATCAATTGGTAGTGGATAGCTGCTGAATAAAGCGAAGTGTATAATTATCACAACGTTTTACTGGCAGTTTCACTTGCAACATCGGCCTGCCGCATCGCAAGCTGCTTGTAATCAAGCTCTAGCCATGCAATGCAAGAGAGGTGTCCGGCCTCTTTTCTTTTTACCGGTAGGAGTATTATCCAGGCTTTCATCTTCGTCGTCATCAATATCTTGCTTGGCTCGAGGACGAGTCAAACGACTAACGTGGGGAAACCTTGACGACCCGGAAACCAGGCCGATTAACCCGGCACAAAAATATGGCAGCGCGGGCTGAAAACAGCTAATCGTTAAAGACCAGCCGGCACGTTCTGCGGCCGATTTAACTTATGGCAGACTATAAATTCTACTGCCCGCAATGCGGCCAGCACATCCTGTGCGACACCGGCCATGCCGGGATGCAAATCCCGTGCCCGGCCTGCCAGCAGATTATCGTCGTTCCCCCGGTTTCGGTGGCAACGCCCATTCCACCGCAGCCAGCCCAGGCTTATTCGCTCCATCAAGGCCCAACTCCGCATAGTGCCACCCGGTATCCGGTTACTCCGGTCGCGCTGCCGGCGGTGCCAGTGAAATCGCGCACTTTGCAAAATGTCTTGATGATCGTCGTCGCGGTGGTGCTGCTCGCCGGCCTCGGCCTCGGCGGCTGGTTTGGATATTCCAAATTCAAGCTCAACGGCCTGCGCGAAAATTTGCCGCCTGGATTGGTCGGCATGTGGTCTGGCGAAGGCGGCGGGAAAGATTGGGCGGAAGGCAATTCAGCGACCTTGACGGGGGTTTCCCTAAAAAGCAGTGAAATGGGGCGGGCATTTTCATTCGACGAAACAAACTCGGGCATAAAGATTCCAGCAACCCCGTCTTTGGATGTCGGGCAGGGGCAGGGTTTCACCATCATGGCTTGGATCAAGCCGTCTGGTTTATCCCGACGGAATGAAATCTTGGAGTGGGACAACGGCCAGCCCGGCCAGATCGTCACCTGGGGAGTGCATATGTGTTTGTTAGAACCCCAAGAGTTCGGGCTGGGCGCGGGCAACCTGTTTGCCGACGTGCACGGTGCTGATGGTCAGGTGCATTGGCTCATGGCCCGAGGGGGAACCATCACCGCGAACATTTTCCAGCACGTTGCCTTGAGCTATGATAAGACGGCTGGTATCGCCCGGTTGTTTTGCAATGGAAATATCGTTGTGGAACAACACATCGGGCAGTTCACGCCGCAAACCTCATACGATTTTTACGTTGGCAGAAGGCCGGCCGGTGACAGCGTCCATTCATTTTCCGGCCTGATCGCCAAAGCTGGTGTCTTCAACCGCGCGCTTTCCGCTGAAGAAGTTATGAAAATTTACACCGAACAAAAATAATTCATGGCTGAATACAAATTCTACTGCCCGCAATGCGGCCAGCACATCCAGTGCGACACCGGCCATGCCGGGATGCAAATCCCCTGCCCGGCCTGCCAGCAGATTGTCGTCGTTCCCCCGGTTTCGGTCGCAACGCCCATTCCACCGCCGCCCGCCCCGGTTTATTCGCCACATCCAAGCACGGCTTCAGCGGTAGGACGCCCCCATCCCGTCACCCCGGTCGCCCTGCCGCCAGTGCCGGTGCCGTCGCGCACGTTGCAAACTGTCTTGATGATCTTCGTCGCGGTGGTGTTGCTCGCCGGCCTCGGCATCGGGGGCTGGTTTGGATATTCCAAGATTAAGCTGCAGTTGCGCCACGATCCGGTGCCGGCCATCCCCAATCTGCTGGGCTACTGGCGGTTCTCGCCCGATCTGCCAACCAAAAGCAGTTTTGGCACTGAATCCGCCACTTTTTCAGGCAACGTCACCGTCAGCCCGACGGGTTCCGGACCGGACCGGGCAGCACCAGCTCTCCTGCTGGACGGCAACGGTTCTTATGTCACGACCACCCTGGCCGGCGGACTGGTCAACAGCGGCAGCAACGCCAATCAAGGCAGCATCATCGCCTGGTTCAAGCTGGCCAACCTGCCTGCCAACACCGGGCGTGTTTTTTACCTCGCCGGGGAGTCGGCGTATGGCAACGATTTTGATTTACAGATTGAACCCGGCGACAACCGGATCCGGTTTTACACCGACAGCGGCTCATGCACGGCTTCGACTGAACCTTTAAAAGGCGATGATATCAATGTCTGGCATTTCGTCGCCGCCACCTTCACCTCGGGCGACTCACGGAAGATTTATCTGGATGGTGAGCTCGTGGGGAGTTCCACCTCCGGTCCGCATGACCCGGCCCGCGGCGGCACTTTTAGCATCGGTGAAAGCACAGTTTTTCGCGGCCGCTTCTTTCAAGGAGCCTTGGCTGAAGTCGCCGTCTTCAACCGGGCGCTTTCGGCGCCGGAAATCCAGGCCATCTACACGGCGCAAAAATAACGGCGCTCGGTTTTCGCGAATGCCGATTGGCTGGTTATTCAACACCGCCCGGCGGTTTGGTTGGTTCCCGGTTTTAATTTTCTCGGGTTTCATTTATTCTCCCCGCTCGTGTTCCGAACGCTCCGCAAAGCCGAATACGCCGAGTTGATGATCTTGTTTTTCATCCAGTCGGCGGCCATGTCGGTTTGGTTCGTGCCGCTGGGGGCCATCCTCGACGCCCACGGCCTGCACGTCATCAAACCGTTCGCCTTTGGCGCCTCCGCCATCGCCGCCTTCATCTCGCCGCTGACCTTTGGCGCGATGGCCGACCGCCATGTCCCGCCTGCCAAGGTTCTGCGCGGACTCGCCCTGGCCACCGCGATCCTCCTGCTGCTCATCAGCACCGCCATGCAATGCCACTGGAACGCCTGGGTCATCCTCGGTCTGATTCAGACCTTCTACCTCGCCTACGCGCCGATGTTCAGCATCTCCACCGCGCTGGTGTTTGCGCGCCTGCAGGATGCAAAAAAAGAATTCGGCCCCATCCGCGCCCTCGGCACCATCGGCTGGATGACCGGGGCGCTCCTGACCAGCCTGTTCAGCCTGGATCGTTCCGCGCAGGCCGGTTATCTGGGTGCGACCCTCTGGCTGCTGGTGGCGGCGTTCACTTTTTTACTGCCTCAGCTCGAGGTTCCGGCCGCCGTCGCCCACCTCTCCTGGCACGAGCGCCTTGGCCTTGACGCCCTGACGCTTCTCCGGGACCGCGACACCCGCGTGGTCTTCATCACCACCACGCTCTTCAACATCCCGATCGCCGCGTTTTATCCCTATGCGCCGACCCACCTGCACGAGCTCGGCTTCGCTCACGCCAGCGCCTGGATGAGCCTCGCGCAAACGACGGAACTAATCAGCTTGTTCAGCCTCGGCGCGCTGCTGTTAAAATGGCGATTGAAATGGATTTTTGCCTGCGGCCTCGGCTTCGGCGTGGCGCGGTTCGCCTTCAGCGCCGCAAACACCGACGGCTCACTGCTGGTCGGCATCATCTTGCACGGAGCATCCTACGTGCTGGTGTTCATCACCGCGCAAATCTTCCTGGACCAGCGGGTGGATCCCGCCTGGCGCACCCGGGCGCAAGCCCTGCTGACACTGCTGAATGGCGGCGTGGGCAACCTCATCGGCTACCTTGGCGGCGGCTGGTGGTTCAACGCCTGCACCACGGCGGGCCACACGGACTGGCGACTGTTTTGGGGATTCCTATCGGCCATCGTGGCCGCCGTGCTGGTCTATTTCCTGTCGGCGTATCACGGAAAACCTTCAGGCGGCCTCCGGCAAGGTGAGCCGTTGCGCTGATTATTGGCCGGAAAGAACCGGGAAATCGAATTCCCAAATTAAGTGTTCTATCCCCTGCCCTGCTTGCGCCAAGAACATGGCGAAATCGTTGCTGCCGGACGCACGAGTATGCCGGCTTGCTTCCCGGAATATCCACGAGGATATTCGCGTTGCCATTATTTTTGCGCCGTGTAGATGGCCTGGATTTCCGCCGCCGAAAGCGCCCGGTTAAAAACCCCGATTTCGTCAATCAGGCCAAGGAAGCTGTTATCCGAATTGTCTCCCCGGGCTCCGATCGCGGCCATGGTCGAAAAAACAAAGCCCGGATCATACCCCGGCGCCGGATACGCAATGCCATCAATGTAAAAGATCACCGTGCTCCCGGACTTGGTGACCGCCAGATGGTGAAAAGCCGTGTCAGTGATTGACATATCCGGCTTGGTCTCATTGAGGCCGATTTTGCTGAGTGCCGGACGACCGCTGGGATCAAGGTATAGTCCATAACCGCCATAGCCGTACCCGTATATGACACCGATACCATAAGAGCCGTAAGACACGACCGAGGGGCTGGCCCGCTTGACCCATGCTGAGATGGTGAAGTCCTGCAATTGGAGGCTGGCCGGATTGCCAACGTTTACAAAATCACGGTTGCCATGCAAAGCGAATGCCTGTCCCACCTTGCCCGATTCGTAGGCGGCTGATCCTGTCAACGTTCCGATGCTCCCACCCACACTATCATTGGCATTTCCTTCACCGGACCATAACGCCACCAGACCGGCAGGCAAATGTCCGTGTCCGCTCAACAGCTTTAAGTGTGTGTAACCGTACCAGCCGCCCACGCCGAGCCCGGCGAGCACCAGCACCGCAATCACAATGATCAAAACCGTTTGCAACGCACGCGACTGAATCGGCACCGCCGGTTGAGCCACCGGAGTGACCGGATACTGACGCTGACTCGCCGCCGAATTTGGGCTTTGGTGCAGCGCATAAACGGGCGCCGGCGGTGGTGGTGCCGGCATGGTTGCTGCCGGCGCTGGCGGCACCAAGATGGACTGCTGGCAGGCCGGGCAGTTGATTTGCATTCCCGAATGACCGGTGTCGCACAGGATGTGCTGGCCGCAAGTCGGGCAAAAGAATTTGAATTCAGCCATAAATATTGTCGGCCACAAAACGTGCCGGCTGGGTTAATCGACCTTTGGTTTAACCTGGCACCATCATTTTTGTTGCGCCGTGTAAATTGCAAGGATTTCCTCCGCCGAAAGGGCGCGATTGTAAATGGCCGGCTCATCAATGAGCCCATTAAAATATCTGGCCAGGTTGTGGGAGTATCCAATCCCCAGCGGAATGCTTGAGGCACTGAACGGGCCGGGGGGTAATGGAGTGGTTCCGAGCTGTTGGCCATTCAAGTAGCACCGGATATTCGTTCCATCATATACTCCGGCGACATGATACCACCGCCCCAGTTGAACCTCCCCGTCGGGTCCGCTATTTGGACTGGATTGCCAGCCGTTTTTAAAAATCCAAAACATGACGTTGTTGTTAAGAAATTCCAATGAATAGCCGGCATTCGCGTCACCACCCTTGTTGATAATCGGATCGTAAGGGCCAACCACGGACTGGCGTTTGATCCAGCCCATCACGGTAATGGCACTGGTTGGATTTAAAGCCGGGCTGTCCGGTGCGGACACGTAAGCGTCAGATCCATTCAGGCTGAATGCTTGCCCCACTTTGCCGGGGGCATAATTGACCCCGCCAACCGGAGTTGCTGCCTGGCCGGAAACGGAATCGCGCGTATTGCCTTCACCCGACCACAAAGCTGCCAAACCGGGCGGCAAATTTCCGTGCCCGCTGAAAATCTTGAAGTTTGTGTAACCGTACCAGCCACCCACGCCCAGACCGGCTAGAAGCAGCACCGCAATAACGATAACCAAAGCGGTTTGCAAGGCGCGCGACTGGACCGGCACCGCCGGTCGTGTCACGGGAGTAACGGTATATGGCCGGCCCGCCGCCGGAACCGCACCCGTGGGCGACGAATAAACGGGTATCGGTTGCGGAAGCGGGACAGCAGCCGCCGCTTGCGGCACGACGATGACCTGCTGACATGCCGGGCAGTTGATTTTAATTCCCGAATGACCGGTATCGCACAGGATGTGCTGGCCGCATGAAGGGCAAAAGAATTTGAATTCAGGCATATATTTTCACGGTAATCAGGTTAGGCGGTATGGTCATGATAACAATTGAGAATCCAATTCCGACAAAAATATCCGGCTACCCTCCAACTGAAGCAGAACAATCCTATCGTGCCGTCCAAGTTTGTAAACCGGGGATAAATACTTTTAACAATATGGCGCGAGTCGTGCCCGGCTTGATTTTCCGGTGTTCCTTCAAGCTGCCATAAATCTGCCGCGTCAATTTTTCATCATCAGGCCAGCTGGCGAAGACGGGCGGGGAAAACGTCCTCAGACTAAGGGCGACCGCGACCAGGGCAAGTAAATTCTTCATGTTGCTGATGCCATGACTCATCACCGGCAGATTTATTACGACATTTGTGTCCAAAAGTATAATTTCGGCACCAACCAGGCTGATTTCTAAAGCCGCCTATAAGAACCTTCACCCCCAACCTGCGGTCACCCACTTCTCTCCTTAGGAATGAGAGGTTCGTCGTTCAATCTTTCCACACAATCCTCCGCCATTTACCTGCTCGTGCAAAGGTAGATGCGGAAATGGGTCATGCGCCGTCCGTGATGCAGGGACCAGAACTCCTCCACCAGTTGCACCTTGGCAAATTGGTCCTGCAAGGTTTTCGGGGGCGCTGCGTCGTTGGAGGTGGTCACGTACAGGGCGCAGGTCTCCGGGTTGACCTCGTAGCCCGGCCAAAGGGTGAATTGGGTGTCGCCATAGGTGGCCGGCAGCAGATAGGGCGTGGGCTGGTCCGGCAGGTAGAACGCCATCATGCTCGCCTGGGCGTAATTGTCCGCGAGCAGCAGGTTCACGTGGCCCGCTTCCCGCGCCTGCTGCACGTGCACCGCAAAATCTTTCCAGCCCTGGGCGCGCCGCAGCGGATCGGAGATTGGACGCAGATGGAGCGAATTGGTGACGGGGAGCGCCGCCGACATAAGCGGGTCCGTGTCATGCAGCACCACCGTCATGAGCAGCGCGATGCCAAAGGCCGCGCCGACGCCCCAGCGCCACGCCGGATGCCGCGCGACCACTTCGCGCCAATAAACCACGGTGAAGATGATGCCGGTGATCAGCGCCGGGGCCGCCCAGTTGGGCTGGCCAGCCTTGTTCAGGCTGAAGAACGCAAACAAGCCGTAGAGCGGCAGAAACTGGCTCAAAAGAAAACGGACGCGTAGGTCCGCGTGCTTCCTCAATAAGAGCGCAACGAGGGCCACAACCATGCCCGCCGCGAGCAACGGCGAGATCACACCGAACTGTCCGCCGATGAAGGTGAGCAATTCCAGCGGCCGGACCTGAAATTTATCCGTCACCCCGCTGCGCGCGTGCAGCGCGAGGTAATGCACCCAGTGGGTCTGGATGTTCCACCACAGGATCGGCAGGATGCTCAAGCCGAACGCGCCACCCAGCACGAACATTTTCCGGCTGAACAGCAGCGGGCGATGTTCCCTGGACCAGAGCAGGAAGAATCCGATGCAGATGAGTTGCACGCCGTTGGTGAATTTGGCGAGGAAACCCGCGCCGATGGCTAGGCCCAGCCAGAACCAGTCGCTCGTTTTGTCGCGGTGGATGGCCCGCCAGAAAATCAGCGCCGCCCAGGCCCAGAAGAAGACGCTCAAGGAGTCAATCGTCATCAGGATCGAGCCCACCGCCATCATCGGCATCACCGTAGCCAGCAGCAGCGACCACAGCGCCACGCGGTCGTCATACAGCCGCCGCGCCAGCAGGAAAAGCAGCGCCCCGGTGGCGGTGCTCAACATCACGGCGAAAAAGCGGATGCCAAAAACCGTTGGACCAAACAGCTTCGTCCCCAGCGCGATGGTCCAGGCGACCGCCGGGCCCTTGTCGCGATACGAGGCCGCCAGATGTTTCGACCAGAGCCAGTAATAGGCTTCGTCCGGCACCATTTCCATCCGGGTGATGAACCACAGCCGGTAACAAGTCAGGGCGAACACCAGAAAAATCGCGAGCCGCGCGGGGCTGGTTTGACGGAGGAACGAGAGCATCAATTTGTTTTAAGATTTCGGTGCGGCCGGTGCGGGGTCCCCGCCGGTTCGCTTGATTTCCTGGATGATGTAGAGCGGACGGTTTTTGGCCTGTTCGTAGATCCGGCCGATGTATTCGCCAAAGACGCCGAGCAGCAGTAATTGGATCGTGCCGAAAATCGTGACGGCGGACATGATGGATGTCCAGCCCGGCACCAGGTCGCCGCCCCTGACAAAGTGATCGTAAAGAACGTAGAAAATATAGCCGACGAACACCGCAAACAGCAGCAGCGAGAAAATGTACGCCAGCCGCAGCGGCTTGGTGGATAGCGAGGCGATGCCGTCGAACGCCAGCCGCAGCATCTTGCGGAACGGATAATGCGTTTCGCCCGCCACCCGGTCGGCGCGGTCATAATAGACCTGCGTCTGCGGGAAGCCAATCCACGGCACCAGTCCGCGGAGGAAGCGGTGCGCCTCGTGCAGCCGCGCCAGCTCCGTCAGCGTCCGCCGGCTCAGCAGCCGGAAATCCCCGGTATTCCGCGGAATGGCCACGCCGCTCAATTTTTCAATGAGGAAATAAAACGCCCGGGCCGTGATCCGCTTGGTGAAAGGTTCCTGGCCGCGGTCCTTGCGCGTGCCATAGACCACATCGTAGCCCTGCCGGTGGGCCGCCAGCATGTCCACGATCACCGCTGGCGGATCCTGCAAGTCGGCATCCATGGAGACCACGGCGTCGCCGCGCGCCGTTTCCAGGCCGGCGGCCAGCGCGAGTTGATGGCCGAAATTGCGCGAGAGATTCACGCCCACCCAGTCGGTTTGGCGACCGCATTGGGCCGCGATGAGCTCCCAGCTCCGGTCCTTGCTCCCATCGTTCACCAGCACGATCTCCACCGGCCCGAACGGCTGGAGGAACATGGCGCACGCCTGCTCCAGTTCCCGGAATAAGGCGGGCAACGCCGGCTCCTCATTGAAGATCGGGATGACAATTGACAGTGGATAATGCCGGCTGGCCATTGGAAAAGGATAGGGGCAAGCCACTTTCCGAAGCAATAACAACCCGCCAACCGTCAGGGCGGCACGCGCTTTGCGTTTTCTCATCACCACCACTGCCCGCACGTACGACGCCGACGAGAACGAACTTGACGCGCATCCGCAGAAACGCACCATTGCTCGGCATTGAAATTGACGGAGAAATTTTTCGCCTGCACCCGCGCCACGCCGGAATCTGGCCGGTGCGCCGGAAACCAGGTGGTTGGTCCCGAGAAGTACTTCCCGCCAGACTGTCAGCCCCATCCGCGCTGGCTGACCCTCGCATTTTGTCTGGGCTTGGCCGCAATGGTCTGGGCGGTTTTCAGCCAGACGGTGAACTTTGATTTTGTCAACTATGACGATCCCACCTATGTCTACAAAAATCCGGCCATCACCCGGGGCCTGAACTGGCCCGGGGTTGTCTGGTTGTTCACGCACATCAATGCCGGCACGTGGTTTCCGCTGACGGATCTCACGCACCAGTTGGATTGGCAACTCTACGGAGCCAATGCGGGCGGCCATCATCTGACCAATGTCCTGCTGCACGCCGCCACAGCCATCCTCCTGTTTCTCTTGCTGCGGGATTTGACGGGGAGATTTTGGCCGGCCGCGTTTGTCGCCGCCGTGTTTGCGATTCATCCTTTGCGGGCGGAATCCGTGGCCTGGGTGGTGGAACGCAAGGACGTTTTGAGCGGCTTGTTTTTCATGCTGGCGTTGTGGGCCTGGACCAGCCACGTGAGAATAAGGGCGGCGGCGGCCGGCCCCGGGAATTTTGCCGGCGATCCCCGGGGTTGGACGGTCGAATATTTTCTGGCCCTGGCGTTCTTCGCGCTGGGCCTGCTGTCCAAATCCATGGTGGTGACGTTGCCGTTTGTCCTGTTGCTGCTGGATTACTGGCCGCTGAACCGGCTGGCATCCGCCGGTAACGGCGGTGTCCGCACCCGGCTCCGTTCCTGGCTGGGGTTGATTCTGGAGAAGCTTCCCTTCCTGCTGTTGAGCGCCGCCATTTGTGTCACCACGGTATTGACCCAGAAAAATGCCGTTTTGATCGCTCACAGCGTCACCATCCCCGTACGGATTGGCAACGCTCTGCTGGCTTATGTCGTTTATCTGAGACATCTGGTTTATCCCGTGGGCTTGGCGGTATCCTATGTTCAACCGGGAATGTATCACCTTGTTAGCGCAGGCGGTGCGGCGCTGTTGTTGCTCGCCATCACTGCCATTACGGTTGCCGGGCGACGCCGGCATCCCTACCTGCTGGTGGGCTGGTTGTGGTATCTGGGCATGCTGCTGCCGGTCATTGATATTATGCAGACCGGTCATAACGCGCGGGCCGACCGCTACACTTATCTACCGCAAATCGGTTTGTATATCCTGATGACGTGGGGCGCGGTCGAACTGAGCGCCTCGTGGCGACAGCGCCGGAAAGTGCTGGGCCTTGGCGCAGCGGCAATCCTCACCGGCTTGCTGGCGGGCGACTATGTCCAAACAAGCTATTGGAAGAATAGCGTGACGCTCTGGAACCGGGTTCTTGCCTGTGAATCCGAAAATGCATTTGCCTATAACAATCTGGGCAGTGCCATGGTCGCCCAAGGGAAATGGAGGGAGGCTGAAACCAACTTTGAACGCGCGCTGAAAATCGATCCCGACTACCCGGAAGCGGAGGTCAATTTGGGCGTCGCGCTGACCGCCATGGGGCAGCGGGAGGAAGCCCTGGAACACTTCCAGGAGGCGCTCCGGCTAAATCCCTATTCGGCCGCCGCCGAATATAATCTGGGCGACGCGATGGCCAACCAGGGCAAGCCGACAGAAGCAATCCCGCATTTCGAACGGGCGCTCCAGTTTCGGCCCGGTTATCCCGAAGCCGATTATGATCTGGGGCTAGCCCTGGCCGAACAAGAGAAGTGGGATGAAGCCATCCCGCATTTCGAACGGGGCCTTCATTTCAAACTGACCCGCACAGACGCCGAATATATCACCGCCGTCGCCCTACGGACCGACAAAAAATGGGCCGAAGCCATTGGACTCTACGATCGCGTGTTGCAAGCCAGGCCGGATGATGCCCAGGCCCGCAACGATTTAGGCATCGCGCTGGCCAACTTGGGGAAATCGGCTGAAGCTCGGGCGCAATTCCACCAAGCCCTCGCCCTGGCCACGGCCCAAGGCAATAACACCCTCGCAAAAACCATCCGCACTCGGCTCAACTCCGATTCCCTGGTTTCACCCCAACCGGAGACACCTTGACCGATTGACGGGTCAGGAAATGAATTTTTTCAATACTACACCGCGCTTTGCGTGCCGCCGTCGGCGCCGCCGCCGTCGAGGTCGATCAGGATTTCACGCGGCTCGGCGCCTTTGCTCTCGCCCACAATGCCGCGGCCTTCCAGCTCGTCCATGATGCGCGCGGCGCGGGTGTAGCCGAGGCGCAGCCGGCGCTGGAGCAGCGAAACGCTGGCCTTCTGTTCGCTGCGGATCACCTCGATGCACTGCTGAATGAGTCCCTCGTCCTCGTCGGTGCCGCTCTCGATGTCGGTGTTCGCCGCCGGTCGGGAAAGTTCCTTGTGGATTTCCGGGTCGTAGGTGGGTTTGCCCTGCTTGGCGATGAAGTCCACGATGTCCTGCAATTCCTTGTCGGTGATGAGCGCGCCCTGGGCGCGCTTGAGGTTCGCGGAACCGGGCGGCAGGTAAAGCATATCGCCCTTGCCCAGCAGCTTGTCCGCGCCCATCGCGTCGAGAATCGTCCGCGAGTCCACGCGGCTGGCCACCTGAAAAGCGATGCGCGCCGGAATGTTCGCCTTGATGACGCCCGTGATAACATCCACGGAAGGCCGCTGGGTGGCGACGATGCAATGGATGCCGGCGGCGCGCGCCATCTGCGTGATGCGCGCGATCGCCATCTCAACATCCGCCGGCGCAACCAGCATAAGGTCCGCGAGCTCGTCGATGATGACCACGATGTAGGAAAGTTTTTCCGGAATGACGATGTCCTCTTCGCGCGGCACGATGATCTCCTCGTCCACCTCGACGGCGAAACCGTCCGCGCCCGGCTCGACTTTTTCCTTCTTGGTGGCGAGCGGCAGCTCCGGTTCCTGTTCGGGCAGCGGCTTGTTTTTCGGCCGTTCGTTGAAGGACTTGATGTTGCGGACGCCGACGCGCGCAAAAATCTTGTAACGCTTTTCCATCTCGTTGACCACCCAGCGCAGTGCGAGCAGGACTTTTTTCGGGTCGGTCACCACCGGCACGACGAGGTGCGGCAGGGCGTTGTATTGCTGCAACTCGACGACCTTCGGGTCAATCATCACGAAGCGGAGCTGATCGGGCGAAAAGCGGTAGAGCAGCGAGGCGATGATGGAATTGATGCAGACGGATTTGCCGGAACCGGTGCTGCCAGCGATGAGGCAGTGCGGCATTTCCGCGAGGTCGGCGACGATGGGATGGCCGTAAACATCCTTGCCGAGGGCGATGGGGATGCGGGCCTTGGTATTGCGCCATTCGTCGGACACGAAGAGGTCGCGCATGATGACCTTGGTCTTGATGAGGTTCGGCACTTCCAC
>CAIQEI010000111.1 GCA_903870815.1 uncultured Verrucomicrobia subdivision 3 bacterium
GGAACGGCAGGATTCCGTCTGGAACGGGCTGGCCGCGCTGTCGCCGCTCTCGGAGATTGTTGCCATTCAGGATGCGGCCCGGCCTTGCACCACCGCCGATCTGATCGCCGCGACCATCTCCGCCGCGCGGGAAACCGGCGCGGCCGTCGCCGCGCAGCCGGTCACGGACACCATCAAGGAAACAGCCGATGGCAAATTGATTTCCCGCACCGTGGACCGCTCCAAACTGTGGTCCGTGCAAACCCCGCAGACGTTTCGCGTGGAGATAATCCGCCGCGCCATTTTGGCCGCGCGGGAAAAGAACTGGATCCTCACGGATGACACCGCGGCGTGCGAACTCATCGGCCAGTCCGTGCAGCTTGTTAAATCCACCGCCCCGAACCCCAAGGTGACGGTGCCGGCGGATTTGCCGTTCATTGAATCACTGTTGCGGACGGCCCCGTAATTGCCGCAAGATGAGCGCATGAAACGTCGGGTCATTTTCACCCTGGTCATTGTCACGCTGCTGCTCAATCTCGCGGTGGGGGCAAAAATCTTTCTTTCGGCCGCCCGGCCCGCGACGGACGACGATAATTTGCAGGCCAACCTGGCGGTCTTCAATGATGCCATCCAGAAAATCCGCAGCGAATATGTCGACGGCAAAGGCTTGACCTATCAGCAATTGGTCTATGCCGCGCTCAAGGGCAGCGTCGGCCAGCTCGACCCGCACAGCGAATTTCTCGACGCTGATTCTTTCCAGCAGTTGCAGGACGACACCGAGGGCCAGTTCGGCGGTCTTGGTCTCGTGGTGGCGATGCGCGACGGCCATGTCACTGTCATCGCGCCCATGGAGGACACGCCGGGGTTTCGCGCCGGCATCCTCACCGGCGACCGCATCACGCGGGTTGAGGGGCGGGGTGTGGACGGCCAGCCGCTGGCGGATGTCGTCAAACAGTTGCGCGGCGATCCCGGTACGTCTGTCACCATTACCGTCGAGCGGCCCTCCAGCGGCCTGACGAAAAATTACACGCTGCAACGAGCCATTATCCAGATGCAGATGGTCAAGGATATCCACGGCAAAAAGAATTTTCCGCTCGATGAGAATCAGATTGGTTATGTCCGCATTACGCAGTTTGGTGACAACACCGCGGACGATCTGGAGGCGGCGCTGGTCAAACTCAAGCAGCAGGGCATCAAAGGGCTGATTCTGGATTTGCGCTGGAATCCCGGTGGGCTGCTGGAGCAGGCGGTGGCCGTTTGTCAAAAATTCCTGCCGCGCGGCCAGTTGGTGGTTTCCACCGAGGGCCGGCGGGTGGTGGATAAATATTTTGCGCAGGGCGGCGGCGATGAATTGAAAAACATCCCCGTCGTCGTCTTGGTCAATCTCGGCAGTGCGAGTGCGGCGGAGATTGTCACCGGCTGCCTGCAGGATTTGCACCGCGCCGTGGTGCTGGGTGAAAAGACCTTCGGCAAGGGCTCTGTGCAGACGATTTTTCCGCTGGCGGACGGTTCGGCGTTGAAGCTCACCGTTGCGAAGTATTATACGCCCAGCCACAAAGTGATTCATCAGCACGGCATCACTCCGGATATCCTCGTGCCCGTCACGGACGCCGAGGAGGCGATGTTGCTCGCCGGGCATTCATCGGCGGAAATGGGTGGTGCGTTCGGAAATGAGCCGGCCAATGTGGCTGATATCAGCCCGGCGCCAGCCACTAATTCCCCCGCGGGCCGGGCCGGCATCCGCGACCAGCAACTGGATCGCGCTAAGGACTTGCTCAAGGGATTGCTGGTCTATCGCACCCTGAACGCCGCCGGCAAATGACCTTGCTCGCCCTCGAAACTTCGTGCGACGAGACCAGCGCCGCGGTCGTTCGCGATGGGAAGATTCTGTCCAACGTCGTGTCTTCGCAAGTCGCCCTGCACGCGGAATACGGCGGTGTCGTCCCCGAACTCGCCGCGCGCGAACATCTGAAAAATCTGCTGCCCGTCACGCAGTCCGCGCTCCGCGAAGCCGGCGTGTCCATCGCGGAACTTGACGCCGTGGCCGCCACTCAGGGGCCTGGCCTGCCGACTGCGCTGGTCGTCGGCTTCAAGGCGGCGCAGGCTGTGGCCTTTGCGCTGCACAAGCCGTTTGTCGGTATCAACCACCACGAGGCGCATCTGTATTCGCCTTGGATCGCCGGCGATACCATGACGGCGGATTTTTCAAAACTTCAGCCGAACGTAGCACTCATCGTCAGCGGCGGCCACACGCTACTGGTGCTGGTGAAATCGGCGTTGGAACATCGCGTGCTCGGCGGGACCATCGACGACGCGGCGGGCGAATGTTTCGACAAGACCGGCAAGCTCATGGGTCTGCCGTATCCCGCCGGCCCGGTGATCGACCGGCTGGCGGAGCAGGGGAATCCCGCCGCCTTTGATTTTCCCCGCCCGTTGCTGCACGACGCGAATGATGATTTCAGTTTCAGTGGCCTGAAAACCTCCGTGCGCTACTTCATCCGTGACCATCCGACGCTGCTCGACGATCGGCAAAAAGTCTGTGATTTGTGCGCCAGCGTGCAGGCTGCCATCGTTGAGGTGCTGGTGCGGAAAACCGTTCGCGCCGCGAAGCGCCAGGGTGTCCGTTGCGTCACGGCTTCCGGCGGGGTCACGTCCAACCGGGCCTTGCGCCGCGAACTGGAAAAAGCCTGCCATAAAAATGGCCTGACGTTGCGGTTGGCCGAAAAATCCCTGTGCACCGACAACGCGGCAATGATCGGCATCCTCGCCGGACGAAAACTTCTGGCCCCCGCGCCGCTGCCGTCGCTCGACGAGGAAATCAACCCCGGCTGGGCGTTGGCATGAGCCGGCTTCGCAACCAAAATCTCGCCTCGCTTCCGTCGCTTCCGCCGCAGGAAATTCTTTACTCTGTTTTTCCAAATCCGCAGAGTATGCGCGTGTTGATTGAGAGTGATTCCCGGGCCAATCCGGCCGCGCGCGCGTCGGATGCCCCGAAGCCAAACGAGCCGGTCGCCGGTTTTCGGACTGCCTTGAAGCGGTCCCAGGATTTCCTTTTGTCGGAGCAAAAACCGGAAGGTTTCTGGGTCGGCGAATTGATGGTGGATTCCACGCTCGTCTCGGACATGGTTGCCTATCATCATTGGAACGGCAAAGTGGACCGGGAATGGCAGCGCAAGGCCGTCAACCACATCTTCTCCCTACAGTTGCCGGATGGCGGCTGGAACATCTACCACGGCGGCCCGTCGGAGGTGAACGCCACCATCAAGGCCTATCTCGCGCTCAAGCTTGCCGGGGTCCCTGTCACTGATCCGCGCCTGTTGAAGGCGCGCGAGGTCGCGCTGCACTTCGGCGGCGTGCCGCGCATGAACACGTTCTCCAAACTGTATCTCGCGCTCATCGGCTTATTTCCGTGGGAATATGTCCCGACCATCCCCTGTGAGGTGCTGCTCATCGGCAAATGGTTCCATGTGAACTTCTGGGACATGAGCAATTGGTCCCGCGGCATGATCGTGCCGCTCGCCATCATCAATCATTTCAAGCCTACCCGGCCCGTGCCGGTCACTCTGGACGAGCTTTTTCCGGACGGCATCCATGAGCGCGACCTCGCGCTCGCGCCGGATCCGGAAAGAATTTCGCTGCGAAACTTTTTCCTGTGGCTCGACCGCCTGCACAAGCTCGCGGAATGGTTCGCCGAGCACCACCTCCACCCGTTCCGCAAAATGGCGCTGCGGAAATGCGAAAACTGGATGCTCGAGCGTTTCGAGGGCAGCGACGGCTTGGCCGCGATTTTTCCGGCGATGCTCAATTCTCTCATCGCGCTCAAGGTGCTGGGTTATCCCGACGACCATCCGCAGGTCGTCCGCGCTGCGCGCGAGCTGAAAAGATTGGAGCACGAAACCGCCGACACCGTGCGCATCGAGCCGTGTTTCTCGCCGGTGTGGGACACCGCCATCGTCGCAATCTGCCTCCGTGAATCCGGCGTTCCCGCCGATCATCCCCAGCTCAAGCGCGCCGCCGGGTGGCTGATGGAAAAGGAAATCCGGTTCGCCGGCGACTGGACCCATAAGAATCCGGCGAAAGTCGAGCCGAGCGGCTGGGTGTTTGAATACAATAACCAATGGAATCCCGATGTGGATGATACCGCGATGGTGCTGCTCGCGCTCCGGCTGATTCCCACGGACAATCCCCGGAAACGTGACGAATGCTTCCAGCGCGGTCTCAAGTGGATGATGACCTTCCAGTGCAAGGACGGCGGCTGGGCCGCCTTCGACAAGGATTGCACCAAGAACATCCTCGAAAAAGTGCCGTTCGCCGACCACAACGCCATGCTCGATCCCGAGTGCGCCGATATCACCGCGCGCATCCTCGAACTGCTCGGCTACGAGGGTTGGAGCGATGGGCATCATCAGGTCCAGGACGCGCTCGACTACGTCAAGTCGCAGCAGGAAGCTGACGGCTCGTGGTATGGCCGCTGGGGCGTTAATTATATTTACGGCACTTGGCAGGTGTTGCGCGGAATTCGTGCGTTGAGCCTCAACATGAATGAATCATGGCTCCAGCGTGGCCGCGCCTGGCTCGAAAGCGTTCAGCACGAGGACGGCGGCTGGGGCGAACGCTGCAACACTTACGATGATCCTGTTTTCAAGGGGCAGGGACCGAGCACCGCATCGCAGACCGCTTGGGCCGTGATGGGCCTCTGTGCGTTTGATGATCCCGAAAACCCCGCGCTCAAGCGCGGTATCGAATATCTGGTGCGGACGCAAAACGCGGACGGCTCGTGGACCGAAAACGAGACGACCGGCACCGGTTTTCCGAAGGTGTTTTATCTGAAGTACGACATCTATCGCAACGCCTGGCCGCTGCTCGCGCTCGGTACCTATCGGCAAATCTGCGAACGCGCGGCGGCAAAAAAGAATGGAGCATCTACCCCGCATGCTTGAGCAGACTGCCATCATCGTTTCCAACAAGCGCGACACGGATTCCTATTTTCGGCTTGTGCTGCGCGCGCCGCAAATCGCGCCGCTCATCCAGCCGGGGCAGTTCGCGCACGTCCGTATTTTACCGCTTAAGGAAGCGCTGCTCCGCCGGCCGTTCAGTATTTTCCAGGTCGCGGGCGACACCTTTTCCATCCTCTATAAAACCGTCGGCAAAGGCACGGATGTCCTCTCTCGGATGTCTGCGGGCGAGGAGTTGAGTGTCATCGCGCCGTTGGGCCATGGCTTCACCGTGCCGCCGGTGGGCGGTGAAATCCCTCTGCTCGTTGCCGGCGGTTACGGCATGGCGGCCATGTTTCTGCTGGCGCAACGCTCACCGCAAAAGGGCATCGTTTTCGTCGGCGGCCGCCGCCGCGTGGATATTTTGTGCGAGCAGGAATTCGCCGCGCTCGGATGGGAAGTCCGCGCCACCACTGAGGATGGCAGCCACGGTGAAAAAGGGCTGGTCACGCAGCCGCTGCTGGCGGAACTCCGCACTCCGCACTCCGCACTCCGCACTTTTAAGCTGTTCGCCTGCGGCCCAACGCCATTGCTCAAGGCCGTCGGCAAACTTGCGGAGGATTTCAATCTGCCGGCTGAGCTTTCGATGGACGAGCACATGTGCTGCGGCACGGGTGTCTGTCTGACGTGCGTGATTCCCGTCAAGGCCGGCGAAAGTTGGGAATATCAGCGCACCTGCACCGAAGGGCCCGTGTTTGATTCGCGCCAGATCTTTTGGGAGGGTGTGAAATGAATTTATCCGTCAAGATCGGCAAGCTGACGATGCCGAACCCGGTGACGGTTGCCTCCGGCACCTTCGGCTATGGCGCGGAGTATGCCCGGTTAATCGACTTGAACCAGCTCGGCGCGGTCACGGTCAAGGGTATCCGGCTCAATCCCGTTACCGGCAATCCCACGCCGCGCACCGCCGAAACCACCAGCGGCATGCTCAACGCCATTGGCCTGCAAGGACCGGGCGTGGATGGTTTCATCAAGAAATACTGGCCATTTCTCAAGTCGCTCGAGGTGCCGACCATCATCAATATCTGGGGCACCACCGTCGAGGAATATGCCGAGGTGGCCCGGCGCTTTGATGCGCTGGGCGGTGTCGGTGCCCTGGAACTCAACGTCTCCTGCCCGAACATCAAGGCCGGCGGCGCACAGTTTGGCACGGATAGCACCCTGCTCGCGCAGGTCGTCACCGCTTGCCGTCAGGCCACGACGCTGCCGCTCATAACCAAGCTGAGTCCCAACGTGCCGAACATCGCCCTGTTCGCGAAGGTCGCCGAAGACGCCGGCAGCGATGCTTTGGCCATCACGAACAGTTTTCCTGCGATGGCGATCGATATCCAAACGCGCCGCCCCAAGCTCGCTAACCTCACCGGCGGCCTTACCGGCCCCGCCATCAAGCCCATCGCCATCAAACTCGTCTGGGAGGCTGCCAAGGCGGTCAAGATTCCCATCATCGGCATGGGCGGGATCCAGCATGCGGACGACGCCATCGAATTTCTCATGGCGGGTGCGACGGCGGTGGCCGTCGGCACCGCGAATTTCTACGAACCGCAAACGCCGCTGCAGGTCATTGCCGGTCTCCGCGAATTCATGTTGCGGAAAAAAATCCATGACGTGCGTGAACTTACCGGCAGCGTGCAGACGGCCAAATGATTTGAAAACGGCGTGATTTTTTCCCTGACATCCGCCGTTTCTCGGCCAGAATGTCGGTCCTATAACTTATGCAAGCCACCCGCATTCTCCCTGATCTGCAATGTTCGCTCCTGTGCGAGGAAGTCCGCCAGGAAGTGAACGGGAACCTGTTCCTCATCGGCGTCGTTAATGTCGTCCGCGTCCCGCAAATCCCCATCGTGGCCGGCCGCATTTGCGTATTCAATCGCTGGGCGGCGGGCATCGGCCAGTTTAACGAGACCGTGCGCCTCATCGCGCCGGACCAGACCTCGGTCATCAGCAAGAGCGAGCTGAAATTCGAGCTGCGCGACCCGGTGATGAGCGCGACCAACGTGACGTTCTTCGGCCAGGTCAAGTTTGAGTCCGCGGGCACCTACTACGTAGAAGTCCTCGTGGACGATGTGATGAAACTGCGCTATCCCGTGCCGGTCGTCCTCGCGCCGGTGCCGAACCAGAATCCGCCGGCGGGGAACCAACCGAGCTGATAGATCTGCTTTCCGCTTTTCACAGCCACTAACCGGGGTTGCAATGGGTTGGGGTCATGATTTGGGCCGCACCGTCCGCTTCCACCATTCTTCATCCGCCGGATGCCATGGTGTTTTATCTGTGTTTCATCTGTGCCCATCTGTGGCTAGACTATCGCCGTGAACGCGCTTCGCGAACCGTCTTTTGCCTGGGAACCGCTCACGCCGCGCGGCGTGGCGGCGTTTGCCCGCGCCTCGTTTGAGCGCCTCTTCATCGTGCAGGCGGTTTTCGCACTTCTGGCTGCCGCGTCGGTGTCGTGGTGCCTGTCCGATGGTATATTTCCGGTGATTGATGCGGCCATCGGTCAGTTGCCCGACGCCGGCTCCATCCACGGCGGTAAACTCGACTGGCGCGACGATTCGCCGCTGATGCTCGCCGAGGGAAAAATTCTCGCTCTCAGCGTGGACTTGAATCATGGCGGAACGTTGCGATCGCCGGCGGATGTTCAACTTGAATTTGGCCGCGATGACCTTGCCGTCTTTTCGCTTTTAGGCGAGGCGGATTTTGATTATCCGACCGGCTATGTTTTTGCCGCCAATCAGACCGAAGCCCGGCCCGCTTGGGGTGCCTGGGCGCCCAACCTGCTGGGTCTTGCGGCTATCGGCACTTTTTTCGGGTTGCTTTTGGTCTGGGCAATTCTGTCAACGGTGTATTGTCTGCCTGTCTGGCTCCTCTGTTTTTTTGCGAACCGGGATTTGAACTTCCGCGCTAGTTGGCGGCTCGCCGCCGCCGCGCTTATGCCCGGTGCGGCGCTGATGTCGCTTGCGTTGGTGTTCTACGAATGCGGCGGATTCGGCCTCGTGCAGCTTGGTTTCGCCTTGGGGATGCACCTGGTCATCGGGTGGATTTATCTATTCGTCAGCCCGTTGTTTCTTAACCGCATCCTGCCGGCGGAGAAAATAAATCCGTTTGTGCCTTCAAAATAAGGGGCTTCTTTTCGCGGCTTTGGTGATTTTGGCCGGCCTCCCGCGTCGGCGTAGTCTAAAACACAATCGGTTCGTTGAGCTTGCCGCATTGGGTGCAGCGGGAGCGGTCCACGTCCGCGTCGTCGGTGTAGACGAGGCCGCATTTGGCGCAGCGGAACACGCGGTCTTCAGGATGCGCCGGGCCAAAGCGGCGCCGCTGTAGCTCGGAAAAAATTCCCACGCCGCACAAGGTGCCGAGCGCCAGCGCCACATAAAGCAGCAGGAGGGTGGCGATGCTCATGGCGCGTTGGTGGAGGTCATCGGCACGGTGTGCCAGTTGAAGATGAGTCTCCCGAACATGATCCTGTCCGCCGGCGCAAACCGCAATGTCCGGGCCAGGTCCAGCGCCTGCTGATCGGCGGCATCGTATCCGCTGGATTCCAGCAATACGGCGGAAGCGACGTTGCCATCCTGATCCACTAGCAACTGTACGTGGCTCGGCCCGATCACGTCGTTCAGGGTCAGGGTCGGCGCGTTATGCAGGTTCAATATCCTTCGTCCAGTGATTTGTCCGGCCAAACGCCAGGTGGAATGTTGCGGCATCGCCGATTCCATCGCCAGCCGGGGCATGACCAGTTGCGGTTCCGGTTTGAAACTCGGTCGGAAAGCCTCGCTGCGTTTGGTCTGCATGAACGCGTTGAACGCCGCTCCCCAGGCGGCGGGGTCGGGCATCAGGAACGCTGGTGGTTCGGTGTAGCCGAACACGTTGGTCAAGACGGCGGGCAGTAGCGACTCGGCGGCGGCCAAATAATCCTCCGGATGCGGCAGCGCAAACAATGTCGGATCGGTCAGCCGGATTAGGTCGCTGCCCGGCTCCGTGAGTTGAAACACGGGAACATTCCTTACCGCCCGCGGCGCAACCGGTTTTTTCGTGCCCAGCAGAAATACAAACGCCAGGTGCGCGGCGAAGGCGAGGACGATGACCGCGCCGAACTTATTCCAGCCCCAGCCCGCCGCCGGGAGCGGTTCTGGCAGCCGCTGCAGTTCGGCGGACTCGGCGTTCATGGTTTGATCGGCGTGGCGCTGGCCGCCGGCAGTGTGGCGAGTACGATGCGGGTGATGCCGAGGTTGGTGTTGCCGGGCAGCGGTTCCCGCGCAAGCAGGGCGAGCCGTGCCAGTTCATCGTAGCTTACGGCCTTGTCGGCGTGGATGACGAGCGTGTGCGGTTTGTGCGCACCACGGAGGGCGGCGGCGAGCGAGGTCTTCAGCACCGCTTCGGTGATGATCTGATTTTCAAAATAAAGCCGGTTCGACGCGTCCACGGCCACGGCGATGACCGCCCCGTCCACGCCCGGCAGGTCGGCGACGGTCGGCGGCTGGAGGTTCATTTGCAATCCTGAAACCGGTATCAACGCGGCCTGGAGCAGAAAGATCAGCAAAACGAAAAAGACGGCCGCGAACGGCGCGACGTCAAATTGGCTGCGCAGGATTTTGGCGGTGCGCGGGAATTTCATTGGCCGTTGCCGTTTTCGGTGACGATGTTCACGATCTCGGCGGCGGCGCGTTCCATGTCCAGCACAATTTTGTTCACGCGGCTGACGAGATAGTTGTAGCCGGCATGCGCGGGGATGGCCACGGCGATACCGCCGGCAGCGCAGACCAGCGCCTTCCAGACGCCGTGCGAGAGCAGTTCGATGTTGGCATACAAACCGGCCTGTTCAATGTGGCCGAAAACATCAATAAAGCCGAGAATGGTGCCGAACAGGCCGAGCAGCGGGGCGATCTGCGTGATGGTGGCCAGCAGGTTCAATTTTTCCTCCAGCCGCGGCACCTCGATGAGGCCGGCCTCCTCGACCGCCTCGCGCACCCGTTCGCGGCCAAGGTCGCGCGCAAGAATGGCCGCCTTCACGAGCCTTGCGACTGGCCCGGCCGTGGCGTCGCAGATGGCGATGGCTTCGACGATGTTGCCGCGCTTGATGACGGTGCGGACGCCATTCAGAAACTCGGCGGAATTGATCTGGGAACGGTGGCAGAACAGCGCGCGTTCGATGAATACCACGGCGGCAGTGGCGGCGGCGATGAGAATCAGCCAGATGACCGGCCCGCCATTGGCTAAAAGTGTCGGCAACATGGCGTTGGTATAGGGCTTTGCGCACCAAGTTCAAAGTGCAAAATTCGCTGAACCAGATAAAGTGGTTTGCAAATGGCGGCTGCTCATTTCCCTTTCTAAATTCTGGCTTCTGATTTTTGCCTCCGCTATTCTTGAATCAACATGGCTATTGCAAACGAAAATGTGCTGGTTTTCTCGCGCTCACTTTTTGAGCAACTGGGAATTTTTCAGGGTTTCAGCGGGCAGGTGGACCGCTATTTGTCGGCGATTCTCGATCCCAAAAACAACAGCTTCCTCGCCCGCGCAAACGCCGAGACCAATCCCGGCTTCAAGCAGGTCATTCCGTATGTGGTGATCACCGACGGGAAAAGTATCCTGCATTATGTGCGCGGAAAAAAGGCCGGTGAGCAGCGCCTCGTCGCCAAAGGCTCCATCGGTATCGGCGGGCACATCAATGACGAGGATCACACGCTCTTTGCCTTCGGCGTGCAGGCGTTTCAGGATGCCGTGAAGCGCGAGGTCTGCGAGGAGCTTTCCCTTCAGGGCGAGTTTAACGCGCGCCCAGCCGGCCTGATCAATGACGATTCCACGGAGGTCGGGCAGGTTCACTTTGGTGTGGTGCATGTGCTGTTCCGTACACCGGACCAGGTAAAGAAAAACGAGCAGGTCATCACCCAGATGGAATTTATTGCCATTGACGAACTCAAGGCGAAGCGCGAACAGATGGAAACTTGGTCTCAGATTTGCCTCGATAATATTGAGGCGATTTTAATGTAATTACTTTTTATGGAACCACCCGACCGGAAAAAGCGGATTCTCATTGCGGTCGCCGGGGCGGTAGTGGCGTTGGGTTTCATGGGGAATTTCTTCTGGGACTTTTTTAAGGACTTTCGCGGCACCCAACCCAACGGTCATCCTGGCTCCAATGTCCCACTGCTTGTGTTCGGCGGATTTTTTCTCGTGATGGCGCTCGCTGTGGTCATCAGCGTGGTGCGCGGCATTCGTAAACTGTCAAACTCTGCTTCCACCGTCCCGCCGCCGCGCGAGGACAAGCCCTGGCTGAAGCGCGCCGACTGGGCGGCGGGTAAAATCAAGTCCACCGCCGGCGCGCAGGTAAAGGCTTTTGCCATCATGGCGCTGGCTTTCTGCGGCTTGGGCGGGCTGTTCACTTTTACCATGCTGCCGAAGGAGTTGCACAACGGAAATTATATGGCGCTCCTTGTGCTGATTTTCCCGGCCATTGGCATTGGCTTTGTCATCGCCATCGTGCGCGCCGTGCGGGCGCACCGCCGCTACGGCGACTGTTTTTTTGAGCTCGCTCAAATTCCCGCGCCGCTCGGCGGTTCGCTGGACGGCATGATTCAAACCGGTGCGCGCCTCCGGCTGGAAAAGGGCTTGTACTTGAAACTTTCCTGCATTCGCCGCGTCGTCACCGGCTCCGGCAAAAATCAAAGTACTCAGGAAACCGTCCTCTGGCAGGGTGAAAAAGTTTTCAAGCCCGAAGCTAGCCTGCCCGAACCGGAACCGGGCCACACCGGTATCCCGGTTTTCTTCAAGCTGCCGGCGGACCAGCCGGAATGTTTCGCGCGCGGCAACGAGGCCGTCAACTGGCGGCTGGAGGCAAAGGCCAAAATGTCCGGCCCGGATTTTTCCGCATCGTTTGAAGTGCCGGTGTATCACGTCGCCGGCGCGGCCATTGCCGAACCAGCAGATGAGTCTGATCCGACTGCCGCGCTGCAAATGCCCGTCGAAGATCTGCGCCGTGACGAACATTCCAGGATCCAAATTACCGCCGGCCCCGCCGGCCGCGAATTCTATTTCCCGTCGGCGCGAAACCCCGGCATCGCGTTCTTCACGACGTTGGTCATGCTGGTATTTAACGGTGCAGCGGTGATCATGTATCGGGCGCATGCGCCAATAGTGTTTCCCATCGTGTTTGGTTTGATCGGCATTCTATTAATCCTTGGTACATTCAACCTTTGGTTTAAATCCAGCCGGATCACCATCAATCCCACGCGAGTCCTCGCCATTAACCGCTGGCTCATTTTTTCGCGAACCCGGCAGTATGATGCCGGCGACATCGCCCGGTTTGAACTAAAAACTGGTATGACGAGCGGCACGCAAACTTTTCAAGATATCAAGCTGATCATAAGCGATTGCGCGGACGATTTTGCGACGCGAAAAGCCCGCTTCCAGCAAACCGGCGAACGTCCGGCGTTGAAATTCAAGGTCGGCAATCCAACCATCGCCAGTGGCCTCGCCAGCAAGCCGGAAGCCGACTGGCTTGTGCAGGAAATGACCAGGGCGCTCGGAAGGCATGCGTGAATTTCCATCGTGAGCGTCCAACTAAAAACTAATAACTCAAAACTCAAGACTTCTGTTCCCCTCCGCTGGCGCAAGGATGTTCAGCGCGTGCTCATCACGGAAGCGCATATTGCCGGGCGCCTCAAAACCCTGGCGCGCGAGATTGAACAGGATTTTAATGGTCGCGAAACGGTCGTGGTTGGGCTGCTCAACGGCACTGTGGTTTTTCTCGCCGACCTGATCCGCCATTTAAATTTGCCGTTGCGCCTCGATTTTATTGGCGTCTCCAGCTACGGCGCAGGCATAGAATCCAGCGACATCGTTTTCACCAAAGAACTGCGCTTTGACGTGCGCGGCCGCGACGTGTTGCTGGTGGACGACATCCTCGACACCGGCAATACCTTGGCCCGTGTGTTGCCAAAACTTCGCGAGCTGAAACCGCGCCGCCTCAAAACCTGCGTGCTGCTGGATAAACCTGCCCGTCGCGTTGAAAACATTCGCGCCGATTACGTCGGCTTTACGGTTCCTGATGTTTTTGTCGTTGGCTACGGTCTGGATTTCGCCGAACGTTATCGCAACCTGCCTTTCGTCGGCGTGCTGCACCCACACCTTTGCCGGAAGGCCTGAATCATGCCCTTCACTTTGCCGAAACTCTCGCGCCGCGATTTCTTGAAACGCGCCGCGCTGGCCGGGGCCACACTCACGCTCGTGCCGCCGAGCTACGCCAGCCCGTTCGGAAAATCGCGGGACAAACACACGTTCGTCCTTTACTCGGACACGCACATTGCCGCCGATGCCTCCGCGAAATTCCTGAATGCCAGGATGGCAGACAACCTCGCCGCGGTTGTGCGCGAACTGTCCGCGTGGCCGGTCTGTCCCGCCGCCGTCATCGTCAACGGTGACCTGGCTTTCAAGTCCGGCCTGCCGGAGGATTATCCGACGTTCGGCAAATTGATTGAACCTGTCCGCGCGCTGGCGCCGGTTCACCTTTCCCTCGGCAACCACGACGAGCGCGAAAATTTCTGGCAAGCATTTCCGTTTGACGCGACGCGGCTGAAATCCGTTCCGCAACGGCAGTCGTCGGTTTTTGCCAGCGACCGCGCGAACTGGTTTCTCCTTGATTCGTTGGAACTGACGGATCACACGCCGGGCGATCTTGGCGCAGCGGAGCTGGATTGGCTTCACCGCGAACTTGCCGCGCGGCCGGATCTGCCAGCCATCATTGTCTGCCACCACAATCTGCAGGTCCCCGGCGGCACGCCGGGTTTGAAGGATACAGCGGCGCTGGAAGATTTATTCGTCCGGCATCGGCAGGTGAAGGCATTCATCTTCGGCCACACGCATGACTGGCGCGTTTCGACCCATGTCAGTGGCGTCCACCTCATCAACCTGCCGCCGACCGGCTACGTGTTTCAAGCCGGCCGGCCGAGCGGCTGGGTGCGCTGCACGCTCGCCCGCGACGGCGCGGAAATTGAATTGCGTTCACTCGACCCGAAACATCCCGAACACGCTCAGGTCAAAAAACTTTCCTGGCGGACGGCTTGAACCGCGCCTTGATTGACGCTGGCGGGTTGTCTATTCTCGGCGCTTAATTTTATGGCCTTTCTCAACGACAACTATCTCAAGCTCAAAGCCGGTTACCTCTTTCCCGAAATCGGCCGCCGCGTTAAGACGTTTTGCGACGCGAATCCCGAGGCGGCGAAGCGTCTCATCCGCTGCGGCATCGGCGACGTGACCGAGCCGCTGCCGCCCGCCGCCATCGCTGCGCTGCACAAGGCCGTGGACGAAATGGCGGCCCGCGAGACGTTCAAAGGTTACGGCCCGGAGCAGGGCTATGACTGGCTGCGCCATGCCATCGCGCAAAATGATTTCCGCGACCGCGGCCTCGACGTGGCCGATGATGAGATTTTTATTAGCGACGGCTCGAAGTGCGATTGCGGCAACATCCTCGATATCCTCGGTGCGAAAAACAAAATCGCCATCAGCGATCCGGTTTATCCCGTCTATGTGGACACGAACGTGATGGCCGGCCACACCGGCGAATCGAATGCCGCGGGCGCCTACGCCAAGCTCGTCTACCTGCCGTGCAAAGCCGGACAAGGCTTCATTCCGTTGCCGCCGAAAAAGCACGTGGACGTGATTTACCTCTGCTCGCCGAATAATCCGACCGGCGCGGCGGCCACGCGTGAGCAGCTCGAAGCGTGGGTCAAATACGCGCTGGAACACAAGGCCGTGATTCTATTTGACGCGGCTTACGAGGCTTACATCACCGAGCCGGGCCTTCCGCATTCCATATACGAAATCGCCGGTGCCCGTGACTGCGCCATCGAGTTTCGCAGTTTTTCCAAGAATGGTGGCTTCACTGGCACGCGCTGCGCGTTCACGGTGGTGCCCAAGTCGCTCAACGCGCAGACCAAGTCCGGCGGGTTCCAGCCGCTGCATCCGATCTGGAACCGGCGTTCGACCACCAAGTTCAACGGCGTCAGTTATATTGTCCAGCGCGCCGCGGAGGCGCTTTACACGCCGGAGGGCAAAGCGCAGGTGGCCGTGCTCATCCGGAATTATCTCGGCAACGCGGAGATTCTCCGCCGGGGCGTGAATCAGGCCGGGTTGAAAGTGTTCGGCGGCGTGAACGCGCCTTACCTCTGGGTCCGCACGCCGAAGGGGGTCACCAGCTGGCAGGCGTTTGACCAGATCTTGAATGGGGCGAACGTGGTCATCACGCCCGGTTCCGGCTTCGGCTCGAAGGGCGAGGGCTATTTCCGCATCAGCGCGTTCAACAGCCGCGCCAACGTCGAGGAAGTCGCGCGCCGGTTGCCGGAATTGAAGTGGTGATTTTTCAGCATTGCGGGAGAAAACCTTTATGGTATTCTGAACCCTCGTTTTACAAAAAATCAACCGAAGATATAATTTATGTCACAGCATCGCAGCCTCCGCGCGGCGTCCACTTTGGGCGGCAAGCGCAATGTCCTGAAGCGTTTTGAACGCACGGCGCTCCTCGAAAAGCGCGGCCAGCGCAAAGCCGGCGATAAGATTACCGGCCTCCGCAAGACGAAGCCGGAAGCCTGATGAACGCGGATTTCGGAGTGCGAAGTGCGGATTGAAAGCCGCCGTTGATTTGCTTTTCCGCACTCCGCGTTCCGCACTCCGCACTTTGAGCGTTCGTTTGCAGAAATTTCTGGCTGATGCCGGCGTGGCTTCCCGCCGGGCCGGGGAGCGGATTATTTTGGAAGGGCGCGTGGCGGTCAACGGCAAGGTTGTCCGGCTGCTGGGCACCAAGGTGGATCCGGACCACGATCAGGTGGCCGTGGATGGAAAATCGGTCCGCCCGATGAAGCTGGTATACGTCGCGCTGAATAAGCCGCCGGGCTGCGTCTGTTCGCGCCAGGACGAGCTGAACCGGCCGACGATATACGGCCTGTTGCCGCGGGAGTGGAAAACCGTCCAATCCGTCGGGCGGCTGGACTACAACAGCGAAGGATTGATTTTTCTGACGAATGATGGACAATTCGCCTTGCGCCTGACCCATCCGCGTTATGGTGTCCGCAAGCGGTACCTGGTAAGTGTCGAGGGTGAAGTGACGCCGGCCATGCTCGAGCTTTTCCAGCGGGGCATTTTTCACGAGGGCGAAAAATTGCAGGCGCTGTCGGCGCGGATTCTTTCCGGCACCCGGCACAAAAGCGTTGTGGAATTGGAGCTCGGCGAGGGCAAGAACCGCGAGGTGCGGCGGCTGTTTGAGTCGCAGGCCATCACGGTGAAAAAATTGCAGCGGACGCAGATCGGCAGGATCAAGCTCGGCGAATTGAAGCTGGGCAAATGGCGGACGCTGAACGCGGTGGAAATTAAAACTTTGACGACTGATTTATGAAAACGAACTACTGGTTGATTTTAGGAACGATGCTCGCCACGACGGCTGTGGCGCAGGTCAACACCAACACGCTCCCGGAAATGCCCGCCCCGGCCACCGCCGCGCCTGCCCCGGCCGCCCTGGTCAGCACCAACCCGGTTGCGTCCGCCGAAACCAAGCCGGCCCCGGTAAAACACCGGAAGAAGAAGGTGGTGAAAAAGATTTCCGAGCCGACCGTCGCGCTCGTGCCCGGCCCGGCCACCGTCGCCGCCCCCAATCTCAACCTGCGCGGGCAGGCCGGTTTGAAGGGCGAAGTCGTCGGCCACTTGAAAAGTGGCGACGCGGTGACCGTGATTTCCCAGATCAACCTCGACAAGCACGCCGCCGATGAACCCGCGCAATGGGCGAAGATTTTGCTCCCGACCGGCACCAAAGTCTGGGTCAATACCAAGTTTGTGGAGGCGGCGACCAAGACTGTTTCCGCTAAGAAGCTCAACCTTCGCGCCGGGCCCGGTGAAAATTACAGCGTGGTTGGTGTGCTTGAAAAAGGCGCGTCCGTCAATGAATTGACCAACCATGGCGATTGGGCGCAAATCGAGACTCCGGCGAACGCTTTTGCGTTTGTCGCGGCGATGTATTTGATCCAGGCAGCTCCGCCAGTTGTCGAGCCGACCGCCGCTCCGGTTGAAACTCCGGTGGCCAACACGCCGCCGCCCACGACCAACAATTTGGTCGAAGCCCAACCCATCGTCACTGAGCCGGCCGCCGCCCCTCCGGCGGGCGCGGACACCAACGCACCGCCCTCGGTGGTGGACACCAATCCTCCGCCGCCCCGCGTGGCTACGCATGAAGGTTATGTGCGTTCGTCCGTCAGTCTGGTTGCCCCGACCTATTATGAGCTTTACGATGCGAACAGTGGCAACGCGATCAACTATCTTTACACGACGAGCACCAACCTCGATCTGGCCCGCTACAACAATTATGAGGTCATCGTCACGGGCGAGGAAGGCATGTCCGCCCGCTGGAAAGACACGCCGGTGCTGACTATCCAGAAAATTTACGTCCTCTCCACCAATCCGCCGGCGTCATTAAACAAACGCGTCTATAGCCCCCGTGCAAGCCAGCAACGTCGTTGATGGTCGCGCCATCGCGGCGCAAATCCAGCGGGAACTCACCGCGCGTGTGGCCGACTTGAAGCGGCGCGGTGTGGTTCCCGGTCTCGCTTTTGTGCGCGTGGGCGAAGACCCGGCGTCAAAGGTCTATGTCGGCCGCAAGGAAAAGGCCTGCGCCGAACTGGGCATCGTTTCCGAAACGCACGTCCTGCCCGAGAAAACCTCCGAGGCCGAACTGTTGGCGCTGATAGGGAAGTTGAATTCCACCCCTCACCTGCACGGCATTCTCGTGCAGGCGCCGTTGCCCAGACCGATCCGTGAATCGGTGGTTTTCGCCACGGTGTTGCCGTCGAAGGACGTGGACGGTTTCCATCCCGTGAACGTCGGCAAGCTCATGCTCGGCGACGACACCGGCTTCAAGCCCTGCACGCCCGCCGGCGTGGTGGAATTGCTCGTGCGCTCCGGGGTGCAAATCGAAGGCGCGGAAGTTGTTATTCTGGGTCGCGGCAATATCGTCGGCAAGCCGATGACTGCGATGCTTTGTCAAAAAGGCAAAAATGCCAATGCCACCGTCACCCTTTGTCATTCGGCTACTCGTGATGTCCGGGCGCATTGCCGGCGCGCGGACATCATTGTCGCGGCGATGGGCGTGGCGGAATTTTTGAAGGCCGACATGGTCAAGCCCGGGGTCGTGGTGATGGACGTGGGGGTGAACCGCGTGCCGGACGCGGCTTCAAAGACCGGCACCAAGCTGGTCGGTGACGTGGATTTTGCGAACGTGCAGCCCATTGCCGGCAAGATTACGCCCAACCCGGGCGGCGTTGGCCCGATGACTATTGCCCTGCTGCTGCAAAACACCGTGCGCGCAGCGGAACAAGCCCTCGGTTAATTTACTTCGTTTGCCGAAAGGGCTTTCCCCATCCCGTCGCTTTTCCCTGCGGTTCAGTCCTGAATGAAATAGCTCAGGTTTTCCAGTTCGATGGCTAGGTTGACGTTGTTGACCATCACATCTTCCGGCACGGCGAGGACGATCGGGGAAAAATTCAGGATGCCCGTCACGCCGGACTCAATCATCTGGTTGGAAACGGCCTGAGCCGCCGCGGCGGGCACGGAAAGGATGGCCATTTTTACGCCGTGCTCGCGGATGAAGGCCGGCATGCTGTCCATGCTCAGGATAGGCTGCTTGATTTCCTTGTCGCGCTTCCGCGTGGGAGCGGCATCAAACGCGGCGATGATCTCAAACCCCTCCTTCTCAAACCCGCGATAGGAGAGTAATGCCATGCCGAGGTTGCCGACCCCCACCAAGATGACCGGCTGGAGGCTTGACGTGCCCAGTTCATTGGCGATCTTCTGGGAAAGCTCCGTCACATCATAGCCTAGCCCGCGCGTGCCGAACGTCCCGAAGTAGGCGAGATCTTTGCGGAGTTGCGTCGGCTTGACCCCGGCCGCCTTCGCCAGCGCCTCGCTGGAAACGGTGCCGATGCTGTTCTCCCGCAGTCGCGCGAGACAGCGCAGATAAATCGAGAGCCGATAAATCGTCTTGCGCGGAATGACGGGGCGGCCGGTTTTCTTCACGCGCGAAAACTAGACCACGGTGCAGTTCAACGCAAGCCGATGCATGGATGGTTCGGCGGGTTTGATCGGCACGGACAAAAGTATTGGCTGGCGTGGACTTGGATTGGTTTCGCTGCTCGCAAACTTAACTGCGGAAGGGTTGTCGATGTCAGAACCCACCTTTCCGCTTGTTTTGAAAGGCCGCTCTGTTATTCAAATCGCAGTGAATCATCCTTTTCGTATCGGCATACTCGGCTCCGGTCAGGGCTCCAATTTCGTGGCCATCGCGGACGCGGTGGCGGCCGGCAACATCCCGGCGCAAATCGCCGTCGTCCTGAGCGATGTCGAGTCGGCCGGAATTCTGGCGCACGCTCGGGCGCGACAGCTTCCGGCGCAGTTCATTCCGCCGGGTCAGTTCCGGACCAAGCTGGACGAGGCGGCGGAACGCGCGTTCGTGGCGGCGTTGAAGGCGGCGCAGGTGGATTTGGTGGTGCTGGCAGGTTTCATGCGCGTCTTGAAGGGCGATTTCCTGCGGGCTTTCGAGGGGCGCATCGTCAACATACATCCGTCGCTGCTGCCGTGTTTCCCCGGCTTGCAATCATGGAGGCAGGCGCTGGATCACGGCGTGAAGGTGGCGGGTTGTACGGTACATTTCGTCGACGCCGGCGTGGATTCCGGCGCGATCATCGGCCAAACGGCCGTGCCGGTGCTGGATCACGACACCGCGGAGACGTTGCACCAGCGCATCCACGCAGCCGAGCATGAGCTGTATCCCAAATGCGTTGCGGCGCTGGCGCGGAAAGAAATCTCGGTGGTGGGAAGGCGGGTCATCTGGAAGTGAACCATGAAAACAAGACTTATCATTTTTGGCGCGGCTATGTGCGTTTTGCTGGGTGCCGGCTGCGGCACGGATAATGAAAAAATTTATTTCGCCAGCGAGGTCAAGCTGCCGGCGGCAGTCGGGGTCATGTCGCCGGTCGCCCCGACCTTGTCCAAGGTGGATGAGGAGAATATTGACCTGGTGGTCCTGAGCAACTTGATGGAGCGGCATTTTTGGGAAGGCGGTGAGTACACGGCGCTGTTCCTGCAGGCGGATGACACGGTCGTGGACGCGATGATCCGGAAATTTCCCAATCACATTCCACCCATCAAGCAGAGCTATCACATTGATCTGCGCGCGAACCAGTCGCCGCTCGACAAGGACACCGGTAAGCCGGTGATGATTCTCGGCGCGGACGTGAGCGACCCGGATGCGGATGGCACCGTGAACGTCATCGGCCGTTGGTATGCCGGAGGCGCGGTTCAGGGCTTTTACACGTACAAGTTGAAAAAGACCGGCGCGGACTGGACGATTGACAGCGTGAAATGAAAACGGGCGAAGAAGAAAGTGGCGTTGCCTCCTCGGAATTGGCAAATTAGCCCGTAAAGCGCATGAAACCGGATAATGCCAAGACGCAAAGGAACGAAGGTGCAAAATGTTTTTTCGTTGCGGCTTCGACGTGTTTTCGCCTTTGTGTTTAATTTTTAATGATTGAAATGAGCAAGAAACTGAAATTCGGCCTGCCCAAGGGCAGTTTGCAGGAAGCCACCATTGAGAAGCTGGCCAAGGCCGGCTACAACATCCAGGTCAGTAGCCGTTCGTATGTCCCCTATGTGGACGACGATGAGCTGGAAATCCGGCTCATTCGCGCGCAGGAGATCAGCCGCTACGTGGAGCACGGCTATCTGGATTGCGGCATCACCGGCCACGACTGGATCATGGAAAATGGCTCGAAGGTCCACGAGGTCGGCGAATTTATATTTAGCAAAGTTTCGCGCCGGCCGGCGCGCTGGGTGTTGTGCGTGCCGGAAAATTCCCCGGTAAAATCCGTGAAGGATCTCCAGGGCAAACGCATCGCCACCGAGGTCGTCAACCTCACAAAAAAATATCTGAAGAAAAACGGCGTGAAGGCCGAGGTGGAATTTTCCTGGGGCGCGACCGAGGTGAAGGCGCACGAGCTGGTGGACGCCATCGTGGAAGTCACCGAGACCGGCTCGTCGCTCAAGGCGAACAAGCTGCGCATAGTGGACGAAATCTTGATTTCCACGCCGCGCCTGATCGCCAACGTGGACGCTTGGAATAATTCGTGGAAGCGCAAAAAAATTGAGACGCTGGCGATGCTGCTCAAGGGCGCGCTGGACGCCGAGACGAAAGTCGGTTTGAAGATGAACATTGCGGAGCAGAATCTCGCGAAACTGCTGGCGGACCTGCCGGCGCTGCGCAACCCGACCATCTCCAGTCTGAGCCTCAAAGGCTGGGTCGCCGTGGAGACCATCATCGATGAAAAGGTCGTGCGCGAACTGATTCCGCAGCTCAAGGCCGCCGGCGCGGAAGGCATCATCGAGTATCCGCTGAACAAGGTGGTTTACTAAACGCGAAAAATTGATTGGCGTTTTCCGCCGTCATTTGCTACATAATCTGCACATCCAATTATGGGATCACTGAAAAAACGCCGTAAGGCAAAAATCAACAAGCATAAACGGCGCAAGAAGCTGCGCTTGAATCGTCACAAGAAGCGCACTTGGCAGAAGTAATCTGCTGTCGCCATGTGATTTCACAGCCGTTCGCGGCGGTTGCCCGGCAGCCTTCGCGAACGGTCTTTTTTTTATGCCCCACCGTTTTGCCCGACACTACACTCGCGACGAGGCGCAGGCCCTCGTGCCCCAGCTGCGTGAGTGGCTGGCGGAACTGAATCGCCTGCGCGCGGAGGAGGAGCGGTTTGATCAGCGCCTGGGTGGTCTCAACACCGAGGGCCAGGACACCGGCGGCGAGACGGTCAACCACTGGATCCGCGCGCTGGCTGGGATGCAGCGGATTCTGGCGGAGTTTCAACGGCGTGAAATATTCATCAAGGACCTTTCGCGCGGACTGGTGGATTTCCCGGCGCTCATCGGCGGACGGGAAGTGTTCCTCTGCTGGGAGGCCGATGAGGACAAGATCGAGTTTTGGCACGATCTTGACACCGGTTTTGGCGGTCGCGAGCGGCTCGGGTGAACTTGGTTTACTTCCTGCGGAGATTGGCCAAAGGTCGCCGGCTAAATAAAATATTTTTCAACCGGCTTGTCAGCGTCACCCTGACGGATTACCTTTCGCGCCTATGGAAAAAGTTGTCATCATCGGTTCCGGCCCGGCGGGTTGGACCGCCGCCCTCTACACGGCCCGCGCCCAGCTCGCGCCGCTCGTGCTCACCGGCAAACAGCCCGGCGGCCTGCTTACCACCACCAGCATCGTCGAGAATTTCCCCGGTTTTCCCGAAGGCGTGGACGGCTATGAACTCATGACCCGGATGCAGAAACAGGCTGAGCGCTTCGGTGCCAGGACCAGTTTCGGCGTCGTCGAGTCGGTGGATTTTTCGTCGCGGCCCTTCACGCTCATCGTGGACGGCGAAAAAGTGGTGGCGGAAACCGTCATCATCGCCACCGGCGCGAGCCACAAGCACCTCGGCGTGCCGGGCGAACATGAATTGGAGACCAAGGGCGTGACCTATTGCGCGACTTGCGACGGCGCTTTGCCGGCGTTTCGCAACCAGCCGCTCGTCGTCGTGGGCGGCGGTGATTCCGCCTGTGAAGAAGCCATGTATCTGACGCGCTTTGGTTCCGTCGTGCATCTCGTGCACCGGCGCGATAGCCTGCGCGCCTCGAAGATCATGGCTGAGCGCACTCTGGCGCATCCCAAGATCAAGCCCATTTGGGATTCGGCCGTCACCGAGGTGCTCGACCTTAAGGCCGACAATGTGACTGCCGTGAAGTTGAAAAATCTCAAAACCGGCGCGGAAAGCATCTTGCCCGTCGCCGGCGTTTTCATCGCCATCGGCCATGTGCCGAACACGGACTTGTTCAAGGGCAAAATCACCCTGGATGAAAACGGCTTCGTCGTTCCGCAAAATGGCACCATGACCGATATCCCCGGCGTCTTCGTGGCCGGCGACTGTGCGGATCACATTTATCGTCAGGCTATTACGGCGGCGGGCGCGGGCTGCGCGGCGGCGATCGACGCCGAACGCTTCCTCGCGGCAGAGAACCAATGAGGGCAGCGGTAGGCGCGCAATGAGGTTTCGGCCATAACGAAGCGCAGTGTGTATTTTATTGACGGAGTTCGTGGGGTTTTTATCTAGTCGTTGCGTCGCCACAAACCTTACCCCTTACCCAGCTACGGGTTGGCAAGGGATTTCAACCAAGACAAGAATTGGCAAGGTTTTGCCAAGATTAGACGGGAATAATTCATTGACCCGCGGGCGGTCCGCGTTAAAATCTCTTATCGGTTTGAGGAAAACCACTCCACCACCAAATCAATCCAGAAAATATATATATGCCAGTCAAAGTAGCAATCAACGGATTCGGCCGCATCGGCCGGATGGTATTCCAGGCGCTCTGTGACCAGGGCTTGCTTGGCAAATCAATTGATGTCGTCGCCGTTGTGGATGTGTCCACTGATGCCGACTATTTCGCCTACCAGATGAAATACGATTCTGTGCACGGCAAGTTCAAGCACGCCGTCACCACCGAGAAGAGCAATCCCGCGCTTGAGGAACCCGATGTCATCGTCGTCAATGGTCACAAGGTCAAATGCGTTGGCGCGGTGAAAGACCTCGCCACCTTGCCTTGGAAGGCGCTCGGCGTGGACATCGTCATCGAATCCACCGGCCTCTTCACCGACAGCGAGAAGGCCAAGGCGCATCTCGCAGCCGGCGCCAAGAAAGTCATCATCTCCGCTCCCGGCAAAGGCGAGGTCAAAACCATCGTCATGGGCGTCAACGAAGGCGAATACGACGCGGCCAAGCACAGCATTGTTTCCAACGCCTCCTGCACCACCAACTGTCTCGCGCCCATCGTTCACGTCCTGCTCAAGGATGGTTTCGGCATCGAGACCGGCTTGATGACCACCATCCACGCGATGACCGCCACGCAGAAAACCGTGGACGGTCCGTCCAAGAAAGACTGGCGCGGGGGTCGTGCGGCGTCCATTAACATCATTCCTTCCACTACCGGCGCCGCCAAGGCTGTCGGCGAAGTGCTGCCCGCCACCAAGGGCAAACTCACCGGTATGGCCTTCCGTGTGCCCACGGCGGATGTCTCGGTCGTGGACCTGACCATCCGCACTGTGAAAGATACGAGCATCGAGGAGATTGACGCTGCCTTGAAGAATGCCAGCACCACTTATCTCAAGGGCATTCTCGGCGTGACCAACGAGGAACTCGTTTCCACTGACTTCATCCACGACGACCGCAGTTCCATCTATGACAGCCTGGCGACGTTGCAAAACAATTTGAAGGGCGAGAAGCGCTTCTTCAAGATCGTCAGCTGGTACGACAATGAATGGGGTTACAGCAACCGCGTGGTCGATCTCGTCAAGTACATCACGGCCAAGGGAATTTAATCGAGCGGCATCATTCAAAACGGCGACCGGTAACCCGGCGCCGTTTTTTTTGCTTGGATTTTCCGTGGGAATTCCAGCTGGATTGGCAATTCCGTGGACTGTCCGGAATTTTTTCAACCAGCCGAAGTTGCCTCGTCGGTTTCGATTGATAATTTTTCGTCCGAAAAAAATCCTAATCAGCCAGCCTCCCCGTGGAGGACCAGTCGGTAACGGACAAAAGCTATGACGCGCCCGCCGCCACTCCCAGCCGAGCGCTCGCAAAATTTGTGCGGCAACATCGCCGCAACCATCCGGACGGAAGCTGGATCGAAATGAGGCCGCGTTGACCGCTCCCCCTCCAATAATTGGAAGGTTGACGCCCGCCAGGTTGCTTTACCAGCAGGTCAGCCCGTTGATGAAAACTGCTGTAGTTTGAAGGTGGGATCAGGCAGGCAGCTGCAAATAAAAAAGAGCGCCCCGTAATCGGAGCGCTCTTTCCTGAAAGCGATAAAAATTACTTGGCGCCGAGAATCGCGTCCTTCGCGGCCTTGGCGACGCGGAACTTCACCACGCGCTTGGCTTTGATCTGGATGGCTTCTCCGGTCTTGGGATTTCGGCCCATGCGGGCGGCCCGGTTCTTCAGGACGAGCTTGCCGATGCCAGGCAGGGTGAAGGTGTCCTTCGCGTGCTTGTAGGCGAGCGCGGCAATGGAGTCGAGAATCTCGACCGCTTGTTTTTTGGAAAGACCGTTCTTCTCGGCGACGAGCGAGGCGATCTGGGCTTTGGAGAGTGCTTTTGCCATATTTGTTCTCTTGGTTGTAGTTGTTGTTGTTTGTTTGTTGTGTTGTCCGAAAAGTCACTAGACTTGACTCGAATTAAAATCCAAAGGGCGCTCCGCGCAAGCGAAAAAGTAAAAAAAAACAAAGTTTTTTCAGGGCTTCGTGTGCGTGGGGCTTGACATCGGGGGGCAATTTCCGACCATTCGCGCGTGGCGCTCTTCACCATCCAGAACGAATTTCGCTATGAAATCACCCGGAAAATTTTCGAGGGTGGCATGGGCATTGTGTATGAGGCCGAGCAACACGGCGCCCGCGATTTCGTCAAGCGCGTTGCCATCAAGGTCATCCGGCCCAATTTCGGCAGCCAGAAGATGTTTATCGAGAATTTCATCGGCGAGGCCAAGCTGGTTGCCGATTTGATCCACACGAACATCGTTCAGACCTACCACCTCGGCGAGGCCAATGGTCTTTGTTTCATCGCCATGGAATTGATCCGGGGCGTGAATCTCGAGCAGTTCACCCACCAGCTCGCCGATAAGAAACGCGTGCTGCCCCGCGAACTGGCCGTCTTTATCACCAGCCGCGTAGCGCGCGGGCTGGCCTACGCGCACAACAAGGTCGACAAGGATAACCGGCCGCTCGGCATCGTTCACCGCGATGTCAGCTTCAAGAACATCATGATCGCTTTCGAGGGCGATGTGAAACTGACGGATTTCGGCATCGCCAAGGCGCGGGGTTTTCTGACCGACCAGGAGGGCGAAGTCGTCGCCGGCAAGCCCGATTACATGAGTCCGGAGCAGGCGGATTTTCAGGTCACCGACCAGCGCTCGGATATTTTCTCCACCGGCGTGGTCCTCGCCCATCTGCTGCTGGGCCGGAATATTTTCAAGGGCGCGAACGCCGACGAATCGCGCAACCGCATCATGCAGCAGCCGATTCCCGATTTCCGCTCGCTCGACTCGCGCATTGATGACCAGCTGAACGACATCCTGCATCATTGCCTGGCGCGTGATTTGAGCCATCGTTACGCCACCGCCGGCCAGTTGATGACCGAGCTGGAGTATTACATTTATCACGAAGGCTACGGCCCGACCAACGAGACGGTCGGAAAGTTCATTCGCGAACTCTTCGGTCAGGAACCGGTCAAACCCGTGCCCGCCGTCGCCAGCGATACCCTCCTGCTGCCCGGGACCCCGCGGCCGCAGTCGTCCAAAAAATGACCGCCATGAAACGCTCCCCTGCGTCTGTGATCAAGCTCGGCCTCCTCCAAACCAGCGTCTCTGCGAATCCGGCTGCGAACCTGAAAAAAACGGTTGCGCTGATTGAACGTGCCGCCCGGGCGGGCGCCAAAATTATCTGCACCCAGGAATTGTTCCGCACGCAGTATTTCTGTCAGAGCGAGGACCACGCGAATTTCAAGCTCGCCGAAAAGATCCCCGGCCCCGGCACCGACATCTTTTGCAAACTGGCGAAGAAGCATCAGGTCGTCATCATCGCCTCGCTGTTCGAGAAGCGTGCGTCTGGCGTCTATCACAATACCGCCGCCGTTATTGACGCCGACGGCTCGCTGCTCGGTATCTACCGCAAGATGCACATTCCCGACGATCCGCTGTACTACGAGAAGTTTTATTTCACGCCCGGCGACCTCGGCTTCAAAGCGTGGTCGACTCGGTATGGGAAAATCGGCGTGCTGATTTGCTGGGATCAATGGTATCCCGAGGCGGCGCGCCTGACCGCGATGCAGGGCGCCGAAATCCTTTTTTACCCGACCGCCATCGGCTGGCATCCCGGCGAAAAAAAAGCCTACGGCGTCAAGCAGCACGGCGCGTGGGAAACTATCCAGCGCGCGCACGCCGTCGCCAACGGTTGCTACGTCGCCGTGGCCAACCGCATCGGCCACGAAATTCTTGACGGCGTGGGCGGGCCGGGCATTGAATTCTGGGGTCAGAGTTTTGTTGCCGGCCCTTCCGGCGAACTGATTGCCAAGGCCGGCTCGTCCAAAGAAGCGGTTTTGATCGTGCCCGTTGATTTCGCCAGCGTGGATACCACGCGGACGCACTGGCCGTTCCTGCGCGACCGCCGGATTGACGCCTACGGCAACCTGATGAAGCGTCTGGTGGATTGAGCCATGAACCTCTCCTCGGTAAAGCGTTACCTTCCCCTGGCGGTCTGGGTTGTCGCCATCGCTACCCTGATCTTGGTGCCCTTGAAAATTATCGGCTATGGGTTTTTGCCCATGGACGATGCCCTTCGCCATGCGGCCAAGGCGGTTTCCGGCAAAAGCTGGTCGGAGATCCTCATCCTGCGCGGCGATTTCCCCATTGATCCCAGTCCGGGGTGGCAGGCCATCCTGGCGGGCCTTCATCAGCTTCAAAACTGTGGTGCGGAAACGCTGGTGATTTATTCCGTTGCCGGTCTGATGCTGCTGGTGACTATGGTTGCTTTGTTTTGGCTGCGGCGACCCGAGGCTTGGCTGGGCGCCCTGCTGCTGGCGGCGGTTTTCATTCCGGCCTGCACGACGAGGTTCATGCGCGGACGGCCGTATATTTTGACCGACGCCGTTCTGATCGCGGTTTTGTTTCTCTGGTCGCGGACGGAAAAGGATACTCCGGGCCGGCGGGCCTTGATTTTCACTCCCTTGCTGGTCGCCAGTTCGGCTTGGATTCATGGTTCTTGGTATATGCTGGTGCTGCCGGCCGCGGCGATTTTGTTCGCCGGCTACTGGCGTTCGGCCCTGGCTTATGGCCTGTGCTGGCTCGCGGGCAGTTTTCTGGGGTGTGCGTTGACGGGGCATCCGTGGGGTTTTCTTATCCAGTCCGTGCGGCACATGTTTGGTGTGTTCGGAAATATCGTGGTCAACCGCCAGCTTGAGCCGGAATTTTATCCCTCGGATGGCGCCCCGACCGCTGTGCTTGTGGTGGCCGCTTTGCTCTTGTGGCGGACGGTTTCCTCCGGCTGGAATCCACGTGCCGTGTTGAATCCCGTTTTCATGATGATGGCGCTGGGCTGGGTGCTCGGGCTGAAAATGCAACGGTTTTGGTGGGACTGGGGTCTGCCCGCCTTTCTCGTCTGGTGCGCGCTGGAATTGCAGGACCACTTCGAGCTGCGGCTGCCGTTGGATTCCACCCGGCGCCTCTTGGTCACGCTGGCGCTGGCGGGTGGCGTCTATCTCGGCTTTACCAGCGATCGGGACGGCCGTTGGACCGAACATCTCACTACCGAATATTTGACGCCCGATAATCCCGCGTTGGCCGGCTGGCTGCCTGAGCCGGGCGGAATCATTTACAACTCCGACATGGACGTGTTTTTCCAGACCTTCTACAAAAACCCCACCGCTCCGTGGCGTTACATCCTGGGTTTTGAATCCGGTCTCATGCTGCCGGAAAATCAAGCCGTGCTGCGCCAGGCCCAGTGGAATTTCGGCGATGTCCGCGCGTATGTCCCGTGGGTGAAAAAGATGCGTCCCGAAGACCGCATGATCATCCATGCCACGCATGGCGGCGTGCCGAACCTGCCTGAATTGGAATGGAACTACGCCGCCACCGAATTATGGATCGGTCGCCTGCCCCGCGCGGCCAACCAATCGCTGGTTCCGGCCCCGGCCCGTTAGCAACTCCGATGCCCTGCCGGCAACCAACCGTTTGGATCACCGGCACCAGCGGGCTCATCGGGAATTATCTCGTCCAGACCGCGCCGAAATGCGCCCCCGGCTGGCGTGTGCGGGCGCTTAAGCGTGCGGATTTTGATCTGCTCGACTTTGCCGCCGTCGAACGCGAATTCGCCAAAGAACAGCCCCGGCTTGTCATCCATTGCGCGGCGATAACCGCCGTCAACGAAGCTCAGAAAAATCCGGCGCTGGCACGGCGCGTGAATGTGGAGGTAACGCAGCGGCTCGCGGAATTGTCCGCCCATATCCCATTCATTTTCTTTTCGACGGATTTGGTTTACGATGGTCGTCAGGGCCATTATTCTGAGACCGACGCCGCGAATCCGCTGCATGTTTACGGCGAGACCAAATTGGCGGCGGAGGAAATTGTCCTGAAAAATCCGCGTCATCTGGTCGTGCGCACCTCCCTCAACGGCGGCACATCGCCGTCCGGCACCCGCGCTTTCAACGAGCAGTTGCGCTGTTTGCTGCAATCGGCCGGGCAGGGGATGAAACTGTTCACGGACGAATTTCGCTGTCCGGTTCCCGCCGTGGAAACGGCGCGGGCGGTCTGGGAACTGGCGCAAAAAAACTGCGCGGGAATCTATCATGTCGCCGGCGCTGAAAAGCTGTCGCGACTGCAAATAGGTGAATTACTGGTGAAACGCTGGCCGGAAGTAACGGCGAAAATCGAAGCTGGCTCGGCCCGCGATTTTCCCGGCCCGCCGCGGCCGCTGGACGCCTCGCTAGACATTTCCAAGGTGCAAAAAGTATTATCCCAACCGTTGCCGAAATTCAGCGACTGGCTGGCCAAGAATCCCCGCGAACTTTTCTAGAATACGGCGCTAAAGACTGTTTCGAGCCCGATTTTTACCAATTATTCGAATGTTGAATGTAGGGCGTTTCGATTTTTAATCCGCGTTCATCGGTGGTTAAAAAGCGATTTCCTGCACCATCGGCTGTTGGTTGCGAAGTAATGTCAGTTTGGCCTTCTGCCCGGCGGAATTGACGATTACCTTCAGAAAATCATTCACCCCTCTTACCTCGCGGCCGTTCCATCGCGTGATGAAGTCACCCGTTCGCAATCCGTCCGCGAACGCGGTCGCCGTGGCCGGGACATCCACCAGCAGGATTCCCTGCGAACCGGCGTGCACGCCCACGACGGAATACTCCTCGCCAATTAATCCGCGGATCGTCGCGCCGAGCCAGATCGTTTGGGCACCCGGGGCAGGTTGACCTCCGGTAACCATGGTGACGACAGGGATTGCCGTGGTGCGCGCCAGCGCCTTTAAGCGGGGCGATTGCACGCCGAACTGATCTATTGGAAAATTCACGAAGCCCAGTTTCAACGCGGGCGACTCGGGCCGAACCCGAAAATCACCGGCGGCGGCGTTCACAAATAGTGCATCGCCCGCGAGCGAATGCGCATCGCACCCTTGCGCGGCATATTTTAGTCGGTCTGCCTCCGAACCTGTAAAAAGGTTGTAATCAATTTTCGCTCCCCATTTGGGGATGGTCATGTAGATCGGGCGATACTCCGTCATCACGATGTTGTGGGCAAAGACATCGCCGCTGTTCTCATACCAGACGTGCAGATGCAGGCTGTTGTTCACGATGACGTTGTTCGTGGCAATCCGCTGGAACCCTTCGCGCAATTTCAGCCCGCCGTTCAGCAGCAGGTTATTGTAGATCACGTAATGGCTGGAGCCGTCATCCAGGTCAATGTCCCAGCCGTGGTCGCAGCGCCAGCGGTTGTTCCGCAGGGTGTTGGGCTGCACCACATCCAAGAGGGCCAGTTTGGGCAGTTCCCCGGCCGGTACGCCGCCCAGGTTCCAATAGCGGTCGCGGCCCCAGGAATTGAAACTGCCGTGGTCGCCCGTTTCTTTCACCGTGTCAAAGACGTCGCAGAACTCGATGACATGCCCGCCCCAGCAGCCGTCGCCGATGTTGATGCCCGCGCGGGGCACGTCGTAGATGGAGCAATGGCGGACGGTGATCTGCTGCGCCATATCGATCTCCACCGGCGCGGTTTGTTTCTCGAATCTTCCCGTCCGGGTGATAAGGCAGTCTTCAACCACGCAGTCGGCGGGAAAGTTGTCCGTCAGCGGGCCGGGTGTCTGGTCGATGGTTAAGAAGTTGTTCTGCGCCTGCCAGCCGATGCCGTTGCGAACGGCTTTGGGATCGCCGACAAACGCGATGCCGTTCGCGCCGCCCTCGCGAATGAGGCAGCTGCGGATGGTCAGGCGGCGGTTATAGTCGTTGACGAAAATACTGTTGCCGCCCAGTTGGTCAAAGTCGCAGTCCGCGATGGCGCAATCCGTCGCGCCGTTGAACAGCACCGCGCCGCCGCGATAAATGGTCCAGTCCGTGCGCAGCATCGGCTCGCGGTTTTCCATAAAAGTCCGCGCCGCGTGCTGGAAAGTGATTCCGCGCAGGGTGACGAATTTCACCGGCTGCCCCTCGGTGCCGGTGAATTCCACCAGGTTTCGGAGACCCACGACTTCGATGGTTGCCGTCTTCAAATCCAGGCCCGCTGGCGGGATGAACAGGAGCGTGTTGGATTTCGCATCATGAAACCATTCGCCGGGGGCATCCAGTTCTTCGCGGAGGTTTTCCACGAAACGAAATTCCTTGTGCATCCCGCTGGGCCGGTTGTTCTGCCAGCCGCCTTCGTACATAAGCGAACCATCGGCATTTTTGCCCAGTATGCGCCAGTGCATGTCGCCCCAGAGCAACTCGTGCATCGCGTGGATATAGCCGCCGGTGGGATCGCTCCAGTGCGCGACGCGCTCCGGCGAAATGGCGTCTGCCGCCGTGCCGTTATAGATCGCCGCGTTGGGATCGTAATTGGGGTAACGCGCCATTGATTGGCGCTCGCCGTTCACAAATAACTGGTCCATTACGAGCCCGGCGGGCGTTGGGGCCTGAAAAATGCCGTTTCGCAGTGGCGTCCATTCTAGCTTGAGCCGCCGGCCCCCGCTGATGACGGGCGTTTCGCCCTGGGCCGCCGCATAAACTACGGGCCATTTTTTAGTGCCGGAATCCGCCGCCGTGAACCGGAGCGGTTCGGGCAAATAATAGACGCCCGTATGCAACCACACCGTCACCGGTCGGTGCCCGGCAAACGGGCGGGCCATCTGTTGCGCGGCGGCGAGCGTGGCTAGCGGTCGGGCTGCGGTCCCGGGATTGGAATCGTTGCCGGCCGGCGAAACGTGGATTTCCGCGGCTAAACCTTTCATCGCCAGCAAGACAGACGAAAACCAGATGAAAAAAAGGTGTCTCAACTGGACTGCGTTTGGGCCGCGATGGAGGGCTGTTGCTGGATGCATATGATGAAGGTAGTGAATCCGTAGCGATGCGTCATGTAAATATCGGTTTGCCCGTGGCCAAAGTGCAGGGATCTCAATTGTTTTAGTAACGAATATTTTGCGTATTGATCTGGCCTCTCGTATATTATTAAAAATCCATATATAACCCTTAAAATACTGCATGACAAACCAACGTTTTACCCTGCTAAAAACGTTGGTTCTGGCTACGCATCAAGTATTTATTTAAATCTAGTGAAAATCAAACTTCCCCTCCTCACCCTTGCTGCCGCCCTGTTGTTGGCGGACGCCGGTTCGGCTGTCAGCCAGACCTCGCTGTCCATCAGCAATAATTCATTTGAACTCCCTGCGTCCGGCGGTCAGCAAATTTACATTTCCGGCACCGGGGCAACCTCCACTTTCGTGAATGGTTGGACCACTGCTACCACTGCCGGCTATTGGGACCTGCAGTACACCAACAATACCGCCGGCGTAACGAATAAAGATGGCTTGCAATTACTCGAGTCCTACGATGTGGGAGGGGGTCTTGCCGGTGTTGTTTACCAGGAATTGACCAACAAGTGGGTGGCGGGTGCCACCTACACACTCACCGCCCGGGCGGGACAGGCCCCCGGGTCTGGTAATACCCCGAATACGGGTGACACCTTTTCGATTGACGCCAACAATGGCGGCACGCTTACCCAATTGAGTTCCACCACCATAGCCAATACCAAGGTTGGATTGCTCAATTACACGGTCACCTATACCGCGACCGGCAGTGAGCCTGGTGATGGACATGTTGTGGTTGCTTTCCATGTCCCCAGTCAGGCGAACACGGGCGGGATGTGGATTGATGATTTCGCCCTTACCTCTGCCCTGACACCGGATCCCTCTGTTACCACCCCCGCTTCGCAGACAGAACAGCCCGGCCAGACGGCTACGTTTAGTGTGACTGCTATTGGAACAGCGCCGTTGAGCTACCAGTGGCAGGCGACGAACAGCGCTGGTGGCGGATTTACGAATTTGCTGAATGGCGGCCCGTTTTCGGGGGCCAACACCAACGTGCTGACGATTTCCAATGTGTCCAGCAACAATCCGCTGCTGTATCAGGTGATTGTGACGAACGGTCTCGGTGCCTCCGTCACCAGCAGCGTGGCCAGATTGTCGTTGGTTGCGCCGGTTCTCATTGATGTCGACATCAACACCGGGAGCACGCCCACGCAAACCGGCGCGGCGGTTTTTGGCACTGCGGGTGATACCTGGAACGGCGTCACCGGTAACACCGGCAATCTTAAGGGTTCTGGCAATAACACCTTGTCCGGCGTCGGGTTCTTCATTTCAGGCAACACCGGCCTCAATGACAACACCGGTGGCGTCGCACTCATGGATGCGGCCACCACGCCCTTGATGCGGGATACCGCCTATGGTGGTCCCAGCGTCACCTTCACAACCGGCATCAACGGGCTAAACAGTTATTTAAATCTTCCATTTACCTTGGTGGTTTATGCTAGCATCGGTGATACCAACCAGGGTGCCAAGCTGAACCTGGCGGGGGCCACGGGTGGAAATTCGGCCAGCCAATTGACCACCACCGGATACTCTCGATCGCTCACCAATACGCCTCCGGTCGGCGGGCTGGGCGCTGCCTACCAGACGTTCACGGGCATTATCACCAATAGCACGCTGACGATCACCTGCGCCAACGACCTCAGTAGCTATAGCGGCGTGAATGGCTTCCAACTTCAGATTCAAGTTCCGAATCCGGGGATTACGACCCAGCCGGTTTCGCAGACGGATCCGGCGGGAACCACGGTGGTATTCAGCGTGGTGCCTTCAGGGAACTCTCCTTTTGGTTATCAATGGCAGGCCAACGGCGGCACGGGCTATACCAACTTGAGCGACGGCGGGCAGCTTGCGGGTTCTTCAAGCAACGTCCTGACCTTGGCCGGCATCACGACCAACCAGGCGCTGGCCTATCAGGTGATTGTGACCAACAGCAGCGGCTCAGTCACCAGTTCCCCGGCCAGCCTGACGGTGCTTACCGTTCCGGTCATCACGACCCAGCCGGTGTCGCAAACGACCATCGCCGGCGGTCAGGTGTTGTTCAGTGTGGCCGCCGTGGGGGCGGTGCCATTGAATTACCAATGGCAGGCGACCAACAGCGCCACGGGCGGCTTCACCAACCTCGCCGATGGCGGCCCGATTGTGGGGTCGCAAAGCAATCTCCTGACCCTGACCGGCGTAAGCACAAATTGGCCTTTGGCCTATCAGGTGATTGTGGCCAATAGTTATGGTTCCGTCACGAGCAGCGTGGCGAATCTTACCGTGCTGCCCTTCGTAGCGCCGCCCGTCGTACCCAACCCGGGAGCAATGGGGCCGTCGCTGGCGGCCAATGTTTCAGGAAATTGCTCCGCGCCGCCGCCGAATCTGGTCTCCTCCAAGGTGACCGGCGGGCTTGTGGCCGGCAACGGTGACCTGGGCATCACGGTGGGCGGGCCTTCGTCCGCGTTGAAATTTTACGTGGGCAAGGCGGATTTCTTCGGCGTGTTGCGCGGGGCAATCACGCCGGTGGGTTCGCTGACCCTAAGCGCGCCCGCTTTGAATGGCAGTTCGTATTCGCTGAATGAAAACATCGGGTCAGCCACTCTGACGGGCGCATTTGCGAATGGGGCCTCCAGTTTGACGGTGACTTCCTGGGTGGCGGCGGCGGAGAACACGGCCGTGATCCAGTTGAACAACAGCGGATCGCAACCGCTGGCCCTGACCAGCCAGTTGCTGGACGGTCTGGCCTTGAGTGCCGGTAATCCGGCGACCTACGGTTCCACGAACAACTCGACTTGGCTGTACGTGTCGCCGGATACGGTGTATGTCGAACTGGGTAACCAATTGCACAACAATCTGGGCACGGCGCCATTCACCGGGAAGATCGCCGACTTCCGGCTGTTCACCCAGGCGTTATCGGGCGCGACGTTGGCGGCGTTGGACAATGTGGGTGCGCCGACACCGTTGCTGCGCTGGTCACCGACGAACTCGGGGACGGCGACGCTGGTGGGGAATGCGAGCCTGAACGGTGGGGATCCGCATGGCGGGTCGGTGTCGGTGAACGGCGGGTCGGACGAGGTGGCGGTGGGGGACATGCCGCTGCCGGAGAACCAGTTCACCTTCTCCACTTGGATCAACGTGGCGAGCACGGGCGTGAACGGGAACATTGTGACCGCGCAGATTCCCTTTGCTCCATTGTATGGCTATCCATATCCCTATCCGCGCGGCTTGACCTTGAGATTGGTGAACGGGGCGTTGAGCGCCTCACTGAACCAGAGCGGCGTTTATATGATCCATAGCGGCGCTGATACCCAGGGCAACGATCAGTTCAATGCCGACGCCGTGAACAAATTCGCGACTACGGCCGGCAGTCCGATTCCGGCCAACCAGTGGGTGCAGGCCGCAGTGACGTATGACGGCAATGTGTTGAGGATTTATACGAATGGCGTCCAGGTGGGAGTCACGGCGCCCTTTCCCACCGGCATAAACGGGATGCTGGGTTGGAACAAATTGGCGGTCCATATCGGTGACACGAATGTACCTTACAACGGATGCGCGCCGCAGGCCGTGCTGGTGCAAAATATTTTAGGCGCCACGACCACGACGAATAGTCAGGGCGCGCTGGCGTTCATGATCTCGGCAGGCGGGCAGGTGACGATCGCTTTGGCGGCGGTCACGGACCGGAACAAAACGAATTATTTTGCGGCGGCGCAGCAGCAGACGCAGGCGGCCACAACCGGTTCCTTGAGCAATTTGTTTTTGGCGCACAACGCGTGGTGGAGCAACTTTTGGACGAAGTCGTTCGTGCAGATCCCGAATCAACGGATTCAGGACAGTTGGTATGCGTCGCTCTATCTGCTGGCCTGCTGTAGCGTTTCCAACGCGCCCGCGCCGGGTTTGTGGGGCAATTTCGTTACGGCCACCACACCGGAATGGTTGGGCGACTACACGCTCAACTACAACTACCAATCGCCATTTCTTGGAGCGTTGGCGTGTAATCACACAGAATTGGCCGAGAATTATGACCAACCGTTGCTCGACCAGATGGGGCGTGGGCGTGCGGCGGCGCAGGATATTTTTGGGGGTAACAACAACGGCCTTTATTTCCTTTGCCACCTCATTCCTTTCCCGGGACCGAGTGATGATATTTTTGGTTTTGAAGGCATGAAATCCAGTTCTGTCTTTGCGGCGGTCGATTGTGTGACGCGCTGGCGCTACACGCGGGACCCGAACTACGCGTCGAAAATCTACCCGTTTCTTAAAGGCGTTGCCGATTTTTGGGACAACTATCTGGTGGACACCGGCGGTTACTATGTGGATTACAACGATTCCTGGAGTGAATTTACCGGCAATGACACCAATCCAGCCATGACGCTGGCCTTCATCCGGCACGTCTATCCGTCGCTGGTGGAGATCTCCCAACTATTGAACCAAGATGCCGGTCGCCGGGCGAAATGGAACGACATCATTGCGCGGTTGTCGCCATTGCCGATCGTGCCAGCCAGCAGTATTGCCAGCTTGAACGCATTAGGCGCTCCTTACAACGCGCCCGGCGTCAATGTCATCCGCGCCACCTCATCTGGCGGAGCCTTTTACCCTAATCCTGCGGTTACATTATATCAGGATCATGCTATACGCGGAAACGTTGGTCAGGGTCCAATGACGGCCATCTATCCGGGCTGGAACATCGGGCTGGAAAGCGATCCCTACACATTGCAAGCCGCATACAACACTGTCTGGCTCACGGGCTCTTGGTTTGATTACAATGCCAATAACTTTTCTTACCCCAGCGCGGCTTGCGTGGGTTTCGACCCCATTCAAATCCTGACAAACCTTGATACGTTACTGGCGCTCTACCGCAACAGTAATTTCATGATTGATGTCGGCGGTGGCGGGACGGAACAATTTTCCGTCGTGCCCGGCACGTTGGCCGCGATGTTTGTGCAGAGCTACCAGACGAACATTCACGTGTTTCCCAACTGGCCTACAAACCAGTCGGCCACCTTCGGCAATCTGAATGCCTGCGGCGGGTTCTTGGTGTCTGGGGCGATCACGTTGGGGTCAGCGAATTACCTCCAGATCCAAAGCACCGCCGGGCAAATGCTCAAGCTGGTCAATCCCTGGCCGGGCGCAGCCGTGCAATGCGTCTCGAGTCTGACTGGCATCAGCACTCTGTCTGGGACAGTTCTCTATTATCAAACCCAGGTGGGCGAAGTGCTGACCTTGACGTCTACTTTGGCCACGAACCTGCCGGCACCTGCGAACCTGACGGCCAGCCTGAGCGGCGGTTCAGCATTGCTGACGTGGAATGGCGTGCCGGGGGCGGGCGGTTACAACGTGAAACGGGCGACCAGCATTGGCGGCCCTTATTTGAACGTGACCAGCGGGATCACGGCTACCAATTTCAACGATGGCAGTCTGACGGGACACACGACTTATTATTATGCGGTCACGGCATTGGCACCGGGTTTTGAGAGCACCAACTCTGCCGTGGTTACGGTCGCGCCGCCGGTCATCGCCAACGGGTCGTTCGAGGCCAACAACGTGCCGATTCCCCCTGGCTATGAAACGAGTGCCTTCCCGACCAGTTGGAGTTCGGCCAATGCTTCTGGTCCCGTGATTACCGCAGTCGTCACACCTTATTCAGGTGATGGCCGGTTCGCTTCGTATCCCGTCCCCGGCATGGATGGCACCAATTATTGCCAGATTTTTATGAACGGTGGTAGTGGTGGAGAAATGATTTACCAAGACTTGGGCGCGGCCAATAAATATCAGGCTGGCACAACTTACACGTTGACGGCAGCGTTCGGGCTGGAGCGGGGGATTTTCCCGACGGGGACGCTGGTGCTGTGCAATTCGGCGCTGACGCCCATCGCCACGAAGACCATCACCTCGGCGATGCTCAACTCGAACGCATTCACCAGCTATAGCGTGACCTACACGGCGACGGGCAGTGAAGGGGGCAACGGGGACATCGTGGTCGGGTTCAGCACCACCGGCGCGGCTGCCGGTAACTCCTTCGATGTGGACAACGTGCGCCTGACCGCGCTCGCTCCGGTCAGCACCAATGCGTATTTGACCTCACTGGTTTTGAATCCGGCGGGAGCCTTGACGCCTGCCTTTGCCTCCAACGTGCTGAGCTACGTAGCGACCGAGGCGTATGGCAGCAGCCCCACCGTGACGGTGGTCAATGCCAATGGGAACGCGACAAATCAATTGGTCTACAACGGCGTGACGAACGTGTTGGCTTCCGGGGTGGCCAGTGCCGCCTTGACCTTGAACCCGAATCCGCCGGTGACGAACGTGGTGCAGGTTCAGGTGACGGCTCAGAATGGGGTGACGATGCAGACCTACACGGTGAACGTGACCCGATTGCCGAACCAGGCAACCCAGCCGAATCTAACCAATAGCGTAACGGGCGGGACATTGAACTTGAGCTGGGGATCGGATCGAATGGGCTACCGATTGCTGGTTCAGACCAATAACCTGAACCAGGGGGTGAGCAGCAACCCGAACGATTGGGCGACCGTGATCGGTTCGACCGCGACCAATGCGTTGGCCATTCCCATCGTCACGACCAACTTTGATGAATATTACCGGCTGGTATATCCCTGATCGGCAAATCCAGATTGTTACCAAATGCCCAGAAGCGGTTGGTCCTCCGCACACACAGCGGACGTCAAATGCGTGGCTGGGATGGTTTAAATGCGCCCATTATCCCGAAAATATAGACTGAAATATGAACGATAGAAACCGTCGGGTGTTTGTTGACCCAGTAATTCATCCATTAATGGACTCATTCATGATCTGTGCTTGTAATCTTCCGCCTGGACGCCACATTCGAATCGTTCGAACCATCGTTGCTTCAGCAATTTTGTGGATGGGCTTGACGGCGGCATTCGCGTTTACGCCTTACACTACGAACCAGTTGGTGTTCGTTAACGTGGATCATGCGCCGGTGGGGGCGCTCTCGACATTTGCCTATGGTTATAAGGGTGCGAACTGTGGTCTGGGCATGTCCAGCGCGGCCATTCCCTATAGCGCCGGCGGGGGCGGCGTGATTGTGGCCTTGTCCGGAAATTCGGGTTTGCAGGCACTGCCGTTTGTCGCGTCCCCCGCGAGCATCGGCTCCAGTGCCACTTTCTTTGCCGACGCCAATGTCCAGCGGAATCTGACCCCCTGCACCGACCAGTGGAATGTGCCCGCCGCCGGCTTGTCCTTTACGCATTTCACTCCGGCTTGGTCTATGCCGGACATCAATACGGCGAGCCAGACCGAAAAAAAACGGTTCTTCCTGCCGGCGACCTGGATGACTTTCATCGTCACCAACAATACCGGCGCTGCCGAGGATTTTTATTTCGGTCTGCCGGCGGCGGCGACGCCGACAAGCTTCGCCAATGGTGCCTATCAGGGTTTTGCCCTCGGCGAGGCGGCCTTGGCTGTGCCGGCCGGCAGTTGCGATTTGTTGACTGGCAGCAGCCTGACGGCGGTGTTGAACGGGGTCACCAGCGGTTTCGCCTTTCACCTCGGCGTGCCGGCGGGTCAGACCAGGTCGCTCACCGTCGTGGTCGCCTACTATCGCAGCACCGCCGTGGATACGCGAATTAACGCCGCCTATTATTACACGAAGCTGTTCAGTTCGAGGGATGATGTGATTGATGGCGCGTTCGCGGAATTCCCCGATGCCCGGGCTCGCTGTTTGCAATTGGCTAATGCTCTGCAAAATGCCGGCCTCAACCCCTACCGCCAGTTTCTTGCCAGCGACGCGCTGCACAGTTACCAGTGTAACGTCGCGTGCCTGGTGGACCCCGGCAACGGCGTCTATTGGCGGGAAGTCGAAGGCGCTTACGGGAACATAAACACCTGTGACCTGATGGTGGATCACGCTTTCTATGAAGTGATGATGCATCCGTGGGCGTTGCGCAACGTGCTGGATGCGTTTTCCGGCGCGTCGAATGCCGGCATTGGGTACACGTTCACCCATCCGCTTTACAATGAGACCACGGGCAGCCAGGTGTCCGCCAACGGCTTTTCCTTCCAGCACGAGATGGGTGGCAATACCAGCAACGGCCAGGTTTCCAACGATCCCACCACTGACCCGACCGAATACGAAACCGTGTTTTCCTACATGGGGCAGGAGGAACTGGACAATTGGATCACCTGCGCCGGACTTTATTGGACGCATACGGGCGATAACGCCTGGCTCACCAACAATGCCGCCTTGCTGCGGTCGTGCCTGAATTCCCAACTGTTGCGGGACGACACCAATTCTGCGGCTCGCGATGGCGTCACGACGTATGTCAACTACTCGACTCAATCCGGTAAATACGAGATAACCACCTACGATTCGCTGGATCCCTCGCTCCAGGATCCCCGTGGCGGCGCCTACACCGCCATGAAAAACTGGGCGGCTTACCTTGCGCTTCAGGCCATGTTCAACCAGTTGGGTGACACCGCCGATGCTTTAATTTCCAGCAATCAGGCGGTGGTGTGTTCTCATTCGATCACGAATGGATGGAATGCCACGCTCGGTTTCGTTCCGGCGTCGTTGACCGGCGCCAACCCGTCGGCGACGCTCCCCATTCTGGAGGGGCTGGCTTTGGCGCAGTGGATGGGTTTCACCAACGCCACCGACCGGCAGGCTGGTCCTTATGCCGCCATGCTGCAGACGCTGCGCAATCATGCGCTCGCGGTGCTGGTGCCAGGCAAATGTCTGGATGCGACCAGCGGCGGTTTGAAGATCACCAGCGCCAACGACAATACCTTTCCGAGCAAAGTGTTTATCGCCCAATACGCCGCCGAGACGGTGCTGGGTCTGACCGGCAACTCGGTGGATGGAACCGTGGACCAGGTGAATGCCACTTTCCAAATGCAGCAAGCCCCCTGGCAGGGGTTGTCAGATCAGATCAACACCCCCGGCGGCACCACGCCCGCGAACTCGAGCCTGCATTATCCCCGCGGCATCACCAGTGCGCTCTGGTGGTTGACGCCCACCAACAACCCGGCCTATCCGCTTCCGGCTTCCGCGCCATCATCTCCCACCGGCCTGACCGCTCTTGCTGGCAACGGCCAGGTGGTGTTGGTCTGGAATGCCTCGGCGCAAGCCGCGGGCTATAATGTCAAGCGCGGAACGTCCAGCGGCGGGCCCTACTTTCCGGTGGCGGCCTCTGTCAACGGGGTCAGTTACACCGACCTAGGCGGCGCCAACGGCGCCACTTATTATTATGTTGTTACCGCCACCAACCAGATTGGCGAAAGTTTGCCTTCCGCTGAAGCCAGCGTGACTCTGGTTCCGGTTTTGGAGCAGTTGAATATCCAAAATAATTCCTTCGAGGCCCAGAGTGTGAACGCCGGCACCTATGTGGTTGAGAATCCGACTGGCTGGAGTGTATCCGGGCCGTCGCTTGGGGTGGTGGCGCTCGTGCATCCCAATGCGACCGATGGCCGGGGCTTTGGCAGCATTCCCGTTTCCAGCCTGAATGGCAGCAATTATTGTCAGATTTACAGCACCGGCAATAACGACAGCGGTATCGTCTATCAGGACACGGGATTCAAGTATCGGGCGGGCATGACCTACACGTTGACGGCGGCTTTCGGCCGGGAAAACAACCCATTCCCCGGGGGCTCGCTGGTTTTTTATAACTCTGCGCTCGTCGCCATCGCCTCCAACCAAATCAGCTCCGCCAATCTCACTTTGGGTTCGTTCAAGGATTTCAGTGTCACCTATAGTGGTACTGGCAGCGAGGGTGGCAACGGCGATATCGTCGTCGGTTTCAACCTCGTAGGCGCCGCCTCGGGCAGCGCTTTTGACTTCGACAACGTGCGCCTGGTCTCCCCGCCCGTCATTACGGGCCAGCCGGTTTCCCAAACGATCGCGGCCGGTGGCAGCGTTTCGTTCAGAATCGGGGCATCGGGAACGGCGTCGTTGAGCTGCCGCTGGCAGGCCGGTCCGCTGGGTGGACCCTATACCAACTTGCTCAATGGCGGCCAGATTTCAGGAGCCAATTCCAATGTCCTTACTCTTACCGGCGTGAACACCAATTGGGCGCTGGCTTATCAGGTGATCGTGACCAACAGTTATGGCTCCGTCACCAGCACGCCGCCCGCGACCTTGACTGTATTGGACCTCCCGATCATCACCGTTTCGCCTGCCTCCCAAGTTGTCGTCGCCGGCAGCTCGGTTTCATTTGGGGTCAACGCTTCGGGAACCGGACCGTTCGGCTATCAGTGGCAGGCTAATGGCGGGACAGGTTTCACCAATTTATTGAACGGCGGCTTGGTCTCGGGTGCGAACAGCAACGTCCTGTCTATTGCCAGCGTGACGACCAACTGGGCTTTGGCCTACCAGGTGATCGTCACCAACTACTTCGGAGTTGTCACCAGCAGTCCGGCGGCGATGCTGACGGTAACGACGGTCAGCCAGACAATCAACCTGCTGATTGATGTCAACTTTGTCACCTCCGGTGCCACCACGCAAACGGGGGCGGCGGTGCTCGGTTTCTCGAATGATGTTTGGAACGCTCTCAGTGCCTCGACCAGTAGCATCACCAACAGCGCCGGCAGCCTTCTGGGCGGAGTCGGATTGACTTTGAGCAACCAGGGGGTTTTTAAAAACTCCGGTGGTACCGCCATGGATGCCGCCACCACGCCCTTGATGCAGGATTATGCCTATGGCACCACCGCCCCGGCCTCGGTCACCGTGAGTCTCACCGGGCTGGTGCCCTACACGAACTGTGCTTTTACCCTCGTGGTCTATGGTGCGGGGGACACGAGTGGGCAGGGGACTGCGCTCCGGCTCACCGGCGGCGCCACGGGCGGGAATACGGCCGGCAACCTGACCACCAGCGCCGCCTCGCGGCAGATTTCAGCGGGGATTGGCATCGCCTACCAGACCTTCACGGGCACTCTGACCAATGGCACCCTGACCTTTGTCGCCACCAACAACGGGTCAATCTACACCATCGTGAACGGGTTCCAGCTTCAGTTTGTACCACCGCCGACGGTCAGCAGCAATGCCTGGCTGACGTCGCTGGCTTTGAGCCCGGCTGGCATCCCGTCCCCGGCCTTTGCCTCCAACACGTTCGTGTATTTTGACACGACCACTTACGGAGCCACGCCTGTCGTGACGGTCACCAACGCCGACCTGACCGCGACCAACCAGTTGATTTTCAACGGCACGACCAATTTGCTCGTATCGGGTGTGGCGAGCGCTGCCCTGGCCCTGAACCCGAATTTAGGAGTGACGAACGTCGTTCAGGTGCAGGTGACGGCGCAGAACGGTGTGACGATGCAGACCTACACGGTGAACTTGACCCAATTGCCGAATCAGGCAACCCAGCCTGTTTTGATGAACAGCATGAGCAATGGGATGTTAAATTTGAGTTGGGGACTGGATCGGCTGGGCTACCGGTTGATAATGCAAGCTAACAATCTAAACCTGGGCGTTAGCAGCAACCCGAACGATTGGGCGACTGTGTCCGGTTCGACCGTGATCAACGCGTTGGCCATTCCCATCGTCACGACCAACTTGGATAAGTATTACCGGCTGATTTATCCGTGATCGGATGAGCAATAAACTTTTATATATTATCGACGACCTTGTTTTTTTGAGTGTTTTAACGTAACTTTAATCATCATATGCCCGCCATTGTCTCCTTTAAAATTCTGTATCAGTCGGCTCTCGCAATTGTAATCGGCAGCATGTTGGCCTCGCCTGTCCTGGCCGCAAACTTGATCTCCAACGGCACGTTTGAGACTCCCAATGTCGGCGCCGGCAATTACCCGCAATACGCCTCTGGCAGTACCGCCATAACGGGCTGGACGGTGGATTCCACGCCTGCGGACGGGGTTTCGCTCATGGCGAGCGGGGTCATTACCGTCAACGATGGCACCCAGATCCTGCAACTGACGGGTGGCGCTGGTAATGTCTATTCCGCTGGGGGTGGTATCCATCAAACCATCACCACCACGTCGAACCAGGTCTACAACCTCAGCATTGATGTCGCCTCGCGCCAAAACAATTCCGTCACCGGCAAGTTCAGTTTCGGTGGGCAAAACCATGCCCTCACCGTCAGCAGCGCCACCTTTACTACCCTGACGTGGACGGTCACGGCGACGAATACCAATCCGGTGATTGATATCACCGGCAGTTCTTCCTCGAGCAGCGCCCAATTGATCATTGATAATGTGAGCGTGACGGTGCCGGCGGGGCCGGTGAATGCCGGAACTTCAACCGTTGCGGTGGCCCCAAACTCAATCCCGGCAGACGGTTCGACCACTTCCACTATCACGGTCAGCTTACAGGATGCCGGCGGCAATCCGGTCCCCGGCAAGACCGTCACCCTGGCTTCCAGCCGGGGAGCCGCCGATACAATATCGGCGTCGTCGGGAGCTTCCAGTGCCTCGGGGACGGTGACCTTTACTGTGCGATCCTCCACGACCGGTACGGCGGTTTTTAGTGCCACCGATGCAACCGACAGTCTTCCCTTAACTCAAACCGCCGCCGTGTTCGTGTATGCCGTCGGTTCAAAAGGTCCGCAGGCATCGCCCGTCCCCATCGTGTTCGACCAGACCGCCACGAACGACAACTTGATCGTCCTGATGGCCGCCGCCTCCGAATACAGTTCCAATCTAACCTTGTATCAAGACGGGCCCTCGGCGTATCCAAAACATTTCTGGATCAATAATTGGAGCAATGGCACCAATGACTACTTCAAGTGGAACGTGGCGCTGGCCACTGGCGCGGTTTATCACGTGTATGCCAAGCTCAGCGCCGGGGCGACCGTGCCGGTCCAGTTGAGCATCACAGGCACCAACACGGTGCTGAATTTCACGACGCGCCCCATCGGTTGGGACAAGCTGGATTGCGGCACCATCAGCCTTCCGGCCGGCACGAAACAGTTGGTGCTGCGGAAAAACACCACCGATACTACGCAGGTCATTTCCATCAAATCCCTGGAACTGATCCGGCAATCCGACCTGCCGGCCTATCAGCAGCGCGTGGCCAGTTTCCGGGCCGATACGACTTGGATGAGCCAGGCCAAGTATGGCTTGATGACCCAGTTCGGTCCGTGGGGCTATCCCCCCACCGGACCGCAACCGTCCTTGCAGAACATGGCCAATGGCTTCAGTGTGAGCAATTTTGTCAATCTGGTCACGAACACCGGTTGCAAATACGTCATCTTTTCGCTGACGTGGTGGAACTATCAGATGCTGGCCCCCATTCAAGCCGTGACCAACATTGTTCCGGGCAACCCCAACCTCACCTCGACGCGGGACGTGATCGGGGAACTTTCCACTGCTCTGCATGTCGCCGGTGTCCGGTTCACACTGTATTATCATTGTGGCTCGGATAGTCAGAGTCCCGGTGGCTATGGCAGCACGCCTTGGTGGCAGGCGCAACAGTTTCCCGAGCCGGGCTATACGGAGCGGGGAGTCGCAGATCGGAGCATCTTCTTCACCAATTGGTTCAATGTGATCTCCGATATCGGGAACCGTTACGGTACCAATCTGGACGGCTGGTTCATTGACGATGGTCTCGTGTATTACCCGGCGCCTTTCGAGCATTTGGGCCAGGCCGCCCGGGCGGGGAACCCCAACCGGCTGCTGTGCTATAATTCCTGGATTGCCACCGAATATACCGATTTTCAGGATGTGTTTATGGGCGAAAATTCGCAGGGTCAGAGCCAGTTTGGTAGCGCTCCCAACGGCGGTAATGGGGTTTTTACTGATGGGCCGCAGGTCGGGTTGTTGCAGCACGGGATGTTCACGATGGAACAGGATTGGGGGATACACCAGGCGAACCAGCCGATCACCACCCAGATTACCGCCAGTCAGGCCATCGGGTGGGTGCAAAGCGCTAGCGCGCTCGGCGTGCCGCTTTCGTTTAACATGATGCTGTGGTCAGACATGACCTACTCGACTAATTCCTTGAACGTGTTGTTGAACCTGAAAAGCGCCATCTATGGCGGCAGTAGTGCCAGTTTATCAACTAATAATCTGGTGGTGAATGGCACCTTTGAATCCCCGACCGTTGCCTCCGGCGCCACCTTGCTTTCAGCCGGCAGCACCGCCTTGACCGGTTGGACGGTGGATACCACGCCTTCGGACGGGATCCAGTTTGGCGCCGCGGGTACCTTCGGCCCCAACAACGGCTCTCAGAACGTGCAACTCTCGGGTGGCAGCACCTATGCAGTGGGGGGCGGAATTTCGCAGACGATTGCCACGATCCCGGGCGCAACCTACACCATCATCATTGACGTCGCTTCCCGCCAGGGTAATGCCATCGCCGGTAATTTCAGTTTTGGCGTCAGTAACTACGTCCTCAACGCCAGTAGTGCGTTTTTCACGACCCTGACCTGGAAAGTCGTCGCCACTGGATCCAATACGCTCATCAATATCACGGGCTGTACCAACTCGGTCGGCAGTCAACTGCTGATTGATAACGTGAGTGTGACGCTGTTTTCAGATCCAAACTTTAAGACCCAGCCCGGATCGCAAACGACCACCATTGGCGGCACGGCATCGTTCAGTGTGACTGCTGGGGGGACCGCCCCCTTCAGTTATCAATGGCAGGCGACGAACAGCGCCAGCGGCGGCTTCACCAACCTGATGAACGGCGGCAATATTTCAGGCGTGACCAGCAACGTCCTGACCATCGCTTATGTGGCGGCTAATTCGCCGCTGGCCTATCAGGTGATTGTGACCAACAGTGTCGGTGCCATCACCAGCAGCGTGGCCGCTCTGATAATTCTGCCCTCCAGTTTCCTAGTGAATGTTCAGTATCTCGGCAGCCCCAACAACCCGGACAACCCAACCAATGCTTTTAGCGGGACCAGCGGGACTTGGGTCGGCCCGGGCACCGCGTATTCCGGGTCGGCGGTTTTGGGTTCTCCGGGCGACACTTGGAACCAGGAACCGATTGGGTATTATAATTTTTCCGGAAATGGAGCACCGAACCCCATCATCAGCGGGGCAACTCTGGTTAATTCCGCCAACAGCGCGAGCGGCCTCACGCTCACCCTGGGTTACCAGAGCATCATTCAGGGCGCCGCCCTGGCCGGCACGGCCACGGATGCCGCCACCACCAATTTGATGCAATCCTCGATTTTCATCTACACCTGGTCCGGCGGATCCGGCGCCGGCAATGCTCAGACCACGCACACCATCGGCGGCTTGTCCGGCTATGCCGGATCCAAGGCCAGTCTGGTCGTCTATGCCGGGGCCCCCAGCGCCCGGCCCGAACAAATCGCCATCACGGGGGGGGCCTCGGGCGGAAACTCGGGCACCACCCTGACCACCAGCTCCGCTTCGCGCTCGATTAGCGCCGGGGCCGGGGTGGCCTGCCAGATCTTCACGAACCTCACCCTCACCGGCAGCAATCTGGTTTTTACCGTCAACGAGACCGGTTCGGCGGTGGGTGCAAATGCGGGTTATGTGAATGGTTTTCAACTGCAGGTGAGCGCCCCGACCCCGCCCGCCAGCACCAATGCCTGGCTGACGTCGCTGGCCTTGAGCCCGGCTGGCATCCTGTCCCCGGCCTTTGCCTCGAACACATTCGTGTATTATGCCACAAACGCCTACGGCTCCACCCCTTCCGTGACGGTTAGCAACGCTGACCTGACCGCGACCAACCAGTTGATTTACAACGGCACGACCAATTTGCTCGCGTCGGGCGTGGCGAGTGCTGCCTTGGTCTTGAATCCGAATCCGGGTGTGACGAACGTGGTGCAGGTGCAGGTTACGGCCCAGGACGGGGTGACCGCGAAAACCTACACCGTGAACGTGACCCAGTTGCCAAATCAATCAGCCCAGCCCAGCCTGACGAACAGCTTGAGTAACGGAATGTTGAATTTGACTTGGGGTATGGATCGTTTGGGCTACCGGTTGTTGATGCAGACCAACAACCTGAACCTGGGCTTGAGCACCGATCAAAATGACTGGGTGACCGTAACCGGTTCGACCGTGACAAACATGATGGCCATCCCCATCGTCACGACCAACTTGAATGAATATTACCGTCTGGTTTATCCGTGAAATACCCGGCCAACCGGTTTTTCCCGTCTTAAGGTCTATGGCGGTTTTTCCACTGTCTCATTTTCTTATGTGGGTGTCCAATATCAGGGCATTCCCGAAACTGGAATTACTTCCTTGGTTCATGCTGTTTTACTGGAGTTTATGACCCGGCGTGGCCGTGCTGTAAGTGCATAGCGGATTGCTGCCGACCGTGCTGAGCGAGTAGGTACCATTGGCCGGACAAGCCGGGAGGCTGCCCGCCGAATTCATCTTGATGTAGGGGGTCAGGTCTCTGGACAGGATGATGGCGTTTCCGGTTGCTTGGCCCTTTTCCAACGCCCATTGGTTCGCCGCCGCGTCAATCTGGCGGAGGTTGTTGATGCAGGCATTGGCCTGCGCGGTGGCACGGGCTTTCACAAAGTTCGGAATCGCGATGGCCGCCAAAAGGCCGATAATGGCCACAACAATCATGATTTCCACCAGGGTGAAACCTCCGCTTCGGAGTTTTTTGCTCTGTTTCATAATATTTGCTTTCAGTGTGCGCGGCGGAACTGCGCATCAGGCGGGTTATATAATTACTTTTGGGTTCCGTTATTGCCTGACACAACCGCTTCGCCTACAACAGTAGCAATGATAAATCCATATGCACTAAACTATGCGTATAGCCTTGGCTAATTATGTTGTAGGAATAATTCCTACAAATCGGAATTATCGCTGGTCACCAAATCGCGGACCGGCGTTTTGGAGTGCGGCCGCCCTTCGCCACTTTAGAGCGTTTGAAGAAATACTGTAGCCGTTCGGAGCGAGGATTTTTGTGTGTTGGAGAGGCTTTTGCGAAGGAGCAGGTTCAATGGAACCCTTCCCATGAACTACCCTGTTCAAGGGCCGTGAGCAGTTTCAAATTGAAACTGGAAGCTGTGACTGAGCCGAAACGAAGCAAAAACCCAAAAAAACCGCCCTCTTACTTCGGTCAAACCGAACCGGCTACAGTATTTTTGAACATGCTCTAGCTGATGCGAGGACAAACAGATGCTTTGGTCGGCTCGTGCTCATTTACTGGACGCTGTGCGGTAAATGAATGCTGATTACTTCGGATTGTGCTGTTTCAGGATCTCGTTCAGCCAATCCGGGTAAGCGATGTTGCGCAGAACGGCATCGCAGATCACCGCCTTTTTCCCGCTCCGGGCGAAGGGCACCTTGACGATTGCGGAGCGGGAATCATCCCGTTCTAGGTACCAGGTACCTTCGTGATAATTTTTCAGCGGAATCACGTATTTGCTGAAAAACGAGTAGGGCGGCAGCGGTTGGGCCGGAATGGCGGTGCCCTCGATTTCGTTGTCATTGACGAAAGTGCGCGGGGACTGGGCCGATGCCGCATTCGTTTCGGACAAAAATCCGAAGCTGATATCATCGAAATAGACCGCGGCCGGGCTTTGCTCGTTGCCGCCGATGCTCTTTCCATACATCGACCAGACATAATACGACATGGCGCGACCATCGAAAGGTATGGCGTTGGGGTAATCGAGGGTAATCCCTCTCAAGTCGATTGTTTTATGCAGGTCGGGGCCTTCCACTGTAAAGCGAACGAATTCCCGCCGGTTGAAATCAGCCACGCTTTGCAAGCGGTACCAGGTGTCGGATTTCAGCGGCACACCCAGCGATAGAATTTTCCATGTCCGCTCTTTACTGGGCTTGCCGGCCATGGTCCCTATCGTTCCCGTAGCGACCCAGACGGTCCCATTGCGCTGTAATCCAGTCAGCGCCATCCAATCTCCGCCTTTGAAATAAAGCGGCTGGTTGATGCCCTCCACAAATTCCTGGTCGATGCCAAAAATTACTCCCTCTGCGAGCTCCGATGGAAAGCGCACGTAGGCCTCAACGGTTGCCAAACCGGGTTTGGCCAGCCAGTTCGAGGCGCCTTTGTCTTGGGTCACCAGGGCCACCACCCCGCTCAATCGAGCCTCGGCCGCGTTCATGGTGACGGCTCCGTTTAAGAGCAGAAGCCATAAAGCGATAAGGGTGGCGTTGATCAACCCATCCAGGCCATGGACCAGACGGCCAAACGGCAATGGCATTTTCACGGGCACTTCAGTAGATTTTAAAATCCGTGGATTTGCACGCTGCGCAGCGTGTAATCCGCCATGGCGCCGGGTATTTTGATCTTCACATACCGGGCGTTACGTCCGGGCAGGAGCGCGCCCACGGCTTCGCTGTCCACCGTCACTTCCCACCGGGCCGGTGGCTGTTCGCTCGCGGCGACCCGGGTCCATTTGCGGTTGTCCTCGGAGAGCCAGAGGCTCACCGGCGGGCTGCCTGCGGCCGGTTCCACCACCACCCCGGTAACTTTCCGCAGGGTTTTAAGGTCGAAGCTGGCCGCTTCGCCGGAGACGGGCACGTTGGTTTGAACCGAAATCATCTTCCCATAGGCCACGGGGTCGTCGAAGGGGCGGGCGGATGTCCCGGAGCGTACGGTCGTGGTGTCGGCCTGGTTCAATTGTAGCACTACCACCGTGTCGGCCGGGTCTCGCCCTTGGGGCGCTAGCTCCAGTGTAAGGCCGCGGCCGGATTGCGTGAAGGCGACCTTCGCCCCGCCATTCAGCAGGGTGGCGGATTCAACCTTGGCGGGAATCGGGGGGAGTGCGAGCGTGGTGATATTCGGATCGAGCACATGGAGATAGACGGTATTGCCCCGGCGGGTGCTCCCACCCCAGCTGGCCGGCAGCCACGGCCCGCCCCGCGTGCCGTAAATACTGACACCATTCTGCTTCAGCCAGTCGCCAACTTCGAGCAGTCGTGCAATTTCTTTTTCGTCAAAGGCGCCATCCCAGTGTGGCCCCCAGCTTACGAGGGCGTTGCCATTCGCGCAGGCCGTTGAAGCTAGAATGCGCACCAGTGTATCCCGGCTTTTCGGCGGGGAGCCGGTCCATGACCATGATTCCGTCAGCGAGAGACAGGCTTCCCAGGGCCGTTCCTGATAAAAACCGGATCGCTGTTCCGGTGTGTCAAAATCCCCCGGCAGGCTGGCGCGATTGTTGATGAGCATGTGCGGCTGGAGTTGGCGCATCATGCGTGTGAGCGATTCGGCGTCCCACATGTCCGCCGTGAACATGCCGCCCCACCATGCGGCGTCGAACCAGAAGAAATCCACGCGCCCGTATTTGGTGCAAAGCTCGCGGATGGCGTTGCGGTTGTAGGCGAGATAGCGCTGGTGGCTGGCGCCGAGCGGGTGCCCGGGATCGTAATCGGGGTTATGCCACTCCCGCTGGGCATAATAGATGCCGAACGGCATCCCCGCCTCGTGGCAGGCGTCGGCCAGTTCCTTGAGATAGTCGCGGCCAAACGGGGTTTTGGTGATTTTGAAATCCGAATAAGCCGTGTCCCACAAATGAAACCCTTCGTGGTGTTTGGCCACGGCGACGATGTAATGGAACCCGGCGGCCCGGGCGATGCGCACCCACTCCTTGGCGTCGAATTTTTCGAACCGGAACTGCGCCGCCCATTGGAGATAATCATCGTGAATCGGACCCACCGGCGCGCAAGTGCCGTCCGCCCGATGGTCCGGCCACTTGATGCTCTGGACGGTTCCCCAGCTAAGCTCCTTGCCTTGGTAAGTGGATAGCCCGAAATGGATGAACATGCCGTAGCGCAAGTCCTGAAAATGCGCCGCGTCCGCCGCCGGTGCGAAGTTGCTGGCCTCCCATTCCGCGGTCGTGAAGGGCTGGAACAGGTAATCGGGCAGATTCCGGCGCGGATCATCCGCCCCAAACATCTCCTTCGGCGTCTTGCCCTCATCCACCCGGACGGACCATTGGGCCCGTGCCGGAACTGTTTGAATTAGGAGTGCGCCGGCGACCAACATTGTCATCGGCATGTTTCTGCGGAGGAAATTTGTCATAATGGATAAATTAAAATTGCGGGCTCTCATATACGTGACGCCGCGTGTAGGCGAAAAATATCATCGGGGCTGCTGGCTCTCGTGCCAGCGCACCGCGTTGAAAACCAGTTCATTGATGTTGGCCAGGTTGAGCTTGTCTTTGATGCGGGCGCAGTAGACATGCACCGTCTTGAACCCGATATTCATCTGTTCGGAAACCTGCCGGGTGTTGTAGCCCCGCCCGAGCAATTGAAACACCTCCAGTTCACGGTCGCTCAAGGCGGCGGTGATGTTCTCGTGGCCTGTGGCACCTTGAACGAGTTTTTGCGCCAGCATGGCGTTGACGGCATTGCTGAAAAATGTCTGGCCCGCCAGCACCGCGCGGATCGCGTCCATCACCTTGTTGCTGGCTTCCCGTTTCATGATGTAACCGGCCGCCCCCGCGCGCATCGCCCGCTCGGCGTAGTCCATCTCATCGTGCATGGATAGCACAATCGCGTCGGTTTGTTCATGCAGCGCTTTGATATCCTTGATGAGTTCCAAACCGGAGCTGCCCTCCAGTGAAATATCCACCACGACGATCCGTGGCAACAGCGTCCCGATCAGGCTGAGGGCTTCGCGGGCATTTCCCGCCTGACCGCAGACTTCCAAATCCGGCTCCTCGTTGATCAGGTTGGCGAGCAGTTCGCGCATCAGCGAATGATCATCCACCAAAACGATTTTTGTTTTAGGGTTCATAGAGATTCCGGCGGTGGCGGATTATGGTTCAAAATGCAGACCGCCTTGGCGCCCCCGGACGGCAGATTTTGGATGTCAAAGGTCGCGCCAATGATGCGCGCGCGATAACTCATTATCCGTAACCCCATGCCTTTTGGGGTTTGGCCCGCCGCCGGCAACCCGGTGCCATCATCGGTGACCGTGAGCATCACGCTGTTTTTGACCGCATCCAGCGAAATGACCAGGTTGCGCACCTGGCCGTGCCGGACGGCATTGGTCGCCGCCTCCTGGGCAATGCGATAAAGATGGATGCCCGCCTGGGAATCATTCAAAACCACCGTTCCGGAATGTTGAAAGCGGCAGGACACGTTAAACGATTTGGTGATGCTGCCGGAAAGATTTTGCAAGGCGACTTCCAATCCATCCGCACCCAGTTCGAGGGGGTGCAAATTGCGGGCGATTCTTCGGGTCATTTCAATGGAGTCTTCCGCCATGCTGACTAGGCGGTCGGCTGCGGCGGGTTCCACGCTGGATTTGTTGGCCAGTCTATTTGATAAAATCTTGGCCCCGAAGGCGATGGCGGTCAGATGTTGACCGAGGCTGTCATGTAAATCCCGCCCGATTCTTCGTTGCTCGGATTCCACTATTCCCAGCAACTCTCTTTCCAGGCGGACGCGTTCTTGGATTTCCTCCCGCAAACTTTCCGTTCTGATTTCGACCATCCGACGCAATTGCTCCCGCGTGGAAAACAAAATCACGACCAGGAGGAAAATCGAAAGACGAATGCCGGTGTTCCAGACCGGAGTCCAATAATCGGTGTATTTATCCCCGGCCCCGATGTCGGCGGCCAGCCACACCAGTGCGGCCAGAATTGAGATCGCAAAGGCAAAACCCAGCCCCGCCCGTTTCAGGACATAAAGGATGGGTATAAAATAAAAAATCAGCAGCGACAGCTTGTATCCCGTGGCCAGGTCGGCAAAACCAACCGCCGCCAGCAATGCCAAACCGCATAGCACCACGGTGAATCTTGATTTTAATTTCAGGCCGGTTGGCATTTCAGCAAAAATGTGGCGCGTTTAAACGCCGTGGACAAGCGAAAGAAAAAGCAAAATGTTCCTTTCCGATATCCTTCAGGCTCTCGTGATGTCGGGGTCACCGGCGGTGCCAAAATCAGCCCCCCACGTTTTTATACTATCAGGGGTTTGATGTTGCACCATTTTCAGATTGCTGTAGCGGCGCTCTGTCAGCGCCGTTGGATAATCAATTTGGCGGTCGCGGATCGCCGCTGCCGTGCAATTTCATACTGAAACTGTTGTTAGGTCTTGGACGGCCACCGCCCCTGCCCGAAGGAATGGAATAAAAAGATCTGCCGATTTGCCGCCCACGGGGGGCTGACCGGTTCACTTCGTCCCGGCTTCCGTGCGGATGGCGGCGGCAAGGTCGCGGCCGAGTTTCGCGAGCGCGCGGCTGTGCGCGGCGGCCAGCGCGTCATAACTGTTGCCGGTTACCGGCTCGGTCGCTGTCGTCCGGCCGGACAAAGTGACGTTCCCCTCCGTCTGGCGCACCACCCACACGGCATCCAGCTGCGCGGATTGGCCGGGCAGGGAGGCGAACTTCTGGATGTCAATCGTTACGCGGTACTCGGGCGTGAAGCCGGCGGGCGCCGCCGGGGTCACGCGCGGCGAGCCGAGCAGCGCGCCCAGGTCGGCGGCAACGGCGCGGGCGATGCCGTCGTTGAGCGGCTCGGCCCAGCGGTTGAACTCATCAATGGCCACGCGGTTCGGCGCGACCGTCACGGTGAACTGCGGCCGGTCCACCTCCGCCGGCACGCTGACTGGCCCGACGGCAACGGCGTATTGCGCGGCGGACGTGCCGTCGCCCGTCGCCGTGGCGCTGAGCGTGTAAAACTTCGACGGTGCGGACGCGCAGCCGGCGGCGAGCGCGATGACCGCCGCGAGGAACAGGGAATGTTGGAAATGTTTTTTCATTTATTTTGCCTCTCCGGTTTTGCCGCGAATCAGTGCCTCGGGATGCCGCTCCAGATAGTCGGCCAGCACGCGCAGGGCTTGCGCCGCGCCGCCGCCCTGCTTGAGCAGGTTGTCGAGCTGGGCGTTGAACGGGGAGTCGGGCGCAATGAGGGTGCCGGCGTTCCCCAGCACCTTGTCGGCGTTGGTGAGCGTGCCGCGCACGCTGCCCAGCGTGGTGTCGAGCGACTTCATGAGGTTGAGCGCGGTGTCCTCAACGGCCTCGATCTGGCCGGGCATGGCCGGGAGTTCCACGGGGCTTTTCGTCCAGTCCAAGGTCACGGGCGCCGCGTCGGGATGCAAATCAATCGCCACATACAGCGAGCCGCTGATGAGGTTGCCGGTCTTGAGCTGCGCGCGTAGCCCGTGCGCCACCATGGCGTCCATGACGCGGCGGTTGCTGGTGTCGGCGTCCTCGCCGCCCGGGAGATTGAGAATCTTCACGCCGTAGCGCCCCGCATCCATTGTGATGGTGACGGGCACGGTGAACTCCACCTTCTGCGCGTCGAACTGCGGGTTGATGGCGGTGACCTCGCCGATGGTGATGCCGTTGACGTTGACCGGCGCGCCGATCTGAAGTCCCCGCACGGACTGTTTGAACACGATGAGATAGGTGTGCGGATTGTGCGGCGGTGGGCGGAAAGCCTCGGCGCGGTCGTTGAACAAATTATACGTGGTGCCGGCGTCGGCGGGCGGCAGCGGCGAATCGCTGGCGGGCGTCTCGAAGGCGATGCCGCCGGCAAGGATGGACATGAGGGATTCCGTCTGGACGCGCAGGCCGCTGGCGGAGAGCGAAAGATCCACGCCGCTGGCCGACCAGAAGCGCGTGTCCGGATTGACGTATTGGTCGTAGGGCGCCTGCACGAAAATTTTCAGATTCAGGAATTTTCCATCCTTGTCCAGCGCGTAGGAGACCACCTGGCCGGCGGGCAGCTTGCGGAAAAAGATGGGCGTTCCTTCGCCGAGCGAGCCCAGCTCATCGGTCTTCAGGGTGAAGAAGCGGCCGGCTAGGTTGCCCGAGAACGGCGGCGTTTCCAGCGCGGTAAAGCTGCGCTCGCTCACTTTCGACTCGCCGAGCTGGACGCCGATGTAATAGCCGAAAATCAGCGTGCCCAGTCCGGAAATGTTCAGGCCGGACATCCGGGGCCTGACGACCCAGAACCGGGTGTCTTTCACGAGAAAATCCTTCGCCTTGGGGCTCATCTGCGCGGTGGCGATCACGCGTTTGTGGTCGTTCATCAGCCGGATGGCGGTGAGCGTGCCGACATCCAGGCCGTTGTAGTTGATCTTGGTCTTGTTGGCGGTCAGGCCGTCGGCGGACTGGAAAATAATCGTGATCTCCGGCCCGCGCTCCATGATTTTTGTCACGGCGATCCACACGCCGGCCACCGCGGCCACGATGGGGATGACCCATACGAGCGAAACCCGCGTGCGTTTCTTGGGAACGGCCTTGGCCTCGGGAACCGGCGGTAATGATTTGTCGTTGTCAGGCATTTTGAACCTCGTCTTGAATCTCCTTCGCGTTGGCGGAATCCCAGATGAGCCGCGGGTCGAAGGACTCGACCGCCAGCATAGTCAGCACCACCACCGCCGCAAAGAAGAATAATCCCGGTCCCGGCGTCACCGCCATGAGCGGCTGCAACTGGATCAGCGCCACCGTGAACGTGTCCACGAACACGTCCACCATGCTCCAGCGCCCGATGATTTCCACCGTGCGATAAAGCCGGACCCGCTGGGCGTTGTTCTTGATGGAGCCGCGCTTCACGGTGATGACGAGATACAGCAGCGCGAGTATCTTGGCGCTCGGGATCATGATGCTCGCGAACAGCACAATGAGCGACAGCGGCCAGCCCGTCGGCGACCACAGCAGGACGACGCCCTGCATGATCGTGTCGGATTCGCTGCCGCCGGCGGTGGTGGTTGTCATCACCGGCAGGATATTGGCGGGTATGTAGCAGACCGCCGCCGCGATGAGATAGGCCAGCGTCTTTTCCAAACTTCCCGGCTTGCGGAAGTGCAAATCCTCGTCGCAGCGCGGGCAGCGCCCTTCCTCGGCACCCGCCGCCGGCCGCGAGAGCAAACCGCAGCCGTGGCATGTTTGCAAGCCTTGTTCCATCGCGGTCGGATTCAGCGCGCTCACGGCGTCACCTCCGAAATTGTTTTTCCGCCGGCCGGCGGGCGCGCTTCGGACTCCGCCCAGGCCACGCGTTCCCAGACTTCGCGCAGATCAAAGCAGGACTGGATGGCCGCCAGCAAAATCACCAGTGCGAACAGCGCGAAAAACGCCGTGCCGATGATGACCGTGGCGTAGTCGGCGATCTTCGTCAGCGCCACCAGCACGCCGAGCAGCATCACCTCGATCATGCTCCACGTGCGGGTGAATTCCAGATGGCGCAGGAACAGCCCCACCCAGAACGGTGGCCGCGCGCGGCTGCAGCCGATCAGGATCACCAGCAGAATGCTGATTTGTAGCGCGGGCGAAATCACGGCGGCGAACAGCACCAGCACCGCGACCGCCTGCTGCTCGTTGTTCCAGAGTTGCTCCGCGCCGCCGATGACGGTGGTGAACGCCTCGCGCCCGACCGCGTGCAGCCCGAGCATCGGCACGGTGTTGGCGATGAGATAAAGCACCAGCGCCGCGAGCGTCAGCGCCAGCGTGCGGTTGAAGGAGTCCGTGCGATGCCGCCACAGCTCGTGGTCGCAGCGCGGGCAGCGCACCGACGCGCCCGGCTGGACTTCGGGCATGCGCTGCAGCAGGTCGCAGTCGGGACAGGCGATGACCCCGGCGTCGGCCAGCGGCCGGTTGCAGTCGGGGTGATGGTTGGGTTCCGGCAAAATCATGGGCGTAGGCGCAATCGGGATTTTGCCGGGCCGGTCAGAACCGGAAGGCGACGTCGATGCCGTAGGACACGCCGGTGAAATTGCTGCCCCACAGGTAGGAATAGCCGAGGCCGATCCACTGGCACTTCCAGAGCTGGCCGAGGAAATCCAGTACCACCCGCCCGTGGGCCTCATACATATGCTCCGTGTTCAACCCGGTCTCGAGGTCACCGTAGAAATCGGACCGGCTGAAATAGCCGCCGGTGCGCAGTTCGTGGTTGTAAATCTGCACGCCGAGCGGGACGTCCACGTCAATTTTGTTCTGCCACATTTCGGCATTGCCGTTGATGCTGAAATTGGGGTTGGAACTTTTGAAGCTTTCCGTGTGGTAATACGTGCCATCCGAGGTCAGCGTGAATATCGTCCGGCGCCAGGTGTAAACATAGGCCAGTTCGCACGCCGGCCGGATGGTCCAGGTGTCCACGTTCCAGTCGATCAGGCCGGCGTTCTTTAATGCCTCATAATGACCTTGAGTGAACGCGTTGTTGGCCGTGTAACTGTCCGAGGTATGGCCATACATGCCCATGATGGTGGGCGCGAGGCTCAAATTGTCGTTCAGCCAGAAGCGGGCGCCGCCGCCGAATTGGATGGCAAAGGTGTCAAACTCGTTGATGTCGTTGACGATGTTCGTTGCCGCCGGGTTCGTGAAACTTTTGCGGGTCGTCAAATAGCCCATGCTGCCTTGCAAGCGCGGTTGCCAGGCGATTCCCGTGGTGCCCAGCGGAATTGGGTCGCCCACGTCGCCGCTGCCGCCGAATTTGCTGGAGTTCACCTTCGTGTTGCTGTCGGCATTGTGGTCGGAGTTGAAGGTGCCGCCCGTCAGGCCATAGTCGCAGCCGTAAATATCCAGGGCCACCACCCGGCTCGCGGCGATGTTCTTGATGTCGTTTTCCTCGGCGGGGGTGAATAATTGCGCCTGCAGGGAGCGCGCCGGGAGCAGGGCCAGCGCCATCGCTGCCAGCGGCGCTGCGCGAAAACCAAATTTCCAGGATGACTGTTTGATCATAATTTTTATTTTTGAATGCCGCCTGGGGCTCAAGGCGACTTGCCCGCCGGCCGTTCTTTGATTCTGTTTACTAGCCGTCGGTAAGTATAACCAGCCAAAACCGCGCCGGCCAGCAGGATTAAAATCAGGATCACTCCGCATCGGAATGCGTGATCCACAATTTGTTTTGCGTCCGCCGCCGTCTGCCCGCTGACGCGCGCCAGTTCCGGCGTTGACTGGTTCAACGTTTGCAGCGCCGCGTTCAGGTCGCGCGCCGCCGCGCCGATCTGCGCCGCCGCCGTGCCGTAGTCCAGCACGTTGAACGGCTTGCCGCCGGTGGTCGCTGCCGGCGCGGCATTCGTCGGCGAGACGTATTGCACAAAGGCCGTAAGGGACTGGATGGCGGCATTAAGATTGGTCGCCGCGCCGCTGACTGCGTCGAGCGTCGTGCGCGAGTCGGCCACCAGCTGCGGGATTTGCTGCGTGGATTTTGTGAACGCTTCGGCGGAGTTGGCGAGCCGGCTGGCGTCGTTCAGGATCTGCTGTGATTCCGGCTGGCCGGCAAGCTGATAGGCCAGCAGCTCCACCTGCCAGCTCAAAAGCTGCGGCATCCGCTGGCTGTAATACATGGCGCGCTCGCCCAGCTCGCGCGTCTCTGTGATGGCGGCGGCGGTGGGGTCCAGCCCCGCCAGCGGGTCCAGGTAGAGCAGGCTGAAAATGCTCGTGGGCACGGCTGACGCCTGCGTCGGCGCGCGGCCGAGCGCTGTTACAAATTCACTGAATCGGATCGGCCCGATGTAGCGTTGGTGGGGATTTTTCGCGCGCCACTCGGCGATCAGGGTCCGCAATTCCTGCTCTTGTTCCGGCTTGAGCACGCCGCTCGCAAGCGTCCAGACGTTCGTTTCCAGCCCGCGCTGGGTTTCGAGCAGCGGCCGGATGGCGTCGCCGTAGGTCTCCACCCCGTAGTCTTCCACGACGATGCGCGCCATGCTGACCAGCACGAGCAGGTCCAGCGCGTTGACCGCTGGGTTCTGGCCGGAGGCGTCCGTGTAGGCGGACGTGGCCTGGCCGAGTTTCCAGCGCAGCAGCGCGGTGCGCATCTCCGTGTTGGTGGCCTTGCCCATGGTATCGTCGCAGGCCTGGGCGACCGTGGCGACATAGGTGTCGGCAAACCGCATGACCTGAGCCTGCAATACCTCGAGCGTGACCGGCCCCGTCGGGCGGTTGGTGAGTTGCAGCGAATCCACCTGCGCCTTGGGTTGCGAGCTGGGAAACTTCAGCATCGAGCAGCCCGCCGCCGCCAGCGTGAGCAGCGCCAGGCCGAGCAGGGCGGGCCGGCACCAAATGCGGGGGCCTGTCTTGTTCGCGCGTCGGTGCGGCTGGGTCGGTTGGTTCATTTGGATTTCTTCGGCGCGAATTTTTTGGGGGTTCACCACGGCTTCAATCGGGCGGCAGCTTAATGCAAAGACGCCGGTCTGGGAAAACTTTTCCGCAGACCGGCGTCGCGATAATTTAGACTGGCCGTCAGCTTAGAGCTTGCTGTCGTTGTCCGTCCCGGTGCGGAAGTCGATCAACTGGGCTTCCAGCCGGAACGCCCAGTAGGCAAAGGCCAGCTTCACGTCGCCCCAGGAGCCGTCGAATTTGGTGCGGAGCGCCTTGGTGCCGACGCGGCGGTCCACGGCGGCGGCGAGCCGCTGGTTGGTTTGGCCGTCCAGCAATTCGCCCTCAACCTGCACTTGGCCGACCCCGATGCCGGAGCCGAAGGCGGCGGTGACGAGAATGTTGGCGGCGATGCCAAACGGCACAATCGTCGTCAACAGATTCCGCACGGGCGCGGATTTCTCGGCCTCGGTAATGGCCGTGTGTACGACCAGCGTGTTCGGGCCCGGGGCGGTGACGATCGTGAAGCTCTTTTGCAGCTCGTTGTTCAGCTCGGTATAGAACAGGCTGGTCAGCAGGTCCTGATTCTCCTTGGAGAGCTTGCCGAGCGGGGAATCCTTGTCGTCGCCCTTCCACAATTCCACCGGCTCAATATAGACCTTGGTGTATTTCTTCCAGTCCACGTTGGGGGCGATATATCGGAGCTGGGCCTGGTCGCCGGTTCCTTTCGTCAGCTGCGAGTAGTCGCCGAGGAAGCCGGAGTCCGTCACGCTGCGAGCCTGACGGGTGGTGCTGCACGCGGTGAGGCCGAGCATCATGGCGCCGGCGAGGGTGATGGCCGCCAGCAACGGCAGGCGGCGGGAGTTGGTTTGATTCATGGTCTTCATTTTGTTTTCTTTCTTTTGTTGGTTGGTTTGCGATTGATCAAAATTTGAACGTGAGGTCGGCGGCCACGCCGCTGAAGATGAGGTTCAGGCTGTTTTGGTTATTGCCGCTACCGGTGGATTTGTGCGACCAAGTTAATTGTGAGACCAACATTTGGTAAAAGTGGTTGACACATTTGGTTTCTGGTTTTGACGGACGGTAATCAGACCCTGGCAGCGGAGCCAGGCTTCCACAGTGACCCGCCACGCCGTGGCGGGTTTGAGGTGACGGCCATTCGTCGTTTTCCCGATCATCGCTCCGAACTGGGCGAGCAGCAACCGGAAAATGGTTTGGCGCTGCCGTTTGGTACAGCGCAGTTTCAGGGCGTCGTCATGGAAGACGGCGCAAGCGGTGCGGCCATTGAGGCAGCGCCGGGAACGGTGATTGAGCTCATGGGCGGTGACTTCCACCAGCAGGGCAAAATCTTTTGGGACTTGGCCGGCGGTCTGCCGGCGTTGATCCAACGCCGCTTTCAAGTCGCGGATGCTTTTTTCCTCCGCGCCATTGTAACGCGGATAACGGGGTGGATTGTTCAAGGCCAGCACGCCGAAGCGGGCCAGGACCGCATCCACCTGCTCATTATTGAAGGGCGAGCCGTTGTCCCGTTTGAGGAACAACGGCGGGCCGTGTTGACGAAACAGGCGTTCGAGGTGGGCGGCGATCTGGCCGCCATTGAGCCGGTCAGTGACCAGCGGCCGGAACCGGTGGCGAGAGGCGAGGTCTTGAACGGGGATGATTTGCCCGCCGTCACCGTATTCGGTGGCATCAATGGACCAGGCCAGTCCCGGCTTGAGCCAGTGGATGTGTTTCATGGTCAGCAGGAGATCCCGCCGATAATCCTGCACCAGCGACCGGAGTTGACGCCGGGACAGGCGATCGGCGAACTGTTTTAACAGTTCACCGGTGCCTTTTGTCCGCAACCGGCCGGGGTTCAACTCGCGTAGGAGCGGATAAAACTCCGTCCAGTCCAGCGGCACTGATTTTTTCGGACCGGGAGCCTGCCACACGGGCAGGCCCTGCCGTTGCCGCTGACGCCAGCGCATGACGCTGGCGTAAGGCAGCTCGTCGCACAACTGGCGCCACGGGGTCTGACTTTTCATTTTCATGGAGTCGAGCTGGTGCAGGATTTGGCGGATCATCTGGGGTTTTTTTTAGCGGGTGGGAGATCCGTCCGCTGTTCCCATTGGTTCAAGAGCTGGCGCAACTGTTCGCGTTCCTGCTGGCGTTGCACCTGTTGCTCCAGTTGTTGCACCCGGCGTTGGAGCGATTCCTTCTCCGGGTCCGTTGGCGTCTTGGGCCGTCCCGTCGGCTGATCCTCCAGTGCTGATAACAGGGCCTGTAACGCCCGTTGTTCCCACTGGTAGTATTGCTGGCGGGAGATGCCCAGCGTCTGTGCTGCCTCGGTCGCCGTCATTTGGTCGGAGCGAACCTTGAAGATCAGCTCCGCCCGCTGCCTGGCTTTGGCATTCATTTACTCCGTTTTTGCCGGAGTCGAGGCGGGGTTGGCAAGCTTGTTTATCTGGTCCAGCCGACTGGTGAACTTGGTCACTGTCGCCGACCGGTGCTGGTTTTGAAGCAAAGCCTGTAGGCGTGGGCTCAAGGCTTCGCCCTTGGTCAGATTGACCCGACTTTCCAAGGCTTGCAGCATCCCCTCCATCGCCCGGCGTTGCCAGTGGTTGAACGTAATCCAGTTGATGTTCAACTGGCGGCAGACTTCCGCCGGTTTGCACCGTTCCGTCCACACTGCCAACACGGCCTGCACTTTGTCCTGGGCCGGGTAAGCCGGCGGACTGGTTCGCTTTTTCCGTTCCTTCTTTTCGCTGTTCATTATTTTGGTTGAGGTCATAAGTAAGTTCTTGTTCGTTGTTTTGTTGATCGCTGACACTGAGTTTGAGTTTGCCCTTCTCGGCCCGGAGCACGACGGACTGGCCGTCCATGCGTCCGACCATGTAGAACGGCGCCTGGGGTTTGCCGCGCAAGGCCAGCTCCAGAAGATTTTCCTGGATGCCGGTTTCGATGGTCTTCCGTAGTTCAGCTTGGATCTCAAAGAAGCGGTCCGCCGGACACAGGCCTTCGATACCCTGATTGGGCCGCTTGTGGTTGTAGTATTTGATCCAGAGTTTAATCCGTTCCCGGGCCGATTCGAAGCTGTCGAACTGGGCCCGGACGAGGAACTCCTGCCAGATGGTGGACCAGAAGCGTTCCACTTTGCCGAGCGTCATCGGATGTTGCGGCCGCGATTTGAAGTGCGCGACCCGGTCTTTTTGTAGTTCGGCCTCGAACCGGCTGGTGCCCCGCCATGAGGTATATTGCCGACCATTGTCGGTGAGCATCTCCTTGGGTGGTTGGAACTCGCCGGCCGCCACGCGATAGACTTCGATCACCGCCTGCGCCGTGGGACTGCGGAAAAGGTCCGCCCCCACGATGAACCGCGAGTAATCGTCCATGAAGGCGATGACATAGGCGTAACGTCCGCCCAGCCGGAAGGTGAAGATATCCGTCTGCCACATCTGGTTGGGCGTGGCCCGCTCGAAGAAGCGGGGACGAACCATGTTGCGCTGCTTGCGCGGCGGACGCTCGGTCATCAACTCCGCCTCGTGTAACCGTTGCCGCACGGTCTCCGGGCTGGCCGGTAAAAAGAAACACCGGCGTAATACCTGGCTGATGCGTTTGATGCCGAACGTGGGGTTCTCCTGTTTGAGCTCGATGATCTTTTCGGTGATGGGGGCTGGCAACCGGGCCTTGCGTCTGCCTCCCATCTTCGATTGCAGGCCCGCCTCACCGCCGAGCTCATACGCTTTGATCCAATGCTCCACGCTGCCCTTGCTGATCCCCAATTCCTGGCTGACCAAGGCCATGCTAAACCCTTCCTCCCGATACAACCGGACGGCTTTAAGCTTTTCGGCCGGGGTGAAACGGCGCGATTTTTTCGCGCCGCCAGCCCCCCTCGGGGGGCTGTTCCTCTTCTTCTCTACTATAACTTCTGACGTGACTTCACTTTTTCGGGCCACCTGATGTGTTAGTCTGAGACGCAAGAAAGGACCAGACGCATGAAAGGCAAACGATACACGACGGAAGACAAGATTCGCATCCTGCGGGAGGCGGATCGCGGTGAAAAAAGCA
>CAIQEI010000112.1 GCA_903870815.1 uncultured Verrucomicrobia subdivision 3 bacterium
GGCAAGTTCCGCCCCAAATCCCGCAAAATGTCCTGCCGCCATTACCGCCCGTCGCCGGCCGGCCGGCGACGGGCGGTAATGGCGGCAGGACATTTTGCGGGATTTGGGGCGGAACTTGCCGGGCACGCTTCAAGGCATCATTGATGAGGCTCATGCGTGAATGTCTCCTTCCAGTTCACGGATGGCGCGGCCGACCATCCGGTAGTTTATGCGGTTGCTGCGCTCGACAAATCCGGCCAGCAGCGCCTTGTCGCAGAGCGCGTTGACAAGCCGCGGAATGCCGCCGCTGTACCGGTACACCCGCCACACCGCCGGCGTGGTGAAGCCCGGCATCCCGCGCGAACCCGCCAGCGCGAGCCGATGGTGAATGTACAGGCCGACTTCCGCGCAGGTTAACGGGTTCAGATGATATCGGACCGTGATGCGCTGGCGCAGCTGCTTCAACCGGGGGCTGTTCAACCGGTCGCGCAGTTCCGGTTGGCCCATCAAAACAATTTGCAGCAGCTTGCGGTCATCCGTTTCGATATTGGAAATCAGCCGCACTTGTTCCAGCAAATCTTCCGTCAGGTTCTGCGCCTCGTCCACGATCAGCACCGTTTCCCGGCCGGCCAGCGTCTGCTTCAGTAAAAAATCACTGAGAGTCGCGATGGTTTCCAGCCGGTCCTTGCCTTTCACCTCCAGGCCGTATTCCGTGGCGATGGCCTTCATCAGTTCATCGCCGCTCAACACCGGGTTCAGGATCAGCGCCGTGGAAAAATGCCCGTCCAGCTGCTCCAGCAACGCGCGGCACAAGGTCGTCTTGCCCGCGCCCACTTCGCCCGTGAGCTGCACAAACCCCTTGCGTTCGCGGATGCCATAGAGCAGGTGGTTGAACGCCTCGCGGTGTTTATTGCTGTGGAAAAGAAAGCGCGGGTTCGGCGTGATGTCGAACGGTGCCTGCCTTAATCCGTAAAACTCCAAATACACAGCGCGTTTCTAGCAAAAAGCGTGCCCTGCGCAAAGCAAAGGTTTTGGTGCGGACATCGCAACCATCATCTAAATCTGGTTTTGGCAGGAAAACGATCAGGATCAAGCGGACGTCAAAATCTTCCGCGCCGCCTTGACCAAAGCCGCCGCCGCCGCCGGTGTGCCGATGGTGATGCGCAAATAGTCCTTCACCTCGGGCGCACTAAACCAGCGCACCAGAATTTTCCGGTCGCGCAACTGCTCCAGCCATGCTTGGGCTGGAAACAGCGGCGGTTTGGTCAGGATGAAATTCGTCTGGCTCGGCAACACGCGGAAACCGAGCAGGGTCAGCTCGCGGGTCAACCATGCGCGCGTCGAGATGATTTTTTGGAAATTGGCGCGATAGAATTTTAAATCCGCCAGCGTCGCCTCGGCGGCGATCTGGCCGAGGCCATTCACGTTGTAGCTGTCGCGGATCTTGTCCAGCGCCGCGATCAATTCCGCGTGACCGACAAAATATCCGACGCGCTGGAAGCACAGCGAATACGCCTTGGAAAATGTCCGCGCCACCAAAACGTGGGGAAATTTCAATGCCAGCTTGAGCGCGTTTACCCCGGCAAAATCCACGTAGGCCTCATCCAGCACGACCACGCCGGTCTGGGCACGGCAAAGTTTTTCCAGCTCCACGGTCTGGTAACCGTGTCCGCTTGGCGCGTTCGGCGTCGTCACCAATGTTAGTCCGGCGTCAAATCGCCATTGGCCTCCGCGTTTTAATTCCGGGACGCCCGGCAGGCTGAAATCCGGATTGAGCGGCACGGCATTTTTCGCCGCGCCATGGATGTCCGCCAGCACGGGATACAGCGAGTAGCTCGGCGTGAAATACTGCACCATCTCGGAGGGGCGAGTTCCCCGAATCCCTGATATATTTTGGTTGGGGGCTCGGGGAACTCTTCCCTCCGAAACCGGCTCCACAAACGCCCGCACTGCGAGCGCCAGCAATTCATCCGAGCCGTTGCCGACGATGATGTTTTCCGGCTGGCAGCCATGCAGCTTGGCCAGCCTCACCCGGAGTTTTTCCGCCGTCGGGTTCGGATACAGCCGCAGCCGCCCATCTACCGCCCCCCGGACCGCCGCCAGCACCTTCGGCGACGGCGGATATGGATTCTCATTTGTGTTGAGCTTGATCAGCCCCTTGATTTTGGGCTGTTCGCCCGGCACATACGGGTGCAGGTCGCTAACCAGCGGACGGATCAACGAATTTTTTTTGGCCATGCGCTTGGATTATGCCATCACCGAGCCCGGGCCGGAAATAATTTCCATAAGCTCCGCTTGAGGCAAAAAACATCGCACCGCTTCACCAACCGCCCAAATGACCATTCCGGTTTTGAAAACCACGCGGCAGAAAAATTGGTTCCACCTTGCACAAAGCGCTTTTCTTTGCTCAAATTCAGCGGCGCGCGATGCACAACCAACCACAAAATTATCCCAAACATTATTGCGGCGTCTTTGGCGTTTTCGGCCATCCGAACGCCGCCGAACTCGCTTATTACGGGCTGTACGCCCTCCAGCATCGCGGCCAGGAAAGCGCCGGCATTGTCACCTGCCACGAGGGCAAATTCTACAAGCACCATGGCATGGGCCTCGTGCCGCAGATTTTCAATGACCCGAAAATACTCCATGACCTCGTCGGGGACCGCGCCATCGGCCACACGCGCTACTCGACCACCGGCACGTCCAATCTCCGCAATGCCCAGCCGCTCACCGTCGAGTGTGCGCGCGGCCAGATAGCCGTCGCGCACAACGGCAATCTGACCAACGCCGCCGAGCTCCGCGACGAACTCGAAAGCCGCGGCCTGGTTTTCCAAACGAGCGTGGACAGCGAGATCATCATCATGATGCTGGCGCAGCCGGAAATCGGCGGCGTCGCCAATTCCCTCGTCAACACGCTGCGCCGCATCGAGGGTGCCTATTCGCTGGTGATCATGACCGAGAAGGAGCTCATCGGCGCGCGCGACCAGCACGGTTTCCGTCCGCTGTCCATCGGCCGCACGGCGGAAGGGGCGTACATATTGTCCAGTGAGACGACCGCGTTGGATTTGATCCACGCGCAGTTCATCCGCGACGTCGAGCCGGGCGAAATCGTCATCATCAACGACAAGGGACTGACCAGCATCCAGGCCTGGCCCGAGCACCAGAAGCGCGCTTTTTGCATTTTCGAATACGTTTATTTCGCCCGGCCCGACAGCGTCATCAACGGCCATAGCGTCTATGAAGTCCGCAAGGCCATGGGCCGCCAGCTCGCGCGCGAACACGGCGTGAAAGCGGACCTCGTCATCCCCGTGCCGGACAGCGGCGTGTGCGCCGCCATGGGCTATTCCGAGGAATCCGGCATCCCCTACGAGATGGCGTTCATCCGCAACCATTACGTCGGCCGCAGTTTTCTCCAGCCCACGCAGCTCATCCGCGACTTCAATGTCCGCGTGAAGCTGAACCTCATCGAGTCGCTGGTGAAGGACAAGCGCGTCGTCATCGTGGACGATTCCATCGTGCGCGGGACGACGTGCAAGACGCGGGTGAAGACGCTCAAGGAAGCCGGCGCGCGCGAAGTTCACGTGGCGGTGAGCTGCCCGCCGCACACCAACCCGTGCGTCTATGGCATTGATTTCCCCGACCGCAGCAAGCTGATGGCCGCGAACAACACCGTGGACGAAATCCGCAGATATCTGAACGCCGACTCGCTGCATTATCTCTCCCAGGCCGGCATGGTGGCGGCCACCGGCCAGAAAAAAGAGGCTTTCTGCATGGCCTGCTACGACGGCCATTATCCCGTGGCCTACGACCCGCTCCTGGACAAGCACATCATCGAACGCCGCCGCAAACAGACCCAAACCCTTGGCGAAGCGGCGGCGAAAGAGAACGAGCAGATCAAATTGCTGCAGGTTTGATCGCCATGAGTCTCTTGCCCGCGCAACTCGCTGCATTCATTGACCACACGCTGCTCAAGCCCGATGCCGGCGCCAAGCAGATCCAGCGGCTTTGCGTCGAGGCCGTCGAACACCAGTTCTTCTCCGTCTGCGTCAACGGCTCGTGGGTCGTCGCCGCGCGCGATTTTCTCGACGGCTCCGAGGTGAAGGTCGTCAGCACGGTCGGCTTCCCCTTCGGCGCGATGGCCGGCGACGTGAAACGCTTCGAGACGGAGACGGCCATCGACGACGGCGCGCACGAGATCGACATGGTGCTGAACATTGCGCGGCTCAAGGCCGGCGAGGATAAATTCGTTTACCGCGAAATCGTGGACGTGGTGGAAGCCGCCGACGAGCGGACGGTGAAGGTCATCATCGAGACCTGCCTCCTGACCGACGCGGAAAAGATTCGCGCCTGCCAGCTCATTGTCGAGAGCGGCGCGCATTTCGTCAAGACGTCCACCGGCTTCGGCACCGGCGGCGCGACGATTGCCGATGTAAAACTGCTCCGCGAGGCGGTCGGCCCGAAGTTCGGCGTGAAGGCGGCCGGCGGCCTCCGCGACGCGCAGACGGCGCTGGCGGTGATCGCGGCCGGAGCGACGCGGCTGGGCACGTCTTCAGGTGTCGCAATGGTGATGGAATTGGCGGCCAGCGGTGGTGCTTGAACTTCGTCAGGTAACGGGGGTTGGATTTTTATCGCAGCAAGCGGAGCTTTAAGATACTAAAAAGCTCATGACACCTCCCGTTTTTCCCGCCGGGCGTTCGTCGGGTCACCGGACGCCGATGGCCGCCGCGGTGGCCGTGTTCATTACCGTATTTCTCATCACGGTGATTATTGCCACGGCCGTGACCTTCGTTTTGCCAGAGTCATTTGCCGGCACCGCGCGAGTGAAGGTGGACGCTTCGATTTCGAGCACCAATGCCTACGATCCCTATTTTATCCAGACGGAATTCGAAATTATCCAGTCCCAACTCGTGCTTGAACCGGTCATCGCCAAGCTAAATTTGAACGTCGAATGGGGAAAGAAATATTTCAATGGTGAAACTCTTAAGACTACGGAGACATTGGAAATCCTGAAGGGACGTTTAAGCCTAGCACCGGTTCGCGGCACCAAGCTGATAGCGATCACCGTTTATAGTGATGACCGGCGGGAAGCCGCTGCGGTGGCCAACGCCGTGGCGGGATCTTATCTGGATTATGCCGCTAAAAAAAGTATCAAGGCAGAAATCACTGACCGGGCAGAGCCGGCGATGCAACCATGCAGACCAAACAAACCGCTGAATATCGCCTTGGGGGCGGCCGCGGGTACTTTTCTTGGCGCACTGGCGGCGGTAATCGTGGGACTGTTTGCGTCGCGCAAAGGATGAATTTCAGTTCGACGTTTCGGCCGGGACTTTGCCGCCATTCACGAGGAACAAGACCGCCATGCGCACGGCCAAGCCGTTCGTCACCTGCTCCAGGATCACCGAGCGGTTGCTGTCGGCAATCTCGCTGTCAATCTCGACGCCGCGGTTGATGGGGCCGGGATGCATGATAAGCGCGTCGGGCTTGGTCTTGGCCAGCCGCTTCTGGTTCAGGCCAAAGAGCTGCGTGTATTCGCCGATGCTGGGGAACATCGTCTTGCGCTGGCGTTCGTGCTGGATGCGCAGCAGGTTGATGATGTCCGCGTCGCGAATCGCCTCATCCACGTCGTGGGTCACGCGGCAGCCCATCCGCTCAAAGGTTTTCGGGACGAGCGTGGACGGGCCGCACAGGGTGACTTTCGCGCCGAGCTTGGTCAGCGCCCAGATGTCCGAGCGCGCGACGCGACTGTAAAGGATGTCGCCGAGGATGGTGACGTTCAGCCCGGCGATTTTCCCCTTGCGCTCGCGGATGGTGAAACAATCGAGCAGCGCCTGCGTGGGATGCGCGTGCGCGCCGTCGCCGGCATTGATGACGTGCGCATCCAGCACGCGCGAGAGAAAATGCGGCGCGCCGCTGGCGCTGTGCCGGATGATGATGAAGTCGGCGTTGAGCGCCTGGAGGTTGAGCGCGGTGTCCTTGAGCGTCTCGCCTTTCTTGAAGGACGACGCCTCGGCGGAGAAATTCACGATGTCGGCGGAGAGCCGCTGGGCCGCGAGTTCAAAGCTGATGCGCGTCCGCGTGGACGGCTCGACGAAGAGGTTGACGACGGTCTTGCCGCGCAACGCGGGAACTTTCTTGATGGCCCGCTCGCCGACCGCCTTGAAGCCGCGCGCGGTGTCCAGCACGGTGGTGATTTCGTCCGCCGTGAGCGACTCGATGTCGAGCAGATGTTTTTTGGTCCAGGCCATAATTTGTTGAATTGTTACCTGCTTAAACCGTTGAATGGTTGCCGCGCGAACCGCGCACCCGATTTAACCAGGTAACAATTTAACTTTTCAACGTTTCTGCAAAATCACTTGGTCCTTCTCCGCGCCCGCCTCGGTGAGCAGCAGGGAAATTTTTTCATCCAAGGACGTCGGCACATTCTTGCCGATGAAATCCGCCTTGATGGGCAGTTCACGGTGGCCGCGGTCAATCAGCACGGCCAGCTGGATTTTCCTGGGCCGGCCGAAATCGTTCAGCGCATCCATCGCGGCGCGGGTGGTGCGGCCGCTGAACAGCACGTCGTCCACGAGTACCACCGTCTTGCCGGTCACATCGAAGGGAATATCCGTCGGATGCACGGTCGGCGCGACGCGGTCGTCCAGGTCGTCGCGGTGCATCGTGGTGTCGAGAATGCCCACGGGCACGGCGTGGTTCCAGATACCGGCGAGGATTTTGGCGAGCCGGGCCGCCAGGTGATCACCGCCGACCGGAATTCCGACCAGCGCGACCTCGGCGCTGCGCTCGTTGCGCTCGGCGATCTCATGCGCAATGCGCGTGAGCGCGCGCTGGATCGCCGTGGCGTCGAGGATGACAGTGGCGTCAGGCATGGTGGAAAATCTTCCTCATGTTCATCGTCATTCTTATCTTCGAAGATGTCATTGCGGATGAGCCGGAGGACGACGATGAGGATGATTGGATATAAAAAATCACGAACTGCTCCCGTCCGGCGGGGCTGGTTCGCGATTTTGTCTTGGTCTTCATTTTTCCTTAGTCACCTCGCAGGGTGGCGTTAAAGGAACGTTGGTTTTATCTAGTTGCTGGGCGCGGCCTGACGGGATTTGCGCCAGGAGGCGCGGTGCTTGATGATCCAGTCCGTGAGGGCGCGCTCAAAACCGATGTCATGACCTGCCTTTTCGGATTCGATCCACTTGTGGCGCAGGATTTCCTCGCGTTCCGCCTGAAACTCGCGGTACAGCGTGGAGTTCTTCAGCAAATCACTCGCCGACGATGATTCTTTAGCGACGTTTGACATGATAAATTTGATAATTACGAGCCCCAACTTAATTCCAAGCCCCGGTTCTGGCAAATGAAATCGGAACCGAAAAAGCGGTGGAAACCAATGATTTGCGCAACCCAAGCCGGGCCGCCGGCGGGTTGAAAAAAGATTTCGACGGCGCGGTCATTCACGCTTATTTTCCGCTGCGTGAGCGAAGAAATTTTTGATGTGGTCAACGAACGCGACGAGGTGGTCGGGCAGGGCACCCGGCGCGAGGTGCACCGGCTGGGCTTGAAGCATCGCGCGGTGCATGTGCTGGTGTTCAATGCGCGCGGCGAGGTGTTTCTCCAGAAGCGTTCCATGAAGAAGGACATCGCCGGCGGCAAGTGGGATTCGTCAGCTTCCGGCCATCTGGACACCGGCGAGGATTACGATGCCTGCGCGGTGCGAGAGGTGCGCGAGGAAATCGGCCTGCGCCTGCCGGCGCCGCCACCGCGGCTTTTCAAGATTGAGGCCTGCCCGGAGACGGGCGAGGAATTCTGCTGGATTTACCGCTGCGAAAGCGAAGGGCCCTTCACCCTCCACCCCGAGGAGATTGAGACGGGCGCATGGTTCGCGCCCGGAGAGGTGACGAAGTGGGTAAACGAGAAACCGGCGGATTTTGCGAGCGCGTTTGGGTTAATCTGGGGGATTCACCACACGCACCGGTGCCCCAGCGCATAAGAAAAATATTTTGCCACGGCTTCGCGCCTCGGGCGCCCGGGCGGGAATTCGGTTTGTAACTTTACTTGCGGCAAAAATGGGGTAGTTATTCCGGATGAATAATTTTCTCGTTCCCATCGTGGTCGAACAGACGGCGCGCGGCGAGCGCAGCTGGGATATCTACTCGCGGCTGCTCGTGGACCGCATACTGTTTCTGGGCACGCCGGTGGATGACAATGTGGCCAACGTCATCATCGCACAGCTTTTGTTTCTGCAGATGGCCGACCCGAAGAAGGACATTCATCTCTACATCAATTCACCCGGCGGCAGCGTGACGGCGGGGCTGGCAATCTACGACACGATGCAATACATGACCTGCGACGTGAACACCTATTGCATCGGCCAGGCGGCGAGCATGGGCGCGGTGCTGTTGTGCGCCGGCACGAAGGGCAAGCGGTTTGCACTGCCGAATTCCAACATCATGATCCACCAGGTGCTCGGCGGGGCGGAAGGGCAGGCCAGCGACGTGGAAATCCGCGTGAAGCACATGCTCAAGCTGAAAAACACCTTGAACGGAATTCTGGCGAAGCACACCGGTCAGACTATCGAGCAGGTGGAAAAGGACTGCGACCGCGACAATTTCATGAGCGCCGAGGAAGCGAAGAAATACGGCCTGGTGGATCTGGTGGTGCAATCGCGCAAAGAAATCCCCGGTGCGGAAAAAGTTTAAGGACGCGAGACGAACGGGTTGCCTTTGATGTAAAACCGCAGGAGCCGTTTGGCCCAGTGGCCCGCATAATCCACGCCGATGCGCGAGCGCTTGACGATGGCAAATCCTTCCCCGGCTTCCGGTTGGGCGATGAATAAATCGTCGCTAAGCAGATCATGCGCGTTCAGGCGGCGGTCAATACTCATCGCGCGGCAAAGCCGTCCCGGGCCCTGTGTGCGGCCCGTCACATTTTTCACCGGTTCGACAGCGCGCAATAAAACCGCGGCGGCGTGGCCGGCTGGTTCGGTCACGACGTTCAGGCAATGATGGATGCCGTAGATCAAATAAACGTAGGCAAAACCCGGCGGGCCGAACATGGTCCGGGTGCGCTTGGTCAACCCCTTGGATGAATGCGCCGCGAGGTCGTGTTCGCCGAGATACGCCTCGACCTCGACGATTCTGCCCACGCGCTCAACGCCGCCGGCGTGGTGGACGAGCCATTTTCCCAGCAATTCCTGCGCGACGAGGACCGTGTCGCGGTCATAAAAGTTGCGGGGCAGCCTGGTCACGGGGGAAGACTGGCGCAATTCCCGGTTTGACAGGAAGCAAAATGTTCGCACAATGACAGGCCGTTTTGGTGGCCAGCGTAGCTCAGTTGGTTAGAGCGTGGGACTCATAAGCCCGAGGTCAGTGGTTCGATTCCACTCGCTGGCACCATTCCACCAGTTTGGGCGCTTGGCGCAGTGGTAGCGCTGCTCCTTTACACGGAGAAGGTCGGGGGTTCGAATCCCTCAGCGCCCACCATCTTCAAAAATCAAGGTGCCCTCCCGGTGCAGCTTCAACTTGCGTCCCCGCCATTCAACGGTATTGCCCGTCAAGGCGCCCAGCCAGATGGCTGTATTCAGCATATCCTTCAAAGGCACCAGCCAGGCGGGCGAAACCAGTTTCCGTTCCGGGGTGAACCGGCGTTGCAGGTTTTGCGCGAAACCGATCCGCGCCAGCAAAAAAACCACGGCCGCCAGCGGCGCGCAAACGGATGTGGACGCGGCGAACGAGACCGGAAGCCACAGCAACGGCCACAGCGAGGCATTGGCCAGAATGCTGAAGAAGTAGGGCAGCGGCTGGCAGACGCGGATGGTGCGCGCCCAGCGGAGCTGGTGATTCCAGACCTGCCGCCAGTTCATCGGCGCGTCCCAGCATTCCACGATGATGGGGCAAAGCGCGATGGTCCGGCCTGATTTTGCAATGCGATTGCCGAGCTGGTAATCGTCGGCGAGGCAGTCGACAAGCGCGGCGAAATTCCCGGCTTGCACCAGCGCCTCTCGGCGCAGCAGGATCGCGGCACCGAGGGCGAAATCGATCGGCTTGAGGGTGGCGGACTGCAGCACCTGGCTCCAGAAATCGGCGTTGACGGCGACCGCCTCCCAGCGCATCGCGGTGGTCACCGGGTTGGCGAGCCGGTAGAAGCAGTTGACGAGCGCAATCTTTTCATCGCGCAACGGCGCCACCAAGCTGGCGAGGAAATCCGCCGCCACCCGCACGTCGGCATCGCAGATGAGGATCAGGTCGTGCTGCGCCAGTTTTTCGAGCTGGACCAGCTTGGCGACTTTGGTGTTGGCGCCGACCAGATGGGAGCAAACGACGAGCCGGGCGTTGGCAGCAGGATTTTCGACCAGCAGAGCGCGGATGATTTCGCAGACGGGATCGTCCGTATCCGAGACGCCGAAGAGGACCTCGACCGGCCCGGCGTAATTCTGCCGGAGCCAGCTTTGCAGCGATTCGCGGGTGGACGGATCGGCGCCTTTGACCGGTTTCAGGATGGAGACCGCCGGCGCAAAACCGGGAACAGCGTTGTTCCGATGCAGCGGAAACCGGCTCGCGGCGAACCATTGCCAGAACGCTAGGAAAAAACTTAGGGTGGCGAGCCCGCCGAGGAAAAGGTTCAGAAAATTCACCGCGCAAAGGAAACAGGAAATCCCCCCTTTTAGCCAGCGGATTTGATGTCGGGATGCTCGTCGATTACGAGCACGCCGTGCGGCGGGAGGTCGTAGTTGCCGACGATGTTCTGGCCGGTGAGGAAGTCATGCATCGGCTTGTAAAACTGGACGCGCACCGGGGAAGCCTGATGATTGAGCAGGAAGAATACGCGGGAACCTTCCTTTACGCGCAGCGAGACCTCGATGTTCTCCGGCACTTTCAGGAGCGGATGCAAGGCCGTCATCTGGCGGAGCCACGCGACCAGGTCGTGGTAAAAATGCTGGTGGCTTTGGGTGCCGACGTAGATGGCCTTGCCGAGGCCGAAGAGATTCATCGTGATGGCCGGTTTGCCGGCGTAAAAATCCTTGCCGAAAGCGGCGAGGATCTGGCAGCCCTTGGGCTCGATGAGGTCGCACCAGACGCGGGCCGGATGCATGTGACTGGTCTGGAACGCGCCTTTGAACGTCAGATGGTTGTCCTCATTGGGCGGTAGCATGTCGAATTCCTGCACTTCGAGGCCAAACAGATCCGTCAAGTCGTGCGGAAAACCGTTGTCCGCCGTGATATTATTTTCGTCCACCAGCCCGGTATTGAAGGTGCTGATGAGCGTGCCCCCATTCTGGACGTAGAGTTTGAGCCGGTCGGCCTCGTTGCCGGAAAGGAGATGCAGCGACGGCGCGAAGACAATTTTGTATTTCGAGATGTCCTCGTTCGGCCGCGCGAAATCCACCAGGATATTCCGGTCGTGGAGCGCATTGTAGATGAGCTGGATGTGGTCGCGCAGGTTGAAGCACTTGGTCGGCTGGTTCGGTTGCGACAGCACCCATTCGTTGTCATGCGAATACAGGATGCACACGTCGGCCAATACCTTCGTGTCCTTGAGCGCGGGCGCGAGCAGCTTCAGTTCCTCGCCGATGTGGGAAATCTCGTCGAATACCCGGCGGCTGCCGCTTTCCAGGTTGTGCGGCATGACCGCGCCGTGAAACTGCTCCGTGCCGGTGCGCGGCTGGCGCCAGCGGAAATAAAGGATCGCGTTCGCGCCGCGCGAGATCAACTGGTAGGTAAACATCCGCAAAACGCCGGGGCGGACGATCGAGTTGACATCCTGCCAGTTTACGTTGCCCGCCTTTTGCTCCATCACCCAGAAGCCGCTGTCGCCGTCCGGCGTGCGGACGCCGGTCTTTTTCAGCGAGCGCAGCATGTCAATCTCGCAGGCGATCTCCGCCGGCTTGGCTTTGATGGCCGCCGTGCTTTCGATGGAGACAAAGTCGAGCTGCTCCGCGAGGTCGAAATGGTCGAAGCGATGCCGCAACGCGCGGAGGTTTGTCGTCACCGGCCGGTCGGGTGTGATTTCGCGCAGCACATCGGCCTGCATTTTGACGAACTGAACGATCGTATCGCTGCAAAACCGGTTCCAGTTCAGGACGAGCGCGGTATTGTGGAGGGTCGGCGCGGACATCGGCATCGGCACCTGATTCCAGGCGGTGACCACCTGACCCCAATGGCGCAGGCCCAAGCGCACGTTCAGGCGCTCGATGGTTTCGAACTTCGCCTCCAGCCACAGGTGCCAGTCGCGGCGCGTGTCGTCGTTGAACGAGGATTCGGTGAAGTGGCCGCCGAGGCTGTTGTCGATCTGCCACGCCACCAGTTGCGGATGTTTCCCGAGCGCGCGGGCCATCTGCTCTACGATGCGCTTGGAATAGTTCCAATAGACATCGCTGTTCAGGCAGGCGGCGCGGCGGGTGCCGGCGTGCTTAAGGCAGCCGTTCTCATCCACGGGGAGGATTTCCGGATGCGCCTGCGCCAGCCAGGCCGGCGGTGCGGCGGTGGGCGTGCCGAGAATGACCTGGATGCCCCTGGCACCCAGGATATCCATCACGCGCTTGAGCCAGTCGAAATTGAACTTGCCGTCCTCCGTTTCGCAGAGGCCCCAGGAAAATTCGCCGATGCGGACGATGTTGAAGCCGGCGGTCACCATGAGATCGGCGTCGCGCTGCCATTGCGCCTCGGGATTTTCCGCCGTGCCGGCATAGGGGAAGACCCATTGCTCCGGATAGTAATCAACGCCGAAATACATAAAAAATGTTCAACCTCGGGCTTTGAATCGACACTAAAAGCAAACCGCCGCGCTGGCAACAGAAATCGCTTACCGCGGCGGGATTTGTTTTCGGTGCGGTTCCGTTCCGGAGCGCCGGCCGGCACCGGAATGAGGATGGGCTTGATAACCCGAAAGACGAAACGCCTTTCAGTTCTGCTCGGATTCCGTGGTCACCGGCTGGGCGTCGCCTTTGAGCGCACCCACCAGCGCGTGCCACGCCAGGATCGCGCATTTCACCCGGGCCGGATATTTATGGACGCCGGCGAACACCGCCAGCTTGCCCACGTCGCCGTTTACCGTGCCGGTCATCACCATGTCATGCACTTGGGTGAAGGTTTTTTCCGCCTCGGCCCGGGTCTTGCCCTTGATGTTGTCCGTTAGCAGTGACGCGGAGGCCTTGGAGATGCAGCAGCCGGACCCGACAAAGCTCGCATCCTTGATGACGTCGCCATCGAGCGTGAGGAAGAGCTTGAGGTTGTCGCCGCACAGCGGGTTGTGGCCCTGCGCAGAGCAGGTTGCCGCCGGCAGCTCATGGAAATTGCGCGGTTTCTTGCAGTGGTCCAGGATGACCTGCTGATAAAGGTCGTTGACGTCGTCGAACATAAATCAATCTTACCGCGGAGACGCAAAGACGCAGAGAAGAACTTTTATTCGCAGCCTAATACTCTGCGTCTCAGCGGTTAAATTACTTCCCCAACAAGTGCGGTTGAGCTTCCAACCGGTCCCACACCAGCTTATCGACCACCGCGCGCGCCGGTTCGCACTTGATGCGCTCGATGATTTCGCCGGCAAAGGCGTGGATCAACATCTGCCGCGCGGTGTCGGCCCCGAGGCCTCGCGAACGCAGATAAAAAATGCTCTCGGGGTTCAACTGGCCGATGGTCGCGCCGTGCGTGCATTTCACATCGTCGGCGTAGATCTCCAGCTGGGGCTTGGTGTCGGCGGTGGCGTCGTCGGAAAGCAGCAGGTTCTTGTTCGTCTGCTTGGCGTCCGTCTTTTGCGCGATCGGATGCACGTAAATCCGGCCGTGAAAAACGCCCTTGGACTTGTCGTCGAGGATGCCGTTGAAATATTCGTGGCTGGCGCAATGCGGCTGCGCGTGCTCGACGATCATGTGATGGTCGGCCAGTTGCTCGTCCTTGGTCAGGTAAAGGCCGTTAAGGATGCACTCCAGGCCTTCGCCGGCGAGCTTGGTGCGGATGTTCGTGCGCGAAAGCTTGGCGCCGAGCGCGAAGGAATGGACGGTAACATTGCTCGCCCGGCCGAACTCGCCCGCGATCGTCGCGATGTGAAACGCCGCGGGGGCTTCGTCCTGGAGCTTGATGTGCTCGACGGCGGCGTGGTCGCCCGCGAGGATTTCCGTCACGGCGTTGGTGAAATAAGCGGCGTTGCCGGTGCTGAGGTAGCTTTCCACGACGGTCAGTTTGCTGTTCGCCCCGGCGATGACGAGGTTGCGCGGCAGGATGGTCTCGCCGTTCTGTTTCGCGGACGAGATGTAGATCAACTGCACCGGCTCGGCCACGGTGACGCCGGCGGGCACAAAGATGAACGCCCCGTCCGTGAAGAATGCCTGATTCAGGGCGGCAAAGGCGTTCTTCGCCGGGTGGGCGTAGCGGCCGAGATGCTTCTCGATGGACGCGGCATCGTTCGCGAGCGCGGCGGCGAGGCTTTCAATCCGCACGCCGCCGGTCACCGGCAGGAGGCGGGAAAGCTTGGCCGAGAAATATCCGTTCACGAACACGAGCCGGTGGCCGGGGAGCCGGGCGAAGACGGATTCGTCAATCAGGCTGGTCTCCGCGCCGTTGACCACCGCCTCGCGGGCCAGCGTGAACGGCAGTTGCGCGATCGGCGCCACGTTGGTGAAGCGCCAATCCTCGTCGTGCAGCGTGGGGAAACCGGCCTCCGCGAAGCTGGCGAGGCCGGCCTTGCGCAGCGGCGCCAGCCATTTCGGCGCGGGCGCGGCGATTGCGAACTGCGAAAATTTTTCGGCCAGGAGTTCCGCACCGTGGTTTGCTTTTTGCGTCATGTTTAGAATGATTCTAATTATAAATCGGCAGACAATCTCCCATTTCAGCGGGCATTGCGCAAATGAAAACCGATTCGAAGAAAAACCGTCCGACCGGCTTGACGGATCCGGCCGGAAGGTCCATTTTGTCGCCCGTAGGAGGCAGTCAGACTATCAAAAGGAATTCGTTGCACCATTAATTATGAAGAATAACAGCGCGTCCGCCTTGGTTTCCCCCATTCAGGATTTTCTCGAGGAACTTCATCACAAATGCGCCGCCGACAATGGCGGCCAGGTGGCAACCTACATCCCGGAACTCGCCAAGGCGGATCCCGACTGGTTCGGCGTCTGCCTGGTCACGGCGAACGGGGCGGTTTACGAGGTCGGCGATACGCGGCAGGAATTCACCATCCAGTCCATTTCCAAGCCCATCGTCTATGGTCTGGCCCTGGAAGACAACGGCCGCAAGGCGACGCTGGAAAAAGTGGGCGTGGAGCCGACCGGCGACGCGTTCAATTCCATCAGCCTGGATCCCGGCTCGGGCCGCCCGCGCAACCCGATGATCAACGCCGGCGCGATCGCCACCGCCGGGCTGATCGCGGGCAAGACGCCGGCCTCGCGGTTCAAGCGCGTGCTGGAAACGTTTTCACTTTATGCGGGCCGGGAATTGAAGCTGGATGAAACTGTGTATCGTTCCGAGAGCGAGACCGGCCATCGCAACCGCGCCATCGGCCACATGCTCCGCAACTTTGACAAGCTGGAGGGCGACCCCGCGCCTGTGACGGAGATGTATTTCAAGCAGTGCTCCATTTCCGTGACCTGCCGCGACCTCGGCATCATGGCCGCGACGCTGGCCAATCACGGCATTAACCCGCTCACCGGCCGGCAGGCGTTGCGCGGCGAATATGTCGAGAGCGTCCTGAGCGTGATGGGGACCTGCGGCATGTACGACTATGCCGGCGAATGGCTTTACAATGTCGGCATCCCCGCCAAGAGCGGCGTGGCTGGCGGCGTGCTGGCGGTGCTGCCGGGCCAGATCGGCATCGGGGTGTTTTCGCCGCGGCTCGACCCGCTCGGCAACAGCGTCCGGGGCATCCGCGTCTGCCAGGAATTGTCGCGCCACCTCGACCTGCACCTGTTCAACTCGCCGGCCACCGGCCAGTCCACCATCCGCCTGAATTTCACCGGGGCGGATTTCAATTCCAACCACGTCCGCACCAAGGAGGAGAGCGCGGATCTCCGCGAACTGGGAAAAGTATTGCAGGTTTACCAGTTGCAGGGGCACCTGGCCTTCGCCACCACCGAGCCGGTGCTACGCGAGGTGCTGGCCGCGGCGGATGACCTGCAGTTTCTCATCCTCGACCTGAAGCGCGTCCTGAGCATCAACGAAAGCGCGGGGCACCTGCTGCATTCACTCCTGGCCAAGCTGCGCGCCCGTCACAAGGCCGTGTTCTTCACGCATTGCGACCATCTGCCGCTCCTGCGCCGCATGATGAAAAAGAAGCTCGGTGAAAAATTTGCCGGCGCCTTCGTCACCTATCCGGACAACGATCTCGCCCTCGAATGGTGCGAGAGCTGCCTGCTCGAGCACACGCGCCATTCCCGGGCCTCCAGCTACCGGGCCAAGCCGGCGGATTATCACATCTTCAAGGAACTGACCGAGGCCGAGCTGAAAATCATCCAGCCGTTGCTTCAGCCGCGCACGTTCAAGGCCGGCCATAAAATCATCAGCGCCGGCGACGCGGCGCGCGAAGTGTTTTTTCTCTCGCGCGGAAATGTCAACGTGTACCTCCCCGGCGAGGAGCGGCACCGGCTCGCGCGGTTTTCGCCGGGCATGTCCTTCGGCGAACTGGCCTTCCTCGACGGCGCGCCGCGCTCCGCCAACATCGTCGCGGATACGGACGTCGAATGCGACCTGCTGACGCTCGCGGATTTCCAGGCGCTGGGCGAATCCCATCCCGCCATCAAGATCAAAATGCTGGAGCAGCTTTGCCTCGACCTGACCGGCAAGCTCCGCAAAGCCAACCGCGAGCTGAGCGTGTTCGAGTAGGAAGCCACTTGCCTTCGCCCGCGCCGCTGGCAACCTGTCCGCCATGTTGTCATCGGAAGTCATTCAAAACGCGCTGAAAGCCGTCAAGTATCCCGGTTTTTCGCGCGACATCGTCTCATTCGGCCTCGTCAAGGACATCACCGCCGCCAACGGCGCGGTGAGCGTCACCCTGCAACTGACCTCGCCCAACCCCGAAGCCGCCCAGCAGATCAAGGCCGAGGCCGAGCGCATCTTGAAAGCCTTGCCCGGCGTGAGCCACGTTCACGTGGACGTGCGCCAGCCCGCCGGCGGCCAGCCGGCCGGAGCCGCCGGTGCGTTCGCCAATCAAAAAGGCGTGCCCGGCGTGAAGCGCGTCATCGCCGTCGCCAGCGGCAAGGGCGGCGTCGGCAAATCCACCTGCTCCGTGAACCTCGCCTGCGCGCTCACGCACCTCGGCGCCAAGGTCGGCCTCCTGGATTGCGACATCTACGGGCCGAGCATCCCGCTGATGATGGGCGTTCACGAGCGCCCCACCGTCAATGCCGCCGAGCAGCTCGTGCCGCCGTCCAATCATGGCGTGAAAGTCATGAGCATCGGGCTGCTGCTCACCGACGACCAGCCGGTCATCTGGCGCGGGCCGATGATCACCAAGACCATCCAGCAATTTCTCCTCGCCGTCGAATGGGGCAACCTTGATTTCCTGCTCGTGGACCTCCCGCCCGGCACCGGCGACGCCCAGCTCTCGCTCTGCCAGACCGTGCCGCTCGATGGCGGCGTCATCATCAGCACGCCGCAGGAAGCGTCGCTCGGCGTCGTGCGCAAAGGCATCGCCATGTTCCGCAAGGTGAACGTGCCCATCCTGGGCATCGTGGAAAACATGAGCTACTTCACCGCGCCGAACGGCGACCGCGTGGAAATTTTCGGCCACGGCGGCGGCCAGGAGGAAGCCGCGCGGCAGAACGTGCCATTCCTGGGCGAAGTGCCCATCTTCACCGAAATCCGCGAAGGCGGCGACCGCGGCACGCCCATTGTCGTCTCCACGCCGAACCATGCGGCCGGCAAGGCGTTCATTCAAATCGCGGAAACGCTGCGGAAAAGTCTGGGATAATTTTGGGCCACAGATGGACACAGATGAACACAGATAAAAATGACTCTGCGTTCACTCTGGCTGAATTGCTGGTGGTCATTGCCATCGTCGGAATTCTTGCCGCGCTTTTGCTTCCGGCAACTTCACACGGCAAGAAATACGCTCAACGGATTCAATGCGTCAACAACTTGCATCAACAGGGTACGGCGTTGCAGGTTTTCCTCGCTGATAATCATGGTTATCCTACGGTTTATGCCAATAGAAATGACGGCTACCCCGATCATGATAGAAGCTGGATTGCCCAACTGGAACAAGGAGGATTTGGCATTTCTAAACCTCAAACAAATTATTTTAAGAAAGAGATTTGGCTTTGCCCTTCAGCTCAATGGACATCTTATGTTTTAGGTTCTCCACCTTGCAGCTACGGCTACAACTGCGGCAGCGTTGACCAGAATGCTCCCAATTATACCAATTGGCTTGGCCTAGGAGGTGTGTATAGCCGAGTTTCGCACAATTTTAAACCAATCACTGAATCAGACGTAATCGCGCCAAGTGACATGATGGCAATAGGAGACAGTTTCGATGGAACAATTGTTTTGTCGCGTGTAGCTGTAGCAGAAAATGCGAATTACGGGAACATTCTTACCCGTCATCAAGGCAAAGGCAACGTTGTCTTTTGCGACGGGCACGTCGAATCACCGACGCTGCATTTTCTGTTTACGAACACAAACGACACCGCCTTGGTCCGCTGGAACCGCGACCACTTGCCGCACCGCGAAAAACTTTCACCGTAATCGGTAGGGCTGACCTGCCGGTCAGCCCCAAATAATGGGCGGCGCGGCAGCGCCCGCCCTACCAATAATTAAGCCGGCACCGGACCAAACGAAATGACATTGCTGAAGGGCGTGGTTTGTTTCCCATAATCGCCTTCGCCGCACATTTGGATCTGCCACCACGCCGCGCCGTCCGGCACCACGTCGCCATCCGTCGCGGGAAAAGCGTCCGGACTCAGCTCGCCGTAACTGGACCACGCCTCACTGCCCGGATACCGCGCCCACACCTGCCACAGCCCCGGCGCCGGCCCCGCGTAAGCCAGCGTCCAATGCCCGCCCGCATCCCGGTTCAAGACCGGCACCAGCGGCGCGAACTGCTGCTGCCACGCCGCGAGCTGGCTTTGCTGCGCGTCAATGAGCGCCTTGAGCGCGTTCAACTGCCCGCGCATCTCCGCCGCATCCAGCGGGGAATCTTCCACGGGTTTGGTCGGGTCAAAGGGCATTTTCTTTTCCTCCACCAGAATTTGATTTCATGTTTTTTAGTCGCTCCGGAAATCCATTTGGTTGCGCTGAGAATGTAAAAGGTGTCCGGCCACCACTTTAAAGTCCTCCGGCAGCACCTTTAACTGCTCCCCGAGGACTTTTTAGATGCTTCCGGCAAATTAAAAGTCCTCCGGAACCACTTTTAATGCCTTCCGGAAGACCTTTAATTTGCTTGGAACCACTTTTAAGTCCTGCCATCCCGGTTTTAACCCCTGCGCGACCAGTTAAAACCCCTCCGAAGAGACCTTTTAGTGGTTTTTTAGGACTTATTTCGGGTTCCAAGTGTCTTTATTCAAGCTATTTGTGTAAAAAACGCTCGTTTTGGCGATTTTTCACTTGGGCGCGGCGGCCTTGGCCGCTGCCGCCGCTTTGGCGGCCGCCGTCGGACGACCGGGGAACCGCTGGTTCAGGTCGGAATAAATTGCGTCAATGCCCACCACGCCGCGCTGCGCCGCCTGGCGGACACTTTGATAAAACGACAGGTCGGCCATATAAGCCTCGGACGACGCCAGCATGATGGAGTCGTTCACGCCCTCCGCCACCTGATCCAGTTCGCGGGCGATGTCGCTCAAATCCGCCACCAGCGTCCGGTCCTTGGCGAGTTCCGGGGTGCTGACAAAACCGGGCACGAGTTCCGGATGTGCCGTCATGTACCCGGCGCATTTCTGGTCGAAGGCCAGCGTCTTGTCGGCCAGCTTGGGCAGGCCCTTCCGTTCATCGGGCGTGAGATTCACGAGGAAGGGCAGTTTGGTGCGGATGGTTTGGATGGCGGCCAGCACGGCGGTTTTGTCGGCGGCGCTGATGGTGGCGGAGATGCGATTATCGGAGGGCATACTTTTATTGGTTTCGGGAGCCAGGCCGTTCCACGTCAAACCCGGTGACGACCATCGCCACTTATTGGACCACGTGAGAGGCTGGCTCATTTGTTAAACGCAGACGAAAATAAAAAAATCCGGCCCGTCGGCGCCTCGGATAAATTGGCAAATATCTTACATTTTTTGTCCGGCCAATAACGGCAGCGCCCGGCCCGGCGCGGTTCAAAAGGGGCGCGGACGGACCGGATGTAGGAGCCGACGTAAGGAGGCTCAAATTAAAAACCTGCAACTGGGATTAAAATGAGCCTCGTCACCTCGGCTCCTACAAATCAAGGGCGGAGGACGAAGCCCCTGCCATCCTCAATCCTCGTTTCACCCTCGCCTCGCGCTGCGACCTGCCGAACCAGATCCATGCTTTCGACAATAAAAGGTTGACTGATTTTTGAAAACGGCTAAGGATTTGGCCATGAACACAGAAAACCACCCCGGGCTTCGGTGGCCGTGTTTGTGGGATTAAGACCATAGGCCACATCATACGATTATGAAAAAGGAACGTGTAGTCATCTGGAGTATTATCACACTGCTCACCGTCATCGCCGCACTGGAAATATTTGACTCTCATCCGAGACTTGATTGCGGGCGGTACAGTATTTGTTGGGTTGGTGTTAAGGCGATGGGCTTTCATTGGAATTCACAATGTTGGATCTCTGATAGTCACCAGAAGACTGAGTTTAGACTGTACGAGATTGGCCCAATATTGGCCGTCAAAAGATGATGATTTAAACGAGGCCTATGAAATCAAAAACCTCTGATGGGGCTGGCAGTTCCACTGTCGCGGTTCACGTCGCGAGTCGGCGGTGGCCCAGTTTTTTTCGCTAAACGGCATTAAGCTTTATGGAAAATATGACATCATTATTCTCATTGGACGTTTTCGGAGCTTACAGCCATATAGTCGTCATCAGTTTCACGGTGGCGATTTTAGTCTTGCATGTCTTTTTTATGATTTGCGTTTGGAATGATGCCAGCGAGAGGCGTTTGGAAGAGCGGACGACGGTAGTGCTGTCGCCATTGGTTTGGGGGTTGGCAGCGCTAGTATTTGGATTGGTGGCCGTCGCATTTTACTGGCTTTGTCATTACTCAACTTTTAGTAGGAGTGACACATGATGCCACCTAAGTCGCCGGAGTCATTGGCGCTGGCTGCCACCGTGCTACGTGTTCCGCAGTTCACGTCGCGAGTCGGCGGCAGTTTAGGTATATTTTCTTTGCGGCATAAATATTTAACCACATGAATGAGGACACCAAAAAAAGTTACTTGGAGCGGATCCAACGCATGAGTTCCAACTACACGCTCCGTCTTTGGATTGAGATCTTGAGTGTCTTCGCGATGCTTGCTGTCATTGGTTATTCGATTGCCATTATATGGTTTGGTCATCCATGGCTCGCGATTTTCCACCTGACATGGATTGCTTTGATTTATGTTTTACGCCGGCTCGCAATCTTGATTGTGGATATCGCTGACATGGTTATTGAGCAACGAACTGTTGAAGAATCGAAGGATGATAAAAATGCCGTCTAAGCCGCCAGAGCCAGCCGCCGTTGTTGCTTGCCGTTTCGCCGTCGTGGTTCACGCCGCGAGTCGGCGATGGCTTTCTTCGTCTAGGCAGCAAGCACGCGTTATGAAAAATATCATCACAATCGGGGTTCTCTCAGTTTCCGTTTTCCTGGCGGGATGTGGCCAGAAAGATTCCAACCGTTCCACTTCGCTATCCAAAGCAACTCAGGAAATCAAAAATGACATGCAAAGAACTATTGCTCAAAGTCCAGTGATTGCTTATGCGAGCGCAATTACAAACAATGCTCCAGATATACTTTTGTCCATTGATGAAATCTGGAAAGGTGCACATGAGGCTAGGGAACTTGGCATAACCAATGGTACTCAAATGCCGTTTCGGTGGCCTGTCGATTTCGGGGAGTTGCCGGAAGGTGCCATTGTGTTCATACCGAAGTATGCCACGGCATCGACGCTGCAACAAGGGCCGGGGTCTCAATTCTTTACGCCTAGTCAAAAAGAAGGATTGACTGTTCAGGGGTATAAGGTGTGGATTGAAAAGTTAGCTAACAAACAATGATCATGCCGCCTACCAGATCCACAACCAACCTTGGCACGTGTCTTTCCACTGTCGCGGTTCACGTAGCGAGCCGGCGGTGGCGGAGCTGCTAGTGCAACGTAACACATGAACAAGCTACGCTTTGATTCTGCGTTTTGGATCAGAGTAAGTCCATTTGATGGGCGTTGCCGTTTTATTGTATTGACGGATGTAGCGCATCAGTTTGGACCGCAGGTCGGTAAGCGAGTGA
>CAIQEI010000113.1 GCA_903870815.1 uncultured Verrucomicrobia subdivision 3 bacterium
ATGCTTTTTTCACCGCGATCCGCCTCCCGCAGGATGCGAATCTTGTCTTCCGTCGTGTATCGTTTGCCTTTCATGCGTCTGGTCCTTTCTTGCGTCTCAGACTAACACATCAGGTGGCCCGAAAAAGTGAAGTCACGTCAAACGGACAACTTTTACACCATATCTTGTATGAAACGAATTCTTTTAACCCTGCTGGCAGCGTCGTCGCTGCTGGCCACGCCGTCGGCACGAGCGTGGACCTACAACGACGGCGATCTGCTGCTCATCTTTCGCAACGGCGGCTATAACGTCGAATACGATCTCGGCAGCGTCAGCCAGTTTCTGGGCCACACGAACGGCTACACAACCACCGTCACCGGCTGGGACTGGAGCTTGGTTCCCAGCACGTTCGGCAACTTGAATAGCGTGCGGGTCATTCTGCTGGCCAGCGTCAATTCAACCAACTGGGTGAGCGGTTCCGAACCGAACACGACCGCCTACAACGCCGGTTCGGGCTCGGCCGACGGCCTGTATTCCATCATCAAAGGGGTGGGCACACGGCCGTTGTATCCGATCATCCTGCCGCCGGCCAGCCCGGATCCAATTGACGCCAATGCCTATATATTTGACCTGAGCGCGCTGACGAAAATCGATTCGTACACCTACATCGCCTCGGGCGGCGGCAACGGCTACCTGCCCAAATTGAACGGATATTCACCGTTCGTCGTCGAGCAGTCCATTCCGGGCTTTCTCGACTTCTGGCAGATCACCTCCGCGGCCGGCACGCCGCCGCCACCGGACACATTGATCGGCACCTTCACCATCGACACCAACGGGAACCTGGTCTTTGTGGCCGGGCCGCGCCCGTCCAAAATCGCCGGCATCACCCATTCCGGCAATGTCAGCAAGGTGAGCTTCACCACGACGGTGGGCAACAAGTATTCGGTGTCCTATACCAACCAGCTTGGTGGCGCCCTGGGGACCTGGCCGGTGGATGCCAACACCGTGGTAGGCGATGGCAGTACCGACACCATAAGCCACACCAACTCCAGTGGAACCGCTGAGTTCTACAGCATCCAAGTGCAATAGTTTCGGTTTGGATGGTAAGACGGAAGCTGCGGCCGGTCCGGGAAAATACCGGGCCGGCCGCAAAAATTAAATTCGTAGAGAGGACGACCACAGCGAATGAGATTCGGGCGATATGCAAGATGGATCGGCGCGCTGGCAATTTTGCCCGGCGCGCTGGCGGCGCAGATTAACGCGCCCGCCGCCGCGCCGGCATCATCCGATATGGTGCCGGAATTCCAAGTGCGCGGCTATCAGCTCGAGGGTGAAACCATTTTTCCGCCGGAGAAATTGTCTGCCGCGCTCACCAACTACACCGGCCGGGTCAATTTGAAAAAAATCCAGGCGGGCATGGTGAAGCTGCAAGCGTTTTATCTTCAATCCGGTTACACGAACCTCAGTGTCACGCTGCCGGAGCAAACGCCCGCGGACGGAATCGTCCGCGTAAGAATAATATCGCGGCCGCCGGCGGTTTCAGCCCGCCCCGCCACCGCAGCGAATCGAGCGGCGGCCAAACCGCCGGCGACGCTCACGATCAAGACGTATCGCATCGAAGGCAACACCGTTCTGCCGCCGCAGGATTTCGGGGTGCTATCGAATTACACCGGCACCAACATCACGGTGCCGCATCTGATTGAAGGCCTGGGCAAGGTGCAGTTGCGCTACCGCGAACTGGGCTTTTCCACCATCAGCGTCAAGCTGCCCGTGCAGCGCATCACGAATGGGCTAGTGCGCGTGAAAGTGGTGGAGGGCCGGCTGGGGGAAATCCGCGTGACCGGCAACGAGCATTTCAGCACCGCCAATGTCCGGCGCGCGCTGCCGAGCCTGACCACCAACATTTTGCTGAACACCAAATGGTTCCAGCCGGAGCTGGACCAGGCCAATGCGAACCGCGACCGCCAGATTTATCCCGTCATCGAACCCGGCCGCGAACCCGGCACCAGCGACCTCACGCTCAAGGTTCAGGATCGCGTGCCGCTGCACGGGCGGCTTGAAATCAATGACAAGTCCGCGCCGGGCACCGCGCTGCTCCGTTCCGACACCGCCATCCAATATGGCAATCTCTGGCAGCGCGAACAGCAAATTGGCTTCGACTACAACTTTTCCCCGCAGGCGTACAAGTCCGCCAGCGATGCGAACCATTTTCCACCGGATCTGCCGCAAGTGGCGAGCACCAGCGGATTTTACCGGATTCCTCTCGGCGGCGGCGGGGGGCTGCGCGGGGATTACGACCAGCAGCCGGTGACATTTGGCTATGACGAAACCAGCCACAAATTCAATCTGCCGCCCCCAACCGGCCATCCCGACCTGACCGTTTACGGTTCGCATGCCTCCTCGGATACGTATCTGCAATACGGTCCGGTGACCACCAAATTCACCAATGCGCTGGTGGATGTCACCTCGCAGAATGTCACGCACTCGCCAACCTTCAACGACAATGTCGGCACCAAGCTTAACATCCCGCTGGAGGAATTTGCCGGAGTCCAGTCGGCCTTGAATTTCGGCCTGGATTGGAAATCCTATAGCGCAAACACCTACACCACCAACCTGACCACGGCGACCATTTACGGCTTCGATCCGCTCAATCCCGGCATCCGTGGGTCGGTGATCACCAATAAATTGCTGATCAACGCCTACAACAGCAGTCAATCCCTGTACTATTTTCCATTGTCAGCCGGCTGGGCCGGGCTGCGCGCGGACAAGCTGGGCAGTTTTCAGTTCACGATCAGCGATTCCCTGTTTCTTTCGGCGTTGCAGGCCGACCGGATCAATTTTCAACAGGTGGCCGGCAACCCCCAAGCCGGCGGGAATTACACCACCGTGAACGCCGGCCTGATCCGCCAGCAAAACCTGCCCGGGGACTGGTCCATCGTCGCCAATGCCAACGGCCAGTGGGCCAGCAAGCCGCTGATCAGCAACGAACAGTTCGGCTTGGGCGGCACCGCCGGCGTGCGCGGTTATGAGGAAGGGGAGGTCTATGGGGACACCGGCTGGCGCGGGCTGCTCGATCTGCGGGCGCCGGCCGTGAATGTGGGCTACTTTCCAACGGCCACCGGCGAGGTGCCGGCCATGCTGCGCTGCTCCTGCTTCATGGATTACGGCCAAGTGTATTTCATCGACCGGCCCGGCCAGCAGGCCGTGAGCGAATGGGGCACCGGTTTCGGATTATTTCTTACGGCCGGCGAGCATTTCGATGCGCGGCTCACCATCGCCTGGGCGTTGATCGGCGCGGCGCCCGTGACCACCACGGCGGCCAATTATGTTAACGTCAAAACCCCGGCGGACAGTTGCCGGGCTTATTTCTCCGTCGGCTATCAATTCTAACACCTATGAAATCACCCGCCACATCCCGCAGGTCCGTCTGGCTCGCCGTGCTGGTGTTTAGCGCCGGGCGCGCGTCCCAGGTTTTCGCCAACCCGACCGGCCTTACCGTCGGCGCGGGCCAAGCCAGCACCCAGCAGCTCGGTTCGCAGCTCAATATCACCGTCAGCCAACTGGCGGTGTTGAACTGGCAGAACTTCAACATCGCCGCCGGTGAAACGACTTCCTTTCTGCAGCCGTCCGTGAATTCGATTGTCATCAACGACATCGGCAGCGCGAATCCATCCCAGATTTTTGGCAATCTCAATGCGAACGGCACCGTGATATTGGCGAATGCGAACGGGTTCTATTTCGGGCCGAATTCAATGATCAAGGTGGGCGGGAGTTTCATCGCCACCACCGCGCCGCTCGCGCCGGATTTCGGGTCGGGCGCAACGTGGCAGTTCACCGGCATGCCGCCGCTGGCCAGTATCGTGAATTACGGCCGGATTGAAGTCGGCCAGGGCCGATCGCTGTTTCTCATCGCGGAGAACATCCAGAACCACGGAAGCCTAGCCGCACCTGCCGGCGAGGTCGGGCTTTACGCCGGCGACACCGTACTGGTCAGTGAAACCCCTGACGGCCGCGGCTTGAGCGCCGCCGTGACCCTGCCGCAGGGCTCCGTGGATAATTTCGGCCGCGTCACCGCCGATGCGGGCACCATTGCGCTGGAAGCCAGGGTGGTGAACCAGGACGGAATTTTGCAGGCGAACTCGGTGCAAAATAACCACGGAGTCATCGAACTGGTGGCCTCGGACTCGCTCACCCTCGGTGAGAACTCGCAAATCCTCGCGCAAGGCGACAGCAACGCCGGCGGAAGCAAGGGCGGAAACGTCACCATCAAGTCGGACAATAATTTCAGCGATACCAGCGGCAGTGCCATCGTCGCCACGGGTGGTGTGAATGGCGGCAACGGCGGCAATGTGGAAATCAGCGCGCCGAACATCCAATCATTGAATTCGGCGATGAACGCGAGCGCCAAAGCCGGTTTTTCGGCCGGCGAATTTCTGCTCGACCCCGTGAACATCATCCTGGGCACGTCCACGGCGGGCGGCGCGATCAACGTCAACACCGCTTTCGCCGGTTTTTCGGCCATTGTTTTGCAGGCATCGGGGAACATCACGATCAACGCCGGCACCATCTGGGATTTGAGCGCCAGCACCGGCCAGACGGCGGGCCAACTCACGATGCAGGCCGGCGGCAATATCAGCTTTGGCAACAAGACCAAGATCTTCGACGCCAACACCTGGAGTGTGTCGCTTCAAGCCGGTTACCTCAATGGCGCTATTCAATCCGGGACGGGTAATATTTATTTGAATGGCGGCAGCGGCCTGACCACGGTCGGCACCATCCAACTATCCGCCGGAGACATCAACCTGTTCGCCGGGCAAAGCATCCTGGTGGCTCCGGCCAACAGCCAAGTTGTTTCCGGGTCCGTGTTCACCACGGGCGGCGGCAACATTTTTGCGGACGCGCTGGCCGGCGACGTCATTGCCGGCACTTCGAACGGCGGCAACGGCACGCTCCAGACCAGCGATTATTATTTCGACGCGACCGGTTCCCGGCCCAACACGGTGCTGGGCGGCATTTCGACGGCGGCAGGCGGAAACGTCACATTGATCGCGGGCCACAACATTGACAGCACGCCGATCGTTCCGAGCAAGCAGGCGCCGGGCGCATCCGGCACTTACGGATCCGGGGATGTGACGGTGATCGCCGGCAATCAAATCACCGGAAATTTCAATCTGGCCAACGGCAACGGCAACCTGCTCGCCGGCGTTCAGGTGCCAAGCGGGCAGGCCGGCATTTTGCAGAATCGCGGCGCCGACCCCTCAGCCTATGCCGCCACCTTGAACAGCCTGAAGACGGCGGTGACGCAGTCGCAAAATGCCAATGGCAACGTCGGGGTTGCGCCGGTGGCGGGCAAGCCCTCAACCACGCCGGTGACGTTGAGTATGATCAACGGGTCCTGGAATGTCTGGGCGGCCAATGACGTATCCATCCGAGAGGTTAACAACCCGAACGGCGCCTTCAACGTCGCCCAGGGATTTGCGTATAACTATGGGCCCGCGGCGGCGGCAAATTTTTGGGCGGGCAATGCCATTGAGTTGATCGGTGCGGGACTGGGAAGGCTGTCGTCGGTGAATTTAACGCCGATCTATGCGCCACAGCTCTCCCTCAACGCCGGCGCGGGCGGCATCAAGATTGACAAGAACATCATCCTTGCCCCGTCGAGCGAAGGGGCCTTGAGCATCATCACCCGCAACGGCGGCAATCTGGCCGGGGCCGTGACGCCGAGCTCAACCGTATTAATCGGCATCACCATGTCCGACAGCGACGCGGCGGCCTATGGCACCTTCGCGGCGGGCCACGCGGCGGTTCCCCTGCACTTGAACGATCCGAACCCGGTCACGCTGGATATTTCCGGGAGCATCAACAGCTTCAGCCTGACGGCGCCGACCTTTGCCAACATCCACGTCCAGGGCAATACCTACAATTTTGGGTTCCTGGGACAGAACCTGTCTCCGTCCCAAACCACCGCCATCAACGTGCTGGGCAACATTACCTATCGGGGCAATTTGACGCCCATAAGTCTGACCGCCGCGCAACTGGCGGACCCCCTGCCGGCGGCGCTGTTCGTTGACAGCGCCAACACGGCGGTGACCGAAAAGCTGCGCTATGATGCCGTGTCCGGACAACTGATATACGCCGGCGTGATGAGTGCGACCGATCTGGCTTTCCTGCTCAATCCCAGCGTCATTGTGTATGACTTTGGCCAGCCGGCGCTGGACGCCAACGGCAATCCGGTGACCACGCCGCTGACCCTGGACGCAACGCAACAGGGAATGATCAAACAGCTATACACCGCCAGCCAGACCGCCACGCTTGGCGACCAGGGCCTGGCGATGGCCGGCCCCGGCAATTTCAAAGTCAGCGCCAGCAGCATTGACCTGGGCGTCTCCGGCGGCATCCGCGTGCTCGCGCCGGATTCGGCGCTGGCGGCGATTTCCCCCTATGGGGCCGGCTTGAACGTCACCACACCCGGCAATCTTGGCATGACCTCCACCAAGATTTCGAATGAAAGCCTACTGGGCGGCATTGACCTGAATGTCGGCGGGACGCTGGATGTCGGCAGCCAATTCACGACTTACGGGGATCCCAACATACCGAAGGGCATTTACAGCACGAGCGGCGGAAATGTATCCGTGACCGTGAACGGCGACGTAAATGTGAATGGCTCGCGCATCGCCGCTTACAACGGCGGGAATATCACCGTCTGGTCGCAAACCGGCGACATCAACGCCGGCACCGGCGTAGCTGGCTACGTCAATATGAATTCCCTGGAGTTAAATCCGCTCACCGGCCGGCTGGACACGATTTTTGCGAGCATCCCGGGCAGCGGCATCCTGGCAACCACGCTGGTTGGCTCGCAGGCCACGGTGGGCAACCTGCTGGTCGAAGCCCCGTACGGCAATATCTCGGCGAGCAAAGGCGGGGTGCTCCAGATCTCGTTCAACGGCACGGATAGTTCCAAGGCCACGGTGGAATTATTGGCCGGCTACCAGTTGCTGGACGGCCAGAGCCAGCCGGTTCCGGCGCAAAACCTGGCCAACGGAACGCCCGTGGCGGCATTGGGCAACCGGAATCTGGTCCAGCCGGGCGCGACCATCCAAGTCTGGGCGGCGGGCAGCAGCCTGCCGGTTTCCCTGACTCCGCTGCTGGATGGGATGGGAAACCCGCATCGGGATGCGAATGGCAACCCGCTCTACATAGAAACCCTGGATCCGACGAAGAAAGTGGTTGAACTGGTCAATAACAGCATACAACCGTGGCTGGATGGGAGCGGTAATCCCATCAAAGTGGTCCAGCCCAAGGATGCCGGCGGTGCGCTGATCACTGATTCCCAGGGGAATCCGATCCTGGTGCTGGGCAGAAACATTGACGCCGCCGGCTCGGGCATCATCGGCCAAAATATCTTTGCCCTGGCCACGGGGAGAGCGGATGGCTTTTATCTGGGTTTTGCCAGCGTGAATCTAAGTGCGGGTTCGCTGGGGAATGGCGTCGCATTTGGACCCTCAGTCAAAATCACCGGATCATCCGACTCGCCGGGCGGGCCGACGATTCAAGGCATCAGCGACAATCCCGTGGATGTGAACGGAGTCGCGGTGGCGCCCTCGTCGCAGGAAGCCGCGAGCGCCCCCAAAGCGGTCGCCCAAACCACGGACGGCACGGACGCCATCAGCAAATCATCGGGCGATAACGGCACCGGCGACGAGGAATCGAACCTCAAGAAGAAGAGTGTTTCGCTGGCGCAGAAGGTGAGCCGGGTGACGGTGCTGCTGCCGCCCAAGAAACTTTCAGAGAAAACCGCCATCAACAATCCGCTGTGACCATTTGCCTGATTTGCACCCACTGAAAACGTAAAACAAAAATATCATTATGATCCTCCAACCCATCCTGGCCAACGCGGCCGTCTATGCCATCAAGAATGCGACCACCGAAGGCAAGATCACGGTCATC
>CAIQEI010000114.1 GCA_903870815.1 uncultured Verrucomicrobia subdivision 3 bacterium
GAATACGGGCTTTGTCTCCCGACTGTTTTTACAGCTTCAACCTTGACATCAATAATATTGTTAAATTCAATCATTGCACGCTTTTTGCCGAACCGTTTATTTGGCAACCCAACCACGCGTGTAAATTCGTTTATAATCAGATCGTAATTACCAGAATAGATTCTTTTGAGGCCCAGAAGCAAAACCACCGCTCCCACACAAAAAATAGCACACGATATATTTATCATCACACCTAAAGGCGGATGACTTCCATAACTATTATGGGATAAAATCGCCAGTGCGATAAATGGGAATAAACCAATGGTCGCGAAGGCAAACAAACTCGGATGAAAACCCGGTAATCGAACCCGAATAATATTTCCGTCACTAAAGACTTTTACGCCTCCCGGAATCGGTCTGAAAACCATCCTGTACATCCTTCCCACTGGGATCACCCAAAGACTTAACATTATCATATTGAATGGCAATATAGGGGAAAAAATAGTTAGAAAATCATTTCCGTTTATTCCTGGCGATAACAACGACTCGGCCGGATTAATTGGATCGTAAAACACTTGAATTATTGAACCTACAGTATAATGTTCCACTATATTTCGTGCCCAGATGGAATCAGCTGAAAGAGTTCCTGCGATATGCCCGGTTATTAGTTCATTATTGTAGCGAAAGCGATTTCCTTCGTACGTTTGCCCATTAACTTTATAATGATAACCAATATCCACGATATCTCCAACTTTGGATCCACCACCTTTCCCGCGCATAGTTATTTGCTTGACTTGGCTGTAACTAACCACACCGGCAACATTATAATATTCTCGCGAAGCAAACTGACGAATCAGATTCCCACAAAACATATGCTTATCGGCATATAAGACTAATGCCGAAGCTAGTAAGGCAAGCATCAATAAAAACAAATTCTTTACCGCATCCATAACGTTTATAAATCAAATTGCAAAATAGTTATTATTTGGCTAGCTTAGAATGATTATAAGCTAAAAGATTATTATAATCTACTTCATTGCTATGATAAGTTGACACAAATATACACCATTATTCTTTACTAAACATAACGACTGCGCCACTGCGCGACCGAGTTAATTGTGAGACCAACATTTGGTAAAAGTGGTTGACACATTTGGTTTCTGGTTTTGACGGACGGTAATCAGACCCTGGCAGCGGAGCCAGGCTTCCACAGTGACCCGCAACGCCGTGACGGGTTTGAGGTAACGGCCATTTGTCGTTTTCCCGATCATCGCTCCGAACCAGGCGACCAGCAACCGGAAAATGGTCAAAGCATTTTCACAAATGCTGTAGCCGTTCGGTTTGGCTGAAGGAAGCGGGCGGTCTTTTTGGTTTTTGACTTCGTTTCGGCTCAGTCACAGGGTTACTTTGAACCTGCTCCTTCGCCAAAGCCTCGCCAAAACCAAAAAATCCTCGCTCCGAACGGCAACAGTATTTCTTCGAACGCTGTAGCGCTGACGTTTCAGCCAGGTGCAGTTATTGAATTCCGATGTGGGCGGGTGACCTGACGGAGGCTGACGGCGGAATATTTGGAACCGGGCTGGAAATAGCGGCGATAAATCGCACGCAGTCCAGGCGCTCCGCGATGGCGAATGCCATTGGGTAACCCAACGACCCTTGATAGTGGCAACGCACTGCCGATTGCAAATCGGCGATACGGCAGATTTCAAATCTGCGCTACAACGGCCGGCGGTAAGAACGGGGTTAAGATGCAACGCCTTCCGTTGCTAATCTGACCTAGCCGGCCGGGCCGGGCCGAGAATTGGACCCAATTAAATTAAGCCCGTGAGGTGAACATCATGGCTACGGCCGAGACTGCGGCCGGCGGTCTGCCGGAGGCGCTCGCCGAAGTCGCGGTTCAGCAGCGGTTTCCCCTTTAGCGGCCAATCCAGTCCCAGCCGGTCATATTTTCCCTGGCAGGTGTTGTTGAAGGCGCACAGTTCCCAGCGTTCCAAGCGGTCTCCGAGGGTTTCGGAAATGAATTGGCCGAGCGCGGAAAGGTTTTCCTCCGTGGCGGTGTAATCCGGGATGAGCGGGGTGCGGATCCAGATGGCGGGGCGGCCGGCGTGCCGGTCCTGATAGTCGGCGAGCCGTTGCAGGTTGGCGTGGATGCGGTCATTGGCCACACCGGTGAACGCCCGGTGCCGCTCCGGATCGCTTTCCTTCAGGTCGTACAGCACCAGGTCGGTGTGCGCGAGCACCGGAGCCCAATCGTCCCAGGCGGGAAACCCGCAGGTGTCCAGCGCCGTGTGGATGCCCTGCGCCTGGCAGCCGGCGAAAAACTCGGCGACAAATTCCGCCTGCAGACACGGCTCGCCACCCGAGACCGTCACGCCACCGCCGGAGTTTTTGAAAAAAAGCCGGTCCTTCAGCGCCTCAGCCACCAACTGCTTGACCGTCCACGAGCGGCCGAGAAATTCAATCGCCTGGCTCGGGCAGGACTCGACGCATCGCCCGCAACCGGCGCAGCGTTCGCGGTCAATCACCAAGCCCTGCGCGGTCAGCCGCAGCGCCTCCTCGGGGCAGACCCGGGTACAATCGCGCGCCCCGATGCAGCGCTGGGACAGCCACCAGACTTCCGGCCGGAGCGAAAAACTTTCCGGATTGTGACACCACGCGCAACGCAAGGCACAGCCTTTGAGAAAAAAGGTGTCGCGCAGCCCGGGCCCGTCATCCGTCGAAAGCCGATGAAGGTTGAAGATCAGGGCGGAAAGTTCACTCATGAAGTCGGGCGGAAAAATGCGCTAGGGGCGGGCGGCGGCGGGCGGCAATTTCAGTTCGCCACGAATATAACGGCCCACCTGGCGCAGGGTTTGCACATCGATGTCGCGCAACCTGCCTTGGTAATCCGGGCCGACATCGAGCGAGAAAATGTTCCCGTATTTCACCGCGCCGAGGTAATCGGCGTAGATTTTCTCCGCCGGCTGACACAGGCCGTCGAATTTGGGCAGCGAATAAAACCAATCGGCCCCGCCCTGATGCGGCGGCAAGATCTGATAGGTGAATTCCGCGAGCCGCCAATTTTTCCCGGCTTCTTTCATGTTCGGCCCGGCGGCACTGACATCCGAGAGCGGGCCGGGCCGCCCCATTTCGCCCAGCCGGATGTCCGCATCCGTCTGGTCGCCATGATTAAAACCGATGAAGCAATCCGGCTGCAGCGATTTGCAAAAGGCGAAGGTATCGGCATGGCTCCAGCCGCCATCGGTCTGCGCGTGGTCGAACCAGATGTATTCGACCGGCCCGTATTGCGTGAGCAGTTCCTTGAGCTGCGCCTTTTTCAACTCCGGCGTGTAACCGCCGGCGTGATAGAGCTGGTTATCGCTGAATTCGCCCTCGGAAAAATACAGCGCCAGCTTGAGACCGTATTTATCGCACGACTTCCGCAGCGCGGCCAGCACATCGCGGCCCAGCGGGGCTTTGGTGACTTTGCGGTCGGTGGTTTGGGTGTCCCACAGGCAAAAGCCGTCGTGATGTTTGGTGAGGAACAGGATGTAGCCCATGCCGGCCTCCTTCGCGGTCCGGGCCCATTGATCGGTGTCGCAATTGGTGGCGGCGAAGAGATCAATGTTCGTCACGCCAGGCGTCCATTCATGGCCGGAAAAGGTGCTGAACGACCAGCAGATGAACATGCCGAAATGCAGGTTTTTCAGGGCCGCCACGCGCGCGGCCGACACGCCGGCGAAAGGCGCGGCGTTGGTTGTTTGGGCGTCCCGGCAGTGAGCCACCGGCGCGGTCAGGAGCAAGGCCAGACCGGTTGCGAGCAGCAGACGATGGATGATTTTATTCATGGATTTTGATGGCGGAGATTATCCGCCGGCAACCGGTGAGTCACCCACTTTCAGAGATTCTGGTAGTTGACGCGCTGGATGAATTCCTCCTGGAACCGGCGGTCCATCACCACGAAATGCGAGGAATAGCCCGTGACCTTGACCAGGATTTCCTGCGACTCGGGCAATTCGGGGTGCGCCATGGCGGTCTTCAACTTTTCCAGGGCCAGCACGTTCAGGTTAATCTGCACACCGCCCATCTGGAAAAACGAGGTGGCGAACGGCATCACGAGGTCGCCGCGCGGCTGGACTTTCGGGAAGAAGGTCGGCTGCAATTCGATCTGCAGCGAGCCGCCCTGATATTTGGTGAAATCGAGCTTGCAGAACGAACGGATGGTGGACGCCATGCCCTGGCGGTTACGGCCATGCATGGGGTTCATGCCGTGCGCCACCGGTTCCCACCGCTTACGGCCATCGGGCGTCGCGCCCAGCATCGGACCGGCGTAAGTATGGCCCATATACTGGAACAGGGACGGCCGGAAACAGAAGCCCTTGTTGTTGCGCCGGCTCTCCAGCACTTCGCGGATGTGCTCGGAAATGCGCACGGTCATGGCGTCGACGCCGTCGTGGTCGTTGCCAAACTTCGGCTGGTTCAGGAATTCCTGGCGCATGGCTTCCTGGCCCTCCCAGTCGCGATTGACCGCGTCCCGGACCTCGCGCAGCGGGTACTTCTTTTTCTCGAAAACGAGCTGTTGCAGCGCATAGATGGAATCGGCCACATTGGGAACGGCCAAAACGTTGACCGAGGTGAAGTTATTATTGACCGCATGGCTGTCGGTGATGTCGCGCCCCTTCTCAATCGGCCCGTGAGCGCAGAAGGACGTGACCATTTCCGGCCACACTTTTGGCTGCCAAAGATAGGTGGCGTTCTTGAAGTCGCGCAGGGCGTCGGCGGTCCGGTTGACCTCGAGGTCGTAAATTTTCCAGAACGCCTCAAAATCGGCGGCGTCCTGCTCGATCGCCAGATCCATCGCGCGCTGCATCGGCTGGATCAGGACAAGGCAATTGACATCGTGGTCGCTGTATTCGTTGCCGGGGGAGCAATACCACTGGCAGCCGCTATAAGAAACATTCCAGGCATCGGCTTCCGGATAGCCGGAACGCAGTTCGCTCGCGCGGAAGATTTCGTAATTCAGCAGCGTCGGACAACCCGCGCCGTGCCGGCCCACGACATCGCACGCGTAGCGCCAGAACGCCGGGTCGATATCGGCATGCCACATCACGCCGAGATGATTGTAGCCGCCGACCATGTCGAAAGCTTCGAGGCAGACCCAACTGGTTTCGCTCGTGGCGTCGTGCAACTCCCGGTTGCGACCGCCGAGGGACATGTAACTGCCATAGCGAAGGAACAGCTCGGCGACGAGGTTGCGCGCGTCTTCGCGCGTGGTGCGACCGGCGGCGATATCCGCCTCGTAGAACGGCTGGAGCAGCAGGTCGAGCCGGCCATAGCCGTTGCCATGGCCGTGCATCCGCTCGGCGATCTGGTAAAACTGGATCCATTGGATCGCCTCGTGCAGCGTTTTGGGCGGCTGCTCGGCAATGTTGCCGCAAACCTCCGCCACCTGCTCATAGATGGCGCGGTTTTCAAGGTCCGTTTCCGTCGCCGCCAAGCCGGCCGCGCGGTCCGCATGGCTGCGGATGAAACTAATGATGCCTTGCGCCACCTTTTCCGACGCGCGCAAGTAGTCGGCGCTTTCCAGGTTACCAAACTGCTCGAACTTCTGCCGGTTCCGGCGGGCTTTCGCCAGCAAGCCGCCCCAGCCGAGAGCCAACCCGATGCTCAAGTCGGGACAGGTGTGAGTGAAACTGATGCCGCCCGCCCCCAGCTTGCGCGCCTCGTGGCCCAGCGCATGGACTTCGTCGGGATAGCGGAAAAACCGGGCTTCATCCAGTTGCCAATGAAAGTCGCCCACGATCATATCACCCGGTTCGACGACCGCCGGGCTGTGGGTGATGAAGAAGTGATAATCCTCCGCCCAATTTCCGGCGTCCAGCTTGAGACCGTGCTTTTTGGAGGGCATTTCGGCGGTGAAAGGATATGGCTGGCCATTGTCCACGCGGCAACTGTGGTCGCCAATGTTGATGCGATGATCACTGGCCTGCTCGCCGGTGGCGGGTGCGAAGGTCTCGGACTTGCCGGACCAGTGATAGACCAGAAACTCGGCATTGTCACAATAGACATTGCGCTTGTTGGAAGTGTTTAAGGCGGTTCGCCGGCGCCGAAGGGCGTCGATTCTAGGTAGAATGCCGGGGCGGACAAACGTGGATTTCATGTGGTAACTTTACCTTCGGTCAGATCGGGATGCCAGCAACAGCATATTCATCATCTTGCCAAATACATGGACGATCTAAACCTCGGGTTTGGGCAAGCAGCAGGTGGCGAGTGGCAGATGGCGTTAAGGCTTTGGATTGCGGCCTTACAAATTTTTTACAAACCTTTGACGCGCCGCTGACAACTTTCCGGAGCGATCGGGCACAATGACCGGATGAAAATAAAATATATTCTGCTCCTGGCCCTGTCACTGCCGGCAACTGCGCCGGTATATGCCCAAACCACGCCGCCGCCCCAAATCAGCCTGTCGGGCTCGGCTGAGGTGAAAGTCGCGCCGGATGAAATCATGCTCAACGTGGGGGTGGAAACCCGCGCCGAAACCCTGAATCCGGCCCGGCTGGAGAACGACCAGAAAATCGCCGCGGTGCTGGCCTTTCTCAAGCAGTCCAAAATCAAGGACGCAGACATCCAAATGGATTACATCAACATCCAGCCGGATTATCGCTATGAAAATGGGTCCAGCGAATCGCATGTGAAGCCGATTGCCTACCTGGTGCGAAAGAACCTCGAAATCCGGCTGACGGCGGTGGCCGGCTTTCAGGATGTGCTCACCGGCATGCTCACGAACGGCGTGAATTATGTGAACGGGATTGATTATCGCACGACGCAATTGCGGAAATACCGCGACCAGGCGCGGTCCATGGCCGCCCGCGCCGCCAAAGAAAAAGCCCTGGCGCTGACCGCCGAACTCGGCGCGAAGCTGGGCAAGGTCAACAGCATCACGGCCTATGACAGCAGCGGATATTCGGGGAGCCCCTGGGGCATGAACCGCGGCTTCAACGGTTTCAACGGCCAGGTTCAAAATGCCGTGGCCACCGGCGGCGGAACATCGGACAACGCCGGCGACACCTTTGCCGCCGGGCAGATCAGCGTCTCGGCCACGGTGAATGTGTCGTTCCTGATCGAATGACGCTTCGCCCACATTGAGCTTGGTTATGCCGCCGGACTTGGGATATTCCGGCCGGAACGCCCATGAAAAAAGTCGCGCTGGTTTTTGCGGTCGCGGTGCTGTTGCCGAGCCTCGTGCTCGCGTGGCTGGCCGTGCGCTCGCTGCGCGACCAGCAATACCTGCTCGAACGCCAGCAGTCGCTGCTGGACCAGCGCGTGACGGATTCGGTCGCGCAGACCATCTCCGACCAGCTGGCGCAACGGCAGCAGGAATTCAGCGCGCAGGTGGAACAGCTCGCCACCAACCCGGCGGCGGGCGAAATCGCGACACAGTTCGACGCCCGAATCCGCCAGACCTGGCCGCTGGCCGAAGTGGGCTTTTGCGCCACGCTGTCGGGGAAAATCCTTTCGCCTTCGCCCAACGCGCGGCCGGCGGCGCAGATGTTCTACATCGACAACAAGGATTTTCTCGGCAACCGCGCGGCCGTGGAAGTCTATCCCAGCCAGAATTACGTCACGGCCAACGGCAACACCTTCACGCGCCCCGCCGCGAACTCGCAAGCTTTGAACAACGACTACGCCGGCGGGGGATATGGTCAAACCCAGTCCTCCAGCCCTGCGGCACCGGCGAGCAACCCGGGCGGCCAAACGCAAAGGCTCAATGCCTTTGCGGCGCAGGCCCGCAAGGTCAGCCCGCAAAACGTGCTTTTGGTTGAGGCCAAAGACGCCGGCGGCGACGCGGCGAATAATTTTTCCAAGGTCATCCCCGCCGAGGCGGGGTTTGCGCAGCTCATCGGCAGCGCGACGGACGGGATGCTGGCGCGGTTTTTGCAGAACCAGCTCAAGCTCATCTTCTGGCACCGGCTCACCCGCCAGCCGGACCTGGTTTACGGCGCGCAACTGGATCTGAACCGCGTCGTGGCCGGCTTGCGCGGCCTCGTGCAGCCCGATCCGGCGCTGACCAACGACCTCTGCCTCGCGCTGCTCGACGACAACGCCAAACCGGTGGCGCTATCGCGCCCGGATTTTTCGGCGAACTGGAAACGCCCGTTCGTGGCCACGGAGATCGGCGCGGCGCTGCCGCATTGGGAGGTCGCGGCGTACCTGGTCAACCCCGCCGCGCTCACGCAGGCCGCGCGCGCCGCCGCGCTGACCCTCGGCCTGCTCGTCGCCGTGCTCGTGCTGGCCATCGGCGTCGGGAGCTGGCTCATCGTGGGCAGCTTGAATTCCGAGCTGAAGCTCGCGCGGCAGAAAACCGATTTCGTCAGCAACGTCTCGCACGAATTGAAGACGCCGCTCACCTCGATCCGCATGTTTTCCGAACTGCTCGCCGAAGGCCGCGTCACGGATGCGGCCAAGCAGCGCGCTTACCTGAACATCATCACCGCGGAGGCGGCGCGGCTCACCCGGCTCATCAACAATGTCCTGGATTTTTCGCGCCTGGAAAGCGGCGAGAAGAAATATCATTTCCAATCGTTTGACCTGACGGAGCTGGTGCGCGCCACGGCGGAGATGTTCCGCCCGCACCTGGAAGCCGCCGGATTCAAATTCGATTGCCAACTGCCCTCCGCGCCGGTTGCCATTCACGGCGATGCCGACGCGCTCGCGCAGATCATCGTCAACCTGCTGTCGAACGCGGAGAAGTATTCGCATGGGGGCAAGGAAATCACGTTGCAACTGGCGCCGAAGCCATTGCCGCTGCCGCACGTGGAGATCCAGGTGCTGGACCGCGGGTCCGGCGTGCCGCGGGGCAGCGAGGAAAAGGTGTTTGAGAAATTTTATCGCGCCCACGATTCATTGAACAGCGGCATCCAGGGCTCGGGGCTGGGCCTGACGATCGCGCGCCAAATCGCCCGCGCCCACGGCGGCGAGGTGGTTTGCGAACCGCGCGCGGGCGGCGGCAGTTGTTTCAGCCTGCGAATCCCGCTCCACCGAGGCGAACCGGCATGAAGACAAAAATCCTGATCATCGAAGACGACCCGCATATTTTGCTGGGGCTGGAGGAGGTTTTGAAAAGCGAAGGCTACGAAACCGCCGCGTGCAACCGCGGCGACGAAGGCGTGGCCGCCGTGGCCCGCTTCCAGCCGGCGCTGATTGTGCTCGATGTGATGCTGCCGGGCGCGAGCGGCTACGACATCTGCAAGGAGTTGCGCGCGAAGAAGAATCCGGTGCCGGTGCTCATGCTCACGGCCAAGGGCCAGGAGCTGGACAAGGTGATCGGCCTCGATCTCGGAGCGGATGATTATGTGACCAAGCCGTTTGGCGTGCGCGAGCTGCTCGCGCGGATACAGGCCCTGTTGCGCCGGGGCGGCACAGTTAGTGAAAAGAGTTATTCCGATCAGAGCTTCAAAATTGGTTCGGCGACGATCGACCCGAAAACGTTCCAATTAAAACGCGGCCGGACGACGGAAGAACTGACGGCCAAGGAATTGAAACTGCTGCAACATTTTCACGCGCACGAGGGCGAGGTTTTATCGCGCGACACCCTGTTGAATGAAATCTGGGGCTACAATTATTACGGCACCACGCGCACGCTGGATCAGGTGATCGTTCAACTGCGCAAGAAACTCGGCGACCATGAACCTGCGCTGCTGCTGACCATCCACGGGGTGGGCTACAAACTGGCCAAACCGACGCCATGAATCCGGGCCAAGGTTTCTAATAAATGTTCCGGTGAAGTGTCATAATATCACGGACATGAAGAAACTCCTCGTCGTGGCTAATTAACTTTCATGAAAATCATCGCCCTCATCACCGCCATTTTTCTGGGCGGCAACGTATGGATTGCCGCGGCGGAGCCAATCCCTGCATCCGACGTCAACTGGTTGGGCTTGTCGGGTTTTATCGGAACCAACTTTGCGCAGGGGAAGCCGATCTTGTGCCTCTTGGCTCCGGGCACGCCGAGACCAAACGATCACGAAGCGGCCATAATCATTGGCCTCGCCGGGCCGATGGATGAGGCCATGACGAAGTGGTTTCGGGATCATCCCAAGGCCGTGGTTGTGACCATCGCCCACATTGACACCAGTGGGACCAAAGCTGCGGCAATGAATAATAATTACGTTTGGGTGGTTGAGGGCGATCACAACCTCAATTTGGAACTCGTACGCCAGGGTTTCATCGCGCCAAACACCCAAACCGGCGTCAGTCCCCAGGATCTGAAAATCCCGCGAGCCGATTACGACGCCTTCGTCCAAAAGGCATGGCAAGCCGGCAAGGAGGCCAGGGAAAAGAAGGCGGGGATGTGGATGAATGAACTCCAAAACTTTCCCAAAAGCTGGCCCGACGGCGCGACTCGCGTCATTGCAGCCGAACCGACCAAATCCAAGTTGCAAGAGCCGAAGCTCAGCATCGAGGACGCGCTTTCCATCGCCAGAGATTATGTCCTGCAGCACCACATTCTAGTTTCCGACAGCTATATTGATTCGACGCGCCTCGACCTCAACCCGCGTGGAGACCGTGGCAAGTTCTGGCTCGTCACCTGGCTGCGTAACGAATACGCCAATGGCGTTCCCATCAAAGGGGGTCAATTTTTCATGCGCATCTACATGGATCGCACCGTAGAGGTTTTCTATGGCGATTGAGCCGGTCTTGTAATTGACCATAGCGTCGCCGACACCACCCGACGTGGCGCAGGGCCAAAAACATCCTAATAAGTCAGAGGGCGCGGTGTCATATTAATACGGATATTGAACTACCATGAAAATCAGACTCATCTTCGGCCTCGCGCTCGTTTTGGGCGTTGTTTGCTTAACAATGCCGCTTCGGGGCGGAATAATTGAACAAAGGCCTTTCAACGTTTTCGGCATGGATTTGTTTCAAAGCTTCGAACATGACGCCAGCGTTTATGTTTGTAAGGTTCTCAAACGTGAGCCGTCATCGTCTGAATCAGACCGGAATACAGAAAGAGGCGTGGTAACATTAAAGGTTATCCAAACCTTGCGCGGCACAAACCGGCTCATTTTGGCTTTACCATATAGCTTTACTTCTCGCGGTGGCATCGCGGAAGACGGGCCGATGATCTGGCCGCCACTGGATGAGGTCAGTAATGTTTTATGTATTGTTGTTCCAGACGCAAAAGACCCCAGCGCGCCAACAATACCCGGCCTCAATGAGGCCGCCAGCATGGTCGTCGCCGTTGACAAAAATGAAGGCGCAGTGCTGGAAATGGAGCTGATTTGCAAACTTTACGGCAGCCAGGCCACACCGAAATTCATCAGGCAATTAAAAAAAGCCGTGGCCAGTCCGCAACTAACAGTGCGGAGGTTTGCATTGGAAACAACCATTATGAAGCTGGGCAAAACCAATCCTGATGCAGCGCTGGAGATCGTCCGGGCACGAGCGGCAGCTTATCGGGAACCGGCCAAACATTTAACCATTTCAGAGGACCCCTTGGATGAAGGCGCGTTTGCCATGTGCACGCAAAATTCCAGCCATGCGAATATTTTCGAAGCTGAAGAATTTTTTTCATACATTGGCGGCGGTTTCCTGAAAATCGGGCCAGAGGAAAAGTTTTGCACCTTTCTATGCCGTTGTATGATCGTTCTGGCTCAATCCGAATCAAACGCAATCAGGGGAAAGGCAATCACCGGCTTGGCAGGGGGAATTTCATTTTATGATTATCGTCCCGACCTTCACTTTCGTCCCTTAGACGGGATTGATAACTCCGAGCGGAAGGCATTGAACACTGCGCTCGACGTCGAATCGAGGGTTGGTGATACAAACATGCTGGCGAATATTCATTTGATCCGCGACCGGCTTGTCCCGATTAAAAATAAATGAAATTCAAACTCATCCTCGGCCTCGCGCTGGTTTTATTTGTCCCCATCCGCCAATCATTGGCCAGCGAGCCATCAACCAACCGGCCGCCGCAAAAATTGGTTCACCACTGGCAATTCATCACGTTTCCCTCGACTTTGCCGGAGGGTAAGCATTGTCCGAGTTTTTTGTGCGGCTATGACGAACATGTCCGCCTGGGACTCCGCCTGGATATCATGGGGATCATGCCGGAATTTTTCAAAACGAACGGGATCACTGCGCGGCTGTATCGGGCGGATGGGGAAATCGTCGAGCCGACTGTGGAAGGAAAGAAACTTCTGAATAATCCGATCAGCATCAACACGGCTACCCGAAGGCCCGGAATCGAAACCCCCAGTCAAGTGATGACTTTTTTTCCTTGGGGCACAAATGCGCTGGAAGAGAGCTGGGTTGAAGTCGCGATGGGCCCGGAACGCTATTGGGTGGAAATGCCCTATGGGTTTGACCGGAACCCGGCCGACCCGCTTCCGCCGTCGTTTCCGGGTGGTCCTCCCAGATTTATTTCCGCCATGAAATCGTTGACTGACCACGACCATGTGGTGCGCTGGCAGACGGTTCATTATGACTTGGGCGTGATCCAAAATGGCTGGCGGCTTTCATTGATCCAGTCCAATTCAGTTGATTCGGAAAGCGATGTCGTACTTTATCGCGATGATGTCAAAATCGGCACCGCGACTTCATGGGCGACCGATTCACCGACGACCGCCGTGCGGGTTTGGGATGGCACCGGGACGCTCATCGGCAGCCGAGGTACGGATGTTCATATTCAGGACGGCGGCATGGAAAGGAGCAACCGGTATGACATCGCACACAATGGCGACGAGCAACGATGTTGGGGTCAAATTGAAATCAGCGTGGATGATAAGAGCTATCGGGTCGTTGTGCCTTCGAGCCTTTACAAATACGCTCACGGACACGCTTCGGCCAACTAAAAATCCATGAAACCCAAACTCCTCCTCGGCCTCGCGCTCGTTTTGAGCTGTGTTCTTTCGGTTTTGTCAGCCGGGCGCGGGCTAGCGAATTCCTTACCAAGGCCGGGCCGCCGCAGTTGGCGACTAGGCTGCATCGGAATCGTTGGTAACACACAATATAAATTAGCTTATTGGACCGTCCTCGCGGCTCTGGGCATTGCGTTCAACGCGCAAGCTACCAGCTACCAGGAATGGATCGCCAGCAACGCACGCACTAATCTCGCCAACGGCGGTTTCCACGGCCCTACCGATAAAGTTCTTTTCATTGTAACCAGTGTCGAAGGCGATGGGGCGTCGCCAACCAATTGGGCCCGTTCGGGGTTTTGGAAGGTCGTGGAGTGGGGTTGGATCGTTTCCACGACAGGTTATGTTCAGAGCTTCTACGAATCAGCTTTAGGCACAAAAGGAGGCGGCGGAATGCGGCCAACGATCTCGAGCGAGAATCTGAAACAACTGGACAAATTACTGGCGAAATTGCCCAGTGACGGGGCGCGCCTGCCTCCGCCGGGTCGTCGTTTGCTGGTACAGGCGGACGTGCGGGGTCATTTGCTGACGCGGGTTTATGATCGGGCCAATCTGCCCGATCGTCTGTGCGAGATTCTTCGTTTAGCCGGATGCGGCGTGCCAGCGTGGGTGCCGCGATATGCGCCGGACAGTAGAATTAATGCTTGTGGAGTTGAATTCGGCGGATTCCTCGCCTTGTCACCGGACCGGCAGCAGATTCTCTACGCCTTGGCGAATCGACCGCTTCAGTTTTGGGATCCGACAATCCATAAACTTCTGGCGGAGATTCGCGGGTTGCCAGACGTGGGATCGAGCGTGGGCTGTTTAGCCTACAGTCCAGACGGTTCCAAGGCTGCCATCACGGGCGATTATGCCGAGGGTTTCTGTCTGGAAACGAAAACGTGGAAGATCCTCCATCAATTCCATAAACCCCAGGCCAACGGAGGATGGTATACGCCGAGGTGGCCGATTTTTACCGCCGATAGCCGCCACCTGTTGCTGCAATACCCTGACGATCTCGCCATTTTTGACACGGCAACCTGGCAGCGCGTGGAGCGATTGCCAGAAGTCCCCCCAGGAGCTTTGCAATACATTCCCGCGCCCGACAACAAACGCGCCGTCGTCACTTTGAAATCTGGCGCGGTCGTGTTGTGGGATGTTCCACGCCAGCGTTTGGTCGCAACTCTGGCCCAAAACGTCCGCCTCTCACAAGTTTCCTTCTCGTCCGATGGCTCCCTTTTTGCGACGGTCACCGACGCAACGAACGATTTTTCCAAGACGGCGCATTCCATGCGTCTTCGGATTTGGCAGTCAAGGAACGGCAGACTGGCGACGGAAATAGGACGGGATGGTAAAACCGCGTGGCCCTACACGTTCGAGCATCTGCTTTGGTCGCCCGACGGCAAATACCTTCTGGCGGTCGCCCACATTGCCGGCGGCAGCAGCGGCGTTGATATTTTTAACGTCAAGACGGGGCGCAACCTGGGATATCTTTCCGGGCCCATGGGTGCTATGAACGGCCTGATCCTTTTGCCCGGCGGCTCCCAGCTCGTCGCCGGTGGCAACGACGGTAAAATCTACTTTTGGGATTTCACCGCCGTCATGACTCTAACCAAGTCGTTTGAGCGCTCGCTGGCAGATTGATTTGCAAAACACAAGTACACAAACCATGAAACCCAAACTCCTACTCGGCCTGGCGCTCGTTTTGAGCGGCGGGTTGATTGGCTGTTCCGCCACAAAATCTAGCGTTCGTTTGGAATCATGTGCATCACCCGGCAACTTCAGGCAGATAACTCCAGCTCAACAGCAGTTTTTAAAAGTCTTTGAAGCAGCTATTGCCAAAAACGATGTTGAGTTGTTGATGCCGATCACGGATTTCGGACTCTTATCGAAGAAAGAAAGGGAATTTACTAAAGCAATGATTCTTGCCCAGCTTCTCGTCGAAGCGCATTCACGAGACAACAGGATTTACAGTTTTGGAAATCTAGACGCTGATGATCAGCGTTTAATAAAGCAACTTACTCAAAATGGTGGCGTTGCGACATTGCCGCCGACAGTCGTCCTCCGAATCAACGATTCTATATCCTCAAGAACCTCAAAAAACTTGTTGGGGGAAAAGGACGGCGCGCTGTATTTAGTCTGTTTCCGTGAAAAGAATGAGAAGATTGAGCCAGCGTCAAAATCTTCGCCACCGCCGATTAAAATTAGATAGAAACATGAAACTCAAACTCATCCTCGGCCTCGCGCTGGTTTTGAGCGGCTATTGTCACGCGGCCATCATAGATTCTTTGGCGGCAAAGGCACAGCGGCATATTTCAAGCACCAACCTGGACCTTAAAACTCGATACTATGAAGTCAGTCCGACGAATCTGGCTTCGGGAGTATTCCTGTCCAAAGCAGAAGGGTTGGGAGAATCGAGCGGACATGCCTTTGACAGTAATATTCCAGAAGCTTTGCAAATTGCGGAGCAATTGTCGCAAGTCAAAAAGCAAGATTATGAACCGCGCCTTTTAGATAGTGCACCCATTCTTTTTGTTGCGGTCTGGCTTCATGGGAAATCAGACGACATCATCATTCCGTTGCCGCCAACTTTTGGCAGATGGAAGGCCTATCAACCTTATTCAGAGAGCGAAATGATCAAGCTTTTGAAACCAGAGGCGAAGAAAAGAATTAAAGAACCGCCTGGAATGGGTGATTAGCCATGAACCCCAAACTCATCCTCGGCCTCGCGCTCGTTTTGATCGGCGGATGGTCGGCACACGCAGACAGCGTGATTTTTCCGGTCACGCCAACAAATTTGGATCAGGGTCAATTTGCTTTTTCGGTTTCCACGAATTTGACCCAAGAGGGGATATCCTTTCATGTGACCATCGCTGCCAAGACCGGTGAGATTTATCCCGATTCGCAGGCACATTTGAGCACGGTCACAAAGACACCCAACGCTGGCACAATTCAACCCGTAAAATCTGTGACACTAAAAAAGAACGATCATTTTTGGACGGCTGATTTTATTACAACGCCTGAATTATTGAAGACACCAGGCATTTGTTTCGTTTTTATTGCTCAGGGCCATGCGATTAATAATGGAAAGACGATTCCGATGCCCAGTGCGGAATTTTATGAGATCAAGCTGGAAGATTTTCTAAGACGATGAAGCCCAAACTCATCCTCTGCATCGCGCTTGTTGCCTTTAATTTGTCGTCACACGCACGCGGTGTTCGCTCTTGGAGTGATGCCGAATTGATGGCGGCCTCCGATTTGGTGGTCGTCGGTCAGCCGATCTCAGTGACCGATCTGGCTGAGACAAATTCCCTGGGTTTCGCCGGGTCGAAATCATTCCAGCCAAAATTCCGGGGTGTGGATACAACGTTCAAGGTTTCCGATGTCATCAAGGGAAAGCCCGGAACCGACCCGATTGTCTTGCACCATTATCGTGAAGAGATCGAATGGGGCACCCCGGGCAATGGCCCGACCTTTGTGGGTTTTACACCCGGCGATACCAATGAATATCGGTTGTATCTGAAAAGCGACGGAGCGAACGGATATGCTCCGGCGGCGGGGCAAATCGATCCGGGACTTTCAATCAAACTGTCGTCCAAGCATTCCATTGGGTTACCGGTGTTGCCCCCGATTGCCGAGGCCAATCCTTTGATTCGCAAGCCGCTCATGGTTCAGGTTCCCACCCGGCTCAAGATCGAGCGGACGGCCGATATGCTTTCCGTGACGATTGAAACCAACGGATTTGAATCCACGAACCTCATGGTCGGCAAGAATATGGCGACCGGAGTGGAGAGCCGCTGTTCAATTTTTCCAGGACCCGAGGCTTCGTGGGTGGTGGCAGTGAACCCGCTTAAACAGAGGTTGGGCTTGAGCAGCGGATTGGATTTCAATCCGGGCAAAGCCATCTGGAATACCCTATCCGATGGCATCCCGGCGGCAGGGAAACAATATGTCATCTGGCTCGAATTGACGGCCTTTGAAACCGACGTCCCACCACAGCACGAGTGGGATCCACGCGCCGGCAAAAGCTATCGGGTGCTTTGGCAACGAACCTTGCGCCAGGCTGTCGATTGAATCCGGTAGGCACATCGCGCTGCGGTGTCCCCGCCCGCGCGGAGCGGGCGAAGGAGAGAACGCAGCTTGCAACTGGCCAGTTAGATATTGAGGCGGTGTTGCGGGCGTGGGGCGTTTATTCCGTCGCCTGACGCTGCGCTCGGCGACGGGGACGGCGCAGCGCGCCATCCCTACCAACTTCGTAATTCGGGTTGAATTGCAACGCGCCGCCGCTGATTTAATCCGACTTCATTCCACAACCATTTTCTGCGGCAGCGGCTGGCCTTGGGGAACCAGCGTCACGGTCTCATCCACCGCCGTGGTAATCACCAGGAGTTTGCCGGTCATTGTTTCCGCTTCCTTGCCGTCCCGGTAGACAGACACCGGGGCCTCGCCCCAGGGATTCTGCACGCGGCAGGGACCCCCTTTCCGGGAATGGATTTCCGCAAACCCGATCTGGCCATTCTGCATGGAGGCGCTGATGATAAACGCATCGCGGGCCGCCAGCGTGAACTGGGCATCCCATGCTTTGGGCCAGGCCGCGAACAGATAGTTCACCGGCGCCTGATCCGGCGCGGGCGGCACACTTTGCAGCAGGGCCAGGTGCAGGGCCTGCGAAAGCAGGCCCAGCCGTTCACATTCGATCGCCCCCGGCCCTTCGTCCAAGGCCAAACGGTTGCGCATCACCCCGACATCCCATTCGCCGATGCCGGTGTAATCGAGCTGCTTTATCGATTTGTCGGGAGGTACGACCAGGACCGGCAACATGCGCTGGATCGCTCCGGCCCAACCGAGGTGAGCGGCGACGACGGGAAGGCGCGACAACGTGGAGCCATTCGTCATTTCCCTCGGGCTATAGATGCCATTCGTGAAATGCCGGCTGAAAGCCAGGAGCACATTCGTGCGGATGGCCAGATTGTCGCTGCCAACGGTGCACAGGTCGTAATACTCGGCCGGCTCCAGCGCGGGCGGAACCGGCGCGAGACGATCAAGAACCTTTTTCCAAAGCGGACGCAAATTGGCGTCCACCCCTAGAATCTCTGAAGCACGGATGGCCAGGGGGAAGATCTCATGCATGGCGGAGAGTTCCTCGGGCGTGTCGGAAGTTCCCCAGTCGCTTTCGTGGTTGTTCACATAGCGGATATGGTATTTACCATCGCGCGCCCGGTAGAGATTGGGGAAATTGCGGTAAAACTCGGCCGCGCCCTTGATCACGGGATAGCCATTGGTCCGGAGCCACCCTTCATCCAGCGTGTAGGCGTAGTGCAGCCAATAGACATAGGCGATTTTAGCCGTGCTGGACATGATATGCGAGGTCCAGGCAAAGGGGCCTTGATCGCCGTTCTTGTTCACCTCGCGGGCGCTGGGCAGAATGCGCCAGTTCCAGCGGCTGTCCATCCCGCTTTTGCCCTCCGCAAAGCTCATAAACTCGGCGGAACGATTCTTCCACGGCTTTTGGGCCAGATACAACTTGCGCATTTCGCTGGCCACCCCGTCCGGCAGGTTTTCCAGGCCGTTAAAGTAGGTGGTTTCTGGAATCCAAATTCCCTGGCTGCCCCATTGCTGACGGGCGCCCCGGGCAAACGTCGCCAGGTTCCGGTAGTAGGTCTGAAATAATGGATCCATTATTTCGGGCCGGTTGGCGGGCTCCAGCAGGCCGTAATACGTCTCCTGGTTGTGCCACCAATACTCCGAGCCCCACTCGCGCAGGTCGCCGTTCGAGCCCCACAGCATCCCGGCGAAACGCGGCATATATGTCCCCCGCGAGCACGAGCCCATGATGTAAAGGAAGTAGGTGTAACCGGCCTCGACCAAGTCAGCCGCGCCATCGGCGCTGTGCAGGTGCACGAAGGACTTCGGCCAATATTGACTCCACCAAGCGCGGTTGTCGGCCAGCAACTCGTCAAAATGTTTCGCTTCGGCGGCGTCCAACTGTTTCAACGCCCGCCCCGCCACATCTTCCTTGGGATCGTAGCTGGCGGCGCTCGCGATCAGCGTGGTGAATTTGCCCTGGCCCGGTGCGGCCGACAGGCGCACGGTGGTTTCGTTATAGTAACTGGCCTGACTCTTCCGCCCGACGACACCAATGGCCACGGCCGAGGCGCTGTAAAAACTGCCTTCCCGGAACTCCTGCACCAGGATGATCCGGCCGTGGCGGATTTCCAGCCGCGACTGGGCGGTGTGCGCGCCGTTTTGCACCAGCGTGGCGTGATGGCTGAATAAGACATAGTTTTGTTGGACGATATAATCCACGGCATAGCGCAGCATGCGCAGGTCAATGTTGACGGCGGAAGGTTGGTCGCGTTGATCGTCGGTTTCCACGGCGATCACATCCCCGTCATTCCAGGCCAGCGCCCGGGAAGTGACGCCCTTGCCCGTCACCGTGGTTAGGCCGTCATAGACCGACAAGTGCTGCCGGAAGGCGGTGCCGGTGAAAATACCGTCCCCATAATCCTCCAAGCCGATATCCACGTAGCCGCAACCGCTCGAATAACTGTTGTTGCCCATTGGAAAGCTCCGGCAGTTGTTGCCCATGCAAAACAAATCCACCCGGTTGATCTGAAAATGCAACGCGGCGGGCGTGGTCCAGACGAGGCTGCCCATCTGCCCGTTGCCGATGGGCATACCTTCCACGCTTTGCTTGACGGGGGTGTCGTAATTCAGGTCCGCCCGCGAAACCAGCTGCTCGTAGTTCACCTGCATGAGGCCGCCGGCATAGGGTTGGGCCGGGGCGGTTTGCAGGCCAAGCAGAGCCAGGCAGGTCAGTAATATGGTATTTTTCATAGGCTGATGAACGTCATGAATCCTGACGGACGAGCAATGAAATTGCCCGGTCCGGAAGAAAATGCGTGATTACAAACCCAGTTTTAACGCCCGCAGCCGGGGAACGCAAGACCCAAGCAAAATGGCTGCGCCACCGGGTGCCCGTAACTGGAGCGGGCGTGGCAACCGGCCGGAGGAACCGCTGGCGCTGAACGACAAGCAACCGGGGATGTCCATTAACCGGTAAATTCTGTCCTTTGATTGCAGGATTGCTATCTTTGACCGCTGTGAACGAGCTCACCATCGGACTTTTGGGCGCGCTGCTGGCCACCAACCAGCCGCAGGCCGTGAGCAATGTCATCCAGCAGCAGACGGGCGTGGCGGTGGATATCGCCGCCGAACCGGCGGAACGCGAATTGCGCGAGGTGATGATGGCCGATGACGCGGCGCAGGATGAGGTGAACGGCTGGATCCTGACTTTCAACGCGTCGACCAGAACGAACCAGGCGGCGGCATCGGCGGCATTGAACACCCGGATCAAAGCGCGGCTGGACCGGGTGCGCAGCGCCTATGATAATTTTCTGGTCCGCCATCCCGACAGCGCGCACGGCTGCCTGGCCTACGGCAGTTTCCTCAGCGACATCGGCGACGAGCAAGGCGCGCATCTGCAATACGAAAACTCGATGCAGCTCGACCCGAAAAATCCCGCCGTCTGGAACAACCTGGCGAACTACTACGCCGAACACAGCCCGGTGACGAAGGCTTTCGAGGATTACGCGCAGGCCATCAAGCTCAAGCCGGACGAGCCGGTGTATTACCAGAACCTGGCCACAACGGTGTATCTGTTCCGCAAGGACGCCCGCGAGTTTTATCACCTGAACGAGCAACAGGTGTTTGACAAGGCGCTGGGACTTTACCAGCAGGCGATGCAGCTGGCGCCGGACAATTTCACGCTCGCGACCGATTACGCCGAAAGCTACTACGGCATCAAGCCCCTGCGCACCCAGGACGCGCTGGCCGCGTGGACCAATGCCATGAGCATCGCCCACACCGACCTCGAACGGCAGGGCGTGGAACTGCACCTGGCGCGGGTGAAGACCTACGCCGGAATATTCGCCGAGGCCCAGGCGCATCTGGACACGGTGACGAACGCGGCCTACCTGGAATTAAAAAACACGCTCATCCGTTCGCTGGCGGACCACGAACGGCGCGCGACGAACAGCGAGCCCGCGGTGCAGTACAGCCCGCCGAAGTCCGGGCCGCAAGGGGAAAACACTGACGCGACCAAGGCACCCGATTTATCCTCGAACCTCCTGGCCATTCCGCCACCAGTGCGCGGGCAAGAGCACTAGCAAATTTCGACGGTAATCAGGGCACACGCCGGCCGATACCGGCGGCAGCGCCGATTTTTCTTCATTCTTCAATCTTCCTTCTGCATTTTTAAGTCATGAGCTTCTATGACCAGTTGAAATTTGACGCGAATGGCCTAATCCCCGCCATTGTGCAGGAGCAGAAAACCGGGCGCGTCGTAATGATGGCGTGGATGAACCGCGCCGCGCTGGAAAAAACCATCGCCACCGGCAAGACGCATTTCTGGAGCCGCTCGCGGCAGAAATTCTGGATGAAAGGCGAGGAAAGCGGCAACACGCAAACCGTGAAAGACATCGCCTTCGACTGCGACGGGGACACGCTGCTGCTCCAGGTCGAGCAAAACGGGCCGGCGTGCCACGAGGGTTACCGCTCCTGCTTCTTCCGCTCCATCGAAGGCAGCGGCGAGACGTTCAAGACCACCGAGCCGCGCCTGCTTACGCCGGAGCAGATGTATAAAAAGAAATGAAACCGATAGAAGGATGAATGAAAAATTGCCGGGGCAAAAGTCCGGCCTTCATTCCCGCGCCGGAAAATGTTTTCATGGCGCATGGTTCCGGGCGTGATTTTTGAGGACGAGCATCTGCTGGTGGTTCACAAACCCGCCGGCTGGAACACGCACGCGCCATCGCCTTACGCCGGCGAGGGCATTTACGACTGGCTGAAACATCGCGAGCCGCGCTGGTCTTCGCTCGCCATCCTGCACCGGCTGGACAAGGAAACGAGCGGCGTCATTGTCTTCGGCAAAACGCCGACCGCCAATAAATCGCTCACGGAACAATTCACCGCTCGCGGGATCCACAAGAAATATCTCCTGCTCACCGACCGCACCGGGCCAAAAAAGGAGTTCACAGTGCAGACCGAACTCGTCCGCGCGGGCGAGAAATACGCCAGCCGGCCCGGCGGAGAAATAGCGGAGACAAAATTCACGCCCGTCGCGGACGCCAAGTTCGCGGTCACCAGCGCCGGACTGACGATGGTAACGGCCGAGCCGCTCACCGGCCGCACCCACCAGATCCGCGTCCACGCGGCGGAGAGCGGCTTTCCCATTCTCGGCGACACGCTTTACGGCGGCACGGCCTCACCGCGCGTATATTTGCACGCCGGGGAAATCTCGTTCACGCATCCGGCGACCGGCAAACCGGTGAAGTTTTCATCGCCCGTCGATTTTGACATCGAGGTGAGACAAGCGCTGCGCACCGCGGTCATTGGGCCGGAGACAACCAACGCCTTCCGCATCATTCATGGCGCGAGCGACGGCTGGCCGGGCTGGTATCTGGAAAAACTCGGCGACTACCTGCTCTCGCAAGCCGAAGCGCCGTTGAGTCCGAAGCAGCAGGACGAGTTGACACGACGGGCCGGACAATTTTCCTCGCGCGGCGCGTATCATAAAATTTTGTCCCGCCAGGTCCGCCGCACCACAACCGCCGCCGCTTCGCCGCAACTCGTATTAGGCGAGGCCGCGCCGGAACGGTTTGAGATTATGGAGAACGGCGTCCGCTACGAGCTGAGCTTTGCGGAAGGCTATTCCGTCGGCCTGTTCCTGGACCAGCGCGACAACCGCCGCCGTCTGCTCACCGGTCACATCGCGGCGGATTTCCCGTTTCAACCGAAGGGACGAGTCTCCGTTCTATCTAACCTTGATCATTTAGGGGCTCGTGGAACTCGCCCCTCCGAAATTTTGAACTGTTTCGCCTATACATGCGGCTTCTCGGTGGCAGTGGCCAAAGCCGGCGTTAGCACGGTCAGCCTGGATCTCTCAAAAAAATATCTTGAATGGGGCAAGCGGAACTTCGCGCTGAACGGCCTCGACCCGCTGGCGCACCAATTCATCTACGGCGACACTTTCGACTGGCTGCGGCGGTTCCGGAAGAAAGACCGCGTTTTCGATGCCATCGTCCTTGACCCGCCGACGTTCTCGCAGTCGAAGGAACACGGCACGTTCCGCGCGGAGAAGGATTACGGCCGGCTCGTCAGCGCCGCGCTGCCCGTCCTCAAGTCCGGCGGCATGCTGCTCGCCTCCACCAACGCGGCGGACTGGCCGCCGGAGGAATTTCTCGCGGACATCGAAACAGCGGTGCGCGCCGGGGAACGGAAGATTATGAAGCAGCATTACGTCCCGCAGCCGCCGGATTTCCCCATCAGCCGCAAGGAGCCGGCGTATTTGAAGACGGTCTGGTTGAAAATTGCCTAGAAAAAAAGGGGTGGTGACGCTTCAAAACAGTTCATTCTGCTGCGCTTTTCTTTCTTTGACGGCCAGGAGCAATTTGACGGCGTCCAAATCCTTGCCGCGACCGGCGGCGGTTTTGGCGGCAATGAGCGCATCCAGATTCAACATTCTAAATTCGCCAAAGGACATGGTATGCGAAATGGATTGCCGCAAAACTTGTTCATAACCGCCGATGCCTGCGACTTCGCCCAAGCAATCCAATTTGCCCAAGTCGGTTTGCAAATACAAATTTTTCAAACTGGCAAAACTACTGCGCGTTTGTTCCAGCGGCAATTTGTTCGCAGTCAGCCGGTGAACCGGGTTCAAATCCTTGACTGCCGATTCGATTCGCCGGACATTTTCCTCGCCAAACGGACAACAGATGTCGAGGTCAAACGTAGCCACCGGCACGCCGTGATAAACCACACAGACTCCGCCGATGACAACGAATTCGAGGCCGCTGTCTTTGAGCCGCATCAGCAAAGCCTGGTCATTTTGCGGCATGAGATTGACCTGATTCCTGCAATTCGATTAAAAAATCGATGACCTGCTGATGTTCCGCCAGCCTTTGCTCCGGCGTCAACTGGAGAAATGCTTCGATGAGCGACATGTCAAAACCATGTTCCATCGCTGCGCGCCACGCGGGGCCAGCGTTGGGCGGACAAACGTATTTGCCGTTCATCTGCGCCAATGTTTCCTCGTCAATCATGGAATCAAGTTAGGCCCGCCAGGGCGCCTTGGCAACCGGCAGCCGCCCAGGACACAATGGCAATTACTTCCCGACGGCCGCAACGATCTTCTTTGCGGCGTCCGCCATCGAATCGCCGGTGATGATGGCCACGCCGGATTCGGCCAAAGTCTTTTTGCCGGCGGCGACGTTGTTGCCTTCGAGCCGGACGACGAGCGGGAGTTTCAAGCCGGTTTCCTTCACCGCCGCGACGATGCCGGTGGCGATGACGTTGCAATCCATGATGCCGCCGAAGATGTTAACGAGGATGCCTTTCACATGCGGGTCGCTCAGAATGATTTTGAACGCCGCCGTGACCTGATCCTTGCTCGCGCCGCCGCCCACGTCCAAAAAGTTTGCCGGGCTGGCACCGAAATGCTGGATGATGTCCATCGTCGCCATCGCCAGGCCCGCGCCGTTGACCAGGCATGCGATCGAGCCGTCGAGCTTGATGTAATTCAGGTTGAACTTGCTCGCCTCAATCTCCAGGGGCGCCTCCTCGTTCAGGTCGCGCATCTCCTGGATGTTCTTGTGGCGATAGAGCGCGTTGTCGTCGAGGGAAATTTTCGCATCGAGCGCCATGACCGTTTCCTTGCCATCGGCCAGCTCGACCACGGCGAGCGGATTGAGCTCCACCATCGAGGCGTCGCATTCCCACCAGGTGTTATAGACGCCGGTGATGAGCTTCACGCCGGCATTGAACAAATCGCCCTTTAGGCCGAGGGCGGCGGAGATCTTGCGCGCCTGATAGGGCATGATGCCGACGGCCGGATCAATGGTCTCCTTGAAAATCTTTTCGGGATGCTTTTCGGCGACCTCCTCGATATCCATACCGCCCTCGGTGCTGGCCATGATGAGCGGGCGGGAGGTCTCGCGGTTGAGGAGCACGGCCAGGTAAAATTCCTTTTTAATCTTCGCGCCGGCAGCAAGGAGCAACGTCTGCACCCTCCGACCATCCGCGCCGGTCTGCTTGGTGACGAGTGTCTGGCCGAGCATTTTTTCGGCGTAGCCCACCGCCTCGTCCACGGAGCCGGCGACTTTCACGCCGCCCTGGAAACCGCTCTTGAACGTGCCCTTGCCGCGACCGCCGGCGTGGATCTGGGATTTGACCACGACCTTAGCGCTGCCACTGGCGGTGATTTTTTCCGCCGCCGGGCGCACCTCGGCGAGGGACTTGGCGGGAAGCTCATACGGAACATTGACACCGTACTGCGCGAGCAACTGCTTGGCCTGATATTCGTGGATGTTCATGGCAAAAAATCGTTGCCGCATTAAAAACCATTGCCGCCGGAAATCAACTGCCAACTGCGCCCGCCAGCGCAACCGCCCCCGCCAAAACTCCAGCGGGCGGAAACAATTCGAGCCGCTGCGCGGGGCCGGCGGGGCCGGCGGGAAAATTCCCCTTTAGCTTTGGGCGGCTGCGCCTTAACTTGCGCGGCCATGAAATTCCGTTGCTGCCTCGGGTTGCTGCTCGCCGTCGCGTGGTCCGCGTCCGCGGGGCGGGCGGTATTCGTCAACAGCCGCAGCTACCAGCCGGTTACGGACTGGGCGGACGCGAACGGCTTCCGCACGGCGGCGCGGCGCGGCGACGTCATTGTTCTGACCAACCGCACGGCGCGGCTGGTGCTGGAAAAGGATTCACACACGGCAGGGATCAACGGCGTTAACGTGGCTCTATCGTTCCCGGTGGCGGTCGACAAGGGGCAGTTCTCCGTGGCGCAGATGGATTTGGCCCGGACGATCGGGCCGCTGCTGTTCCCGCCCCCGCCGACGGGCAAACCGATATCCACCATCGTCCTCGATCCCGGCCATGGCGGCCGGGACAGCGGCTTTCGCGTTGGCTGGCATTACGAAAAGACGTACACCCTGGCGCTGGCGGACGAATTGCGCGACCAGCTCCAGGCGGCCGGTTACAAGGTCATCCTCACGCGCACGAAGGACAAATATGTGGAGCTGCCGGTGAGGCCGGACCTCGCCAACCGCGCGAACGCGGATCTGTTTGTGAGCCTACATTTCAACGCGACGACGTTCGGCAAGGCGGAGGTGAACGGGCCGGAAACATATTGCATCACGCCGGTGGGCGCGGCGTCCTCCAACGCGCAGGGCGAGGGCGCGAATTACGGCGGGACGACGGCCAACCTTTCCGAGAAAAAAAGCCTGCTGCTGGCGTACCAGGTGCAGCGATCCCTGGTGAAGAACCTCGGCGCGGAGGATCGCGGCGTGCGGCGGGCGCGGTTTGCGGTGTTGCGCGACGCGGAGATGCCGGCGATCCTCATCGAAAGCGGCTACATGACGCACCCGGCGGAGGGAAAAAAGATTTACGAAGCGGGCTACCGGAAGCAGATTGCGGCGGCGATTGTGAAGGGGATTGTGAATTATCAAAAGCTGACCGTGCCGCCGGCGGTGACGACGAACAAAGTCACCGGCGCGCGGCGGGCGAAGCCGGTACGAAACGACTAGATTATATTTCCAATGAGCATTGCAACCAAGACCGGTGACAACGGCACGACGGCCCTGATGTATGGCCGGCGCGTGCCCAAGCATCATGCGCGCGTGGAAGCCTACGGCACGGTGGATGAATTGAATACCGCGCTCGGCCTCGCCCGCGCGACGGCAGAACACGATTTTGTGCGCAGCAACCTGCTGGCCGTCCAGAAGGATTTGATTGTACTGATGGGCGAGCTGTGCGTGCAGCCGGTGGATCTCCACCGCTACACCGGCGACGGCTATTTACCGGTGACACCGGACATGACGGCCAAGCTCGACGTGCTGGTGAAGGAAATCGAGGCGCAAAACATCAGCTTCAAAGGCTGGGCGACGCCGGGGGCCACGGCGCATTCCGCCGCGCTGGACGTAGCGCGCACGGTCTGCCGGCGCGCGGAACGGCGCGTGTGCGAGCTGAAATTCACCGACGAACTGCGAAACCAGGAGATTGTCCTGTATCTCAACCGGCTGTCGGACCTGCTCTGGCTGTTTGCCCGCTGGGTGGAGTCGCAGCGCGAGAAGTGACCCGCGCAACTCCGCACTTTGCAAACGCCGGTCATCTGACTATACTCCCGCTCCCATTGGACTTCGGCCGCGACGGATTCGCACGATTCCAGAATTTTTATGGCCTTGATTGTTCAGAAATATGGCGGCACCTCGGTCGGCAACACCGACCGCATCAAGAACGTGGCCCGGCGCGTGGCGGAAAGCCGTGCGCGCGGCGACTCGGTGGTGGTGGTGGTCTCGGCGATGAGCGGGGTGACCGACGGCCTGATCAAGCTGGCCAAGGACATCGCGCCGCTGCCCAGCGAACGCGAAATGGACATGCTCCTCGCCACCGGCGAACAGCAGACCATCGCGCTCACGGCCATTGCGCTGCACACGATCGGCGTCCCGGCGGTGTCCATGACCGGCGCGCAGGCGGGAATCGTCACCGACGGCGTCCACACGAAGGCGAAGATTCACAATATCACGCCGCAGCAGGTTCATGAAAAGCTCAAGGCGGGCAACGTCGTCATCGTCGCCGGTTTTCAGGGCGAGACGGCGACGGGCCAGATCACGACGCTCGGCCGCGGCGGTTCGGATCTGACCGCGATTGCCCTGGCGGCCGCGCTCAAGGCCGACCTCTGCCAGATTTACACGGATGTGGACGGCGTATACACCACCGACCCGCGCATCGTGCCGACGGCGAAGAAGCTGGCGGAGATTTCCTACGACGAAATGCTCGAACTCGCCAGCCTCGGCGCCAAGGTGATGCAGAGCCGCTCGGTGGAATTCGCGAAGAAATTTGGAGTCGTGTTCGAGGTCCGCTCCAGCCTCAATGACAACCCCGGAACCATTGTGAAAGAAGAAACTAAAAGCATGGAAGGCGTCGTCGTGCGCGGCGTCGCGCTCGACAAAAACCAGGCCAAGGTCACGCTCGTGGGCGTGCCGGACAAACCCGGCGTGGCCGCGAAGATTTTCAAGGCGCTCGGCGACGCGACCGTGAACGTGGACATGATCATCCAGAACATCAGCCACGGGTCTTTGCAGACGGCCAACAGCACGCCCACCACCGACATTTCCTTCACCGCCGACAAACCGGATCTGCTCAAGGCGCAGAAGGTCATTGAGGGATTGAAAAAAGAAGTCGGCTACCGCGAGGTCATCACCGCGGAGAAAATCGGCAAACTGTCCATCGTCGGCGTGGGCATGAAGTCGCACACCGGCGTGGCGGGAAAACTTTTTGAGACGCTCGCGAACGAAGGAGTGAACATTGACATGATTTCCACGAGCGAGATCAAGATTTCGGTGGTCATCGACCTCGCGAAAGGCGAGCAGGCGGTGAAAGCCGTCCACGCGGCGTTCATCGGCTGAAAGTTTCATTCCGGTAGGCCGAATTCAACCTTGACGACAAACGGCCTTGGCCTAACGTCAGCGCGGTGAACCTTGACGAAAATCGTTTCACGTCCTCCGCCGAGCCGCCCAAGCCCATTCCCAACCGCCGCGGGAGTTCTGCGACGACTTGGTTTGCCCTTTATGGTTTTCTCTTCGTTTCACTGGCGCTGACGGCTTATGTGATGGGGGTGCTGCTCGGTCCCCTGCGCTGGGTGCTGGTGGATCCGCCATCATTCCGCCGGTTTAATGAAGCTCTTGTCTGGTATAGCGGAGTTCCGTTGGTCCTGGGAATTTTCCTTATCAGTTGGGATTTGTTCCGCAATGTCATCCGCAGCCGGCAGACAAAGTCTGTTCGCAATCAACCGCCGGTGAATCGTTTTCTGACCGTCGCGCTGACCGCCTATAATGATGAGCGTAGTATCGGCGGTGCGGTGCAGGATTTCCGCGCGCATCCGCTGGTGCAGCGAGTGATTGTCATCAGTAATAACAGCAGCGACCGCACGATGGCCATGGCGGAACAGGCCGGCGCCAGTGTGTTCAACGAAACACGACAGGGCTACGGTGCCTGCGTGCATCGCGCGCTGCGGGAGGCGCTGAAATATGAGGATACGGAGCTGACTCTGCTGTGCGAGGGCGATTTGACTTTTCGTGCGCTGGACATCGAAAAGTTTCTCACCTACATCCCGCATGCCGACGTGGTGAACGGCAGCCGAATTGTTGAACAACTTCAGGAGCGGGATACCCAATTGTCGCTGTATATGCACTACGGGAATCTGTTCGCGGGAAAAGTGCTGGAGCTAAAACATCTCGGCATGGTTTCGCTGACCGACGTGGGTACGACATATAAACTATGCCGCAATTCCACGCTGCGGCAACTGCTGCCGCAACTCGATCCGCGCATCAATCTGGAATTCAACGCTTACTTTTTGGACACCGCCCTGAAGGCTGGTATCCGGATCCTGGAATGCCCGATCTGTTTTTTTCCGCGCGTGGGTACCAGCAAGGGCGGCAACGTGAACAACCGCATCGCCACGCGGCTGGGGTTGCGTATGCTCGTCGGAATTTTCACCGACTGGAAAGGTTTTTATCATGACCCATGATGTTTATCACAACACGCGCTTCACGCCGGATCCGCGCCGCCGCGTGCTCTGGCAAACACTCGTGGCCGGCGTCTTTCAAAAACAAATTCCCCAGGACGGCGTGGTGCTGGAATTGGGCGCGGGCTATGGCGAATTCATCAATGCCGTCAGGGCCCGCCGCCGGCTGGCCGTGGATCAATGGCCGGGGATGCTCGCCCACCTTGAGGCCGGCGTGGACGGCTTGGTCACGCCCATCACGCAGCTTGATGGTGTGCCGGCTGACTCGGTGGATTATGTTTTCAGCAGCAATTGTTTTGAACACGTTTCGCAGGCGGAGCTGGTGGAATGCCTCGCCCAGCTCCGGCACAAGATGAAGCCGGGAGCGACACTCACCATCGTGCAGCCGAATTTCAGATACTGCTCCCGCGAATATTTTGACGACTATACGCACGTCGCTATCTACACGGACAAGGGGCTTTGCGACCTGCTGGCCGCCAACGGATTTAAGATTGTCCGCTGCGTGCCGCGCTTCCTGCCGTTTTCCATCAAGGGTTCGCTGCCGGTGCATCCGTGGCTGATCCGGCTTTACCTTCTGAGCCCATTCAAGCCGTTCGCCAAGCAAATGCTTATCAGCGCGATCCGATGACCATGGTGGTTCCATCTGCTGTGTCCATCTCAACAAGCTGGTGGCGGCGCCACCGCAACCTGCTCACGGGCTTGTTGCTCATGCTGGCGGCATGGGGAATGTACCTGCCATCAGTGCGGTATGGTTTCGTTTATTACGACGACGTCCGGATTTTGCGGGATCACCCGGAGCTGTACGGTCAGGCCACTTTGTCCGCTGATTTGCGCGCGATATTTGTGACAGGTTTTCCGCGCGAGGAACCGCTGTTATTGCGGGATGTTTCGTGGGCGTTGGACAGCCGTATTTTCGGATTTGGCAATGCCTTCGGCTATCACCTCGTCAACGTGCTGCTCCACGGGATGGTTGTCGCCCTGATGTTTGTTTTTTTGCTCGGCACCACGCGGCGTTATGGTTTTGCCCTGGCGGTCACCCTCAGCTGGCTGGTGCTCGCCATTCACACGGAACCGGTGGCGTGGATCATGGGGCGGAAGGACATTTTGTCCGCACTGTTCATGCTGCTCGCGCTGTGCGCGCAGAAGCGGCGACTGGCCGTGGAAAATTTTCCCGCCCGGTGCGGCTGGTATTGTGTCACACTAGCCTGTTTCATCTGCGGGCTGCTTTCGAAGGTCAGCGTGCTGACTTTTCCGGCCGTCCTTTTGCTTCACGCTATTTTCCTGCCTTACTTGAACGGCGAACGGCCACCCAGTGGAGATTTTGTGGGGGGCCGCCGATTGGTGAAGGAGATTTTCCTGTCGCTGCCGGGGCTTGTGGTCAGCCTGCTGGTCTATGGCTGGTATCGCCGGATACTCACCCAGATGGGCGTTTTGAATAGTGGTCAAAACGTGCCTAGCCTGACGCATTTCTGGAACCTGCTCATGATTGACCCGCTCACGCTGGGGATTTATGCGCAACAAACATTCCTTCCGTGGCATCTGAAGGTTTTCTATCCGTGGCCGAAAATCCTGGTTGCTTATCCTCGCTGGCAGGTTGCCGCCGCGCTGGTCGCCGTGATGCTGGCGGGGGGAATTGGCGGGTGGTTGTTTCGGCGGCGAAAGGATCTTTTTTTCTATCTCGCGGCGTTCTTGGTCGTCATGGTGCCGTATCTGAATCTGACGATTTCCGGCATCTTGGTGGCGGAACGCTATTTATATTTCTCCACGTTTTGTCTTTTGGCTTTGGCGCTGTCCGCCGGGGTTGAATTATTGCGGCACCCGCAGCCGCTGTTGCGCGGCGGTCTGCTGGTGGTTGGTGCCGGGCTTTTAGTCTTGAATTTATTTCAGACCATTTCGTATCAGCCCGCCTGGCGAAACGGCGAAACTCTATGGCAATATCACTTGGCTTTGCCGCAGACCACCCCAGCTGCTTACGCGAACCTGGCCGCCTGCTATTATGCCCAGGCCACCGCTCAGCAAGGTACGCCGGAAATGGCCGTAACCATGCGCAAAATGTCCGTTGTGGTGGACGCCGGATTAACCCAGTTCTGGCCCGACCCAGCCCAGCCCCCGCCGCCGGGAACCTACTTCCTGTTTTTTCTCAAATCTATCGTGCAGGAGATCCGGGGCGAACCGGCGGCGGCGCTGGCAAGTTTACTGACCGCTGATTCGCTGCACCCAAAATTTGATTCAATCAATCTTAATCTTGCGCTGTTGTATCACCAACTGGCAGGCATCACCGCCGATCCGAGCCAAAGAGCATCCTATGCCCTCGCCGCCCGGGACCGATACGCGGAATACATCAAGCTCGTTTACCAGGGCCGCGCCACGCCGCTGGCGATCCAAAAAAAAATGGCGGAGTTTGAAGCCGAATGTTCTGCTCCCAACCAGCCGGCGGGAGGAAAATAGGCGGGTTAAAACCTATCGTCAGAGGCGGAACACGGCAATGTGCGCGTCTTCGTAGCAAGGTTCTCCGAGCGTCTTTTGATATTGATTCCGGAGCCGCGTCAGATCCGGCAAGGGCAGCGCAACCTCGGGCAACTGCGCCTCAAAGCGTTTATGCAGGATCACATACTCCACCCCGCGCCCGCGCATCGCCGCCAGATTGTCCATGGATAGGAAATTGCGAAAGTGCAGGTCGGCCGGATCCTGGACGAGGCTCAGGACCTGATCAATGTAAGTGTTACCATAGATGTTACCGGGAGCGAGACCACGCGACAGCGTCATATCCGTCGTGTAACCCACCAGCACCGGTCGCCGATGGAAGTGCTGGTAGTAATACAGCGGATTGAAATGGTCGCCAATCAACATTGGATACTCGACGATGGGGCGCGCACTTGGGCGGCTCGCCAGCAACAGGTAGAACGGGGAAATTTCATCTGACCGCAGGGTCGTGACGAGCGTAAAATCTGCCGGAGTCAAGTCGCTGGCAAAGGACTGCCGCCAGTCAATGCTGCCGTAGTGATGTTGATAAGCGCCGTGGCTGGTGAAATTATTCGGTGCCACATAGCATTGCGGCAGCGGCCCGGTAAGGGCCAGGGACGCCACCCACGCCAGCGCAATGGAGGTTTGCAGACCCGGCTGCAGGCTGGAATATTTGGCCACGGCCTCCAACCCGGCCTGGATGCCACACGCCACAAATAAAAGGCTGACCGGCACCAGCGGGATGCAGTAGCGGGCCAGGACAATCGCGCTCTGGGCGGAATCCGGCCGCGACAAAATCAGCGCGAGAGCATGCAGTGGATAGAGACTCACCAGCATCGCGCCAAACCACGGATTGCGCCGGCATTGCTCGAGGGCGCCCGCGATAAAGGCCGTCCAAAACAACACCGTCAGCACCGGCTGGCCGGTGCCGCTGATCAACTGCGCCACCCGTGGCAGGGACTGAACACTTAATTTCCCCGCCAGCGCGATGTTGAAAAAGGTGCTGTGCAATGAATCGATCAAGGCCGGCAGTACCAGGATGGACCCGCCCCCAGCGATCACCACTGTAACCATGATCCATTGCCGCAGGGATGGACCGGCCACGATGCCGCGCGTGACCTCAGACCGTCGCGCCGAGACCACATAAGCCAAAGTCATGAGCAAGGGCGCGGCCACGGTGACCAGGGCAAACAGGTGGAAATAAATGGCCAGCACTCCCGTGACGGCAAACAGCAGCGCCGGGCGCCAGCCGCCCGACCGCAGCCAGCGCGCCGCGAACAACAACGAGGCGAAAGCCAGCAGCGCCACCGCGCTGTAGGGCCGGCAAATGCGGCTATAAAAAATCAGGAGCGGCGAAACGGCCAGCAAAAACCCCAGCCACCCAGCGCGGCGCGAGCCAATGATTTCCCGCGCCAGCAGCGGGCCAACCGAAACGCATAAAACCCCACTTGCAAGCGAGGGCAGGCGCAGCAGCAGCTCCGACCACCCGGTGGTTGCGCCCAATAACCAGCCGTAAAAATTAAGCGGTATGCACGTCGCTCCGGGAATGGAAAAATGCGTCAGCAGCCACGCGGGAGACTTGCCGATGGCGTAATAGAAACCGTGCCATTCATCATCCAGGAAAATCTGATCCCCGAGCAAATGCCACCGCAACCAGAAGCCCGTCAGGGAGGCCGTCACGAGCGCGAGCACGAAGGCCAGGGTCCGGTTCTGCTGCAACGGCGTCTTCATTCGCAAAGATTAGGTCAAAACCAAGCGGCCTGGCAATCTTCCCGCAGTGGCGGGGAAAAACCTTCCGCCGAAATTGGTTTGACCGCGACTAACCGGCGGACTAGTTTAGGAATGTGAATCGCCATTTGAACCTACTGCTAACGAACGCGCTGCTGACCAGCGCGGCGGTCGGGTGTTGAGCATTCACGGAAATTTATCAACCCCACCGCCAGTCCGGCGGTGGGTTTTTTGTTTTAACCCGACTGTTGGATGGCAATAATAAGAAAGCCAAACGACCATGCATAAAGATCCGTCCAAAAAATATCGTCCGTTCCCGCCGGTCCGTTTGCCCGACCGGCAGTGGCCGAACCGCGTCCTCACCGCCGCGCCGCGCTGGTGCAGCGTGGATTTGCGCGACGGCAACCAGGCGCTCGCCGTGCCGATGAACGTGTCGCAGAAACTGGAATTGTTTCAGACACTGGTGAAAATCGGGTTCAAGGAAATCGAAGTCGGCTTTCCCTCGGCGTCGAACACGGAGTTCACGTTCAACCGTCGGCTGATCGAGGAGAAACGCGCGCCGGACGATGTGTGGCTGCAGGTGCTCGTGCAGGCGCGCGAGGATTTGATCGAGCGCACCATCGAGTCCCTCATCGGTGCGAAGAAGGTCATCATCCACATGTACAACTCGACGTCGCCAGCCCAGCGCCGCGTCGTTTTCGGCAAGTCAAAGGACGAAATCAAGGCCATCGCCGTCAACGGCGCCAAGATGATCAAGGACCGCTTGCACCGGCTCAAAGGGACGGAAATCATGCTCCAGTATTCCCCGGAAAGTTTCAGCATGACGGAAGTGGAATATGCCCGGGAAATTTCCGAGGCGGTCATGGACGTGTGGCAGCCGACGCCGCAGCACAAGATGATCTTGAATCTGCCGGACACCGTCGAGGTGGCGATGCCGAATGTTTACGCCGACCAAATCGAATGGATTTGCAAAAACATCAAAAACCGCGAGGCGCTGATCATCAGCCTGCACACGCACAATGACCGCTGCACGGGCGTGGCGGCGACGGAGCTGGGATTGCTCGCGGGCGCGGACCGCGTGGAAGGCACCTTGTTCGGGAACGGCGAGCGCACGGGCAATTTGGACATCGTGACGGTGGCGTTGAACCTGTACATGCACGGCATCGATCCGAAACTGGATTTCTCGGATCTCGGCTCGATCATTGACGTTTATGAGCGAAGCACCGGCATGACCGTGCCGGCGCGCCAGCCTTACGCGGGCGAACTGGTTTTCACCGCCTTCAGCGGTTCGCATCAGGATGCGATCAAGAAAGGCCTGGCCGAGCGCGAAAAAATTCCCGGCTCACCCTGGGATGTGCCGTATCTCACGATCGACCCGGCGGACATCGGCCGCGAATACCGCGAAGTTATCCGCGTCAATTCCCAGTCCGGCAAAGGCGGGGTGGCTTACCTGCTTGAAAGCGAATTCGGAATTGAGCTGCCCAAGGACATGCAGCGCGAGTTTGGACCGATTGCCAATATCGAAGTGGACGCCCTTGCCCGCGAGGTTTCCGGCGCGGAGCTCAAGGCCATGTTCTGGAAGGAATACGTCGAGCGCAACGCACCCTGGTCGCTCCAGCAGTTCGAGACGGAAAGCAAAAATGGCGTTGTGAAATGCCGCGCCAAACTGTGGCGCGAAGGAAAGGCGGTTGAATTCAAAGGCGAAGGCAACGGGCCGCTCGCCGCGCTCGTACACGGATTCTCGCAAGTCGGCGTTTCGCGTTTTGAGATCAGCAACTACAGTGAACACGCACTGAGTTCCGGGGAGGCGGCGGCGGCGATCGCCTATATCCAGATCCGGACCGCGGACGGCACGACCCGCTGGGGCGCGGGCGTGGACACGAACATCGAGCTTGCCTCGGTCAAGGCCGTGTTGAGCGCGCTGAACCGGTGGGGCCTTTGAACGCCGCGAAATCCCGCTCGTCAAACAACGACGACCTGCTAAATTCCAATCTCAAATGAAACTGAGCCGAATCGGTTTTGCCTTCGCGACCATGATTGGTTTCGCCGCCGGGGTTTTTTCTGCAACCGCCCAACCGGCCAATCCCGCGACTACCGCTCCGACCAACGTGCCCAATTGGTGGCCCAAAACAAAGGCGGATGCGATCGCCACAAACGCCGTGGCGACCGCGCCGGTTTATGTGCCGGACACCTCGCACGCCGGTCAACCGCTGCCGGACGGCAACCTCGCATGGGACGCCCTGTCCAAGGTGGCGGACGCCACAAACGGACAGGGTTTCGCCCGGTTCACCTTCAGCTTCACCAACATCACGACCGGCAACATCACGGTTCTGACGGTGCATCCCTCCTGTGGTTGCACCACGGCGGAATTACCGCCGGTGCCGTGGACCATTCCCGGAGGCCAAACCGGCGAGATCAAATTGGCCGTCAATCTGGCGGGCAAGGCGGGCACATTGTTCAAACAGGTGAACGTCGCGACGGATAAAGGCAATCTCAACCTGATGCTGCGCATCAACGTCCAGCCGGCGCCGCCCATGCCCGAAATGACCGAGGCCCAACGGGACGCCGGCATCGCCGCCGCCAAGGTGGACCGACAAGCGGTTTTCAAGGGCGAGTGCGCGAGCTGCCACCTGAAAAACGTCGAGGGCAAATATTCCCAGCAGCTTTTCGACGCCATCTGCGCCGTCTGCCACGAGGCCAAAAACCGCGCCACCATGGTGCCCGACTTGCACCACTTGCAGGTGCCGACCAACGAGGAATTCTGGCGCACCTGGATCACGGCGGGCAAGGCCGGCTCGCTCATGCCGGCATTCGCCACCTCACAGGGCGGCCCGCTGAACGACCTGCAGATAGCGTCGCTCGCCGCCTATCTCAACGCGGTCATTCCATCACACGTTCCAGTGCCGGCCGCGAAGTGAAGCAACGGGATAGGTTACCGCTGGGCGCGACTGAGTCGCACGCAAACACCAGCGCATCCCCCATAGGAAGTCCCCTTGCGGAATTTACGGCGGCCGCTATCCTGTCAACCATGACAGCGAACAAGGTTGACGCGAACCATCACGAGAAACTTTCCGCCCTCGGCCAGCGGGTTCTGGACGGCGGCCACGTCACCCGCGACGAAGCGGCGTGGCTCTTCAACCTTGAAACCTCCGCCGACATTCTGGATTTGCTCTCGTGGTCAAACCGCATCCGCGAACACTTCAAGGGCAACAAAATTCATCTCTGCTCCATCGTCAACGCGAAGGCCGGCGCGTGTTCGGAAAATTGCAGTTTCTGCGCGCAGTCGTCGCATTACCAGACCGGCTCGCCGAAATATGGATTTGTGGATCCCGAACCCGTATCCGAGGCGGCGGACGAAGCCAACCAAAACCATGTGACCGCCGTCGGCCTCGTGGCCGCGTGGAAAGGTCTCAATGAAGGCCCGATGCTCGACGAGGTTTGCGACCGCATCCAGGAACTGAAGGCCGGCGGCAAAACGCGGCCCGACGCCTCGCTCGGCATCATTAAATCGCAGAAGGTGGCCGATCGCTTGAAGGAAGCCGGGCTTGAATGCTACGGCCACAACCTCGAAAGCTCGCGCCGCTTTTTCCCGAACACCTGCACCACGCACCCGTTCGACGACCGACTGGAGACCATCGGCTATCTGAAAAAGGCCGGCATCAAGATTTGTTCCGGC
>CAIQEI010000115.1 GCA_903870815.1 uncultured Verrucomicrobia subdivision 3 bacterium
ACGCCGTCTTTCATCGGGCGGATGGCCACGATGTTGCCGGGCGTGCGGCCCAGCATCCGTTTTGCTTCGTCACCGACGGCCAGCACGTTGGTTGTGCCGGCCTGGATGGCCACCACCGAGGGTTCGCGCAGGACAATGCCACGGTCCCGCACATAGACGAGGGAATTTGCGGTTCCCAAATCTATTCCAATGTCATTGGAGAACAGGCTTTTGAATTGCTCTAGCATGAATGTGCCTAATCGAGGACAGTTAAGACGCAGCCAGACGAAAGGTCAAGCGGCGAATGTCACGGATATTTAACAATCGCCGGCCGGCCGGCGGCCGGACTTCGCCAACCTGCTCCCGCTCAGGCAAAAACAATTTCCGTGGTGGCGGCCTTTTCGTCCCAGCCGCGCGTCGGCACTGGTGGACTATGCGCCTTTCCGCCGGTCTTTGAGAAAATCGGGATGCCGCCGCTCATGCACGAGGCCAAGAAAATAAATCGTTTCGTTCCGCATTTCGTGACAGATGAAAAACGGAAACGGCTTCGTGCTGCGGCAGGGAAATCCGTGGGGGCCGACGTGATCGCCGCCGCGCCAGCGTATGATTTCGCGCGCCTGGCCGGCAATCCGTTCGCGCAATTCCCCAGCCAGTCGGTCGGAGATCTCGCAGTATTTTGCTTCCGCCGCCAGCAGGTCGACCTTGAACTGCGTGCTGAAAACGGCTTTCACGCGGGAGCGCCAAAGACCTGCTCGAAACTTAAACCGGCATCCTTCCCGGAAATCAAGTCATTCAACCGGCGAGTGAGCTGGGAGGTTATCTCCGCATCCGAGCGCCGGTCAGTTTCGAGGCTTTGAATCATTAATCGCGCCAAATCCACCCGTTCGGCAGGCGACAGCGAGAGGGCTTCTTCAGCCACGGCAAGGTTGGTTAACGCCATGCAGCAACAGTAATTTCAGACCGGCCAAATGCAAGTAAAACCATCCGTCCGTCACGCAAAGACGATTTTTGTCGTCGTTTCCTTTTCATCCCAGCCGCGCGTCGGCTCGGCGGTGACGGACGAAATGTCTTTGATGGAAATCTGCCGGCCCAGCGTGCGCGGATTTTTCACCTCCACCTGCGACGGATCGCAGGTCTGTTGCGAAATTTTCTGGTGTGGCGCGGGCTTGTAGCGGATGTAGAGAAGCTTCGGCGTGTCCGGCGCAAAATACAAGATGCGCGATTTTTCCGGGATGCATGAATAAACCTTGTCCAGAATCGTGCCGCCAAACGAGAAGCGCTTGAGATAGCTGGCGTCACGGTCGGTGTAGGCGCAGGTGAACACCTTTTCGCGATCCGGCAGGCCGCAGTAGAATAATTCCTGCCCAACAAATAATTTCTCCGGCAGCTCTGTGACTTTGTAAGTGCCGTCGCGGAACACCAGCAGCACCTTGTCGAACTTGGTGCATTCCAGCTTGAATTCCTCGCCACTGACCTTGTAGCCCACATAGCCGCTCTCGCGATCATAGGCGACCTTGAACGATTTGAAGGCAACTTCTTTTACGTCCACTTCCTCATGCCGGCTGCTCTTGGTCGTGAGCCGCGGATACAACGGACCGTATTTTTCCAGCAGCGCCTCCAGACGGCCGATGACGAATTTCGTCAGGCCTTTGAGGTTTCGCAACGTTTCGGCGAGTTCCGCCTTCGTCTTTTCCATCTCCTCGCGGTGTTTGTTGATATCGAAGAGTGAAATCCGGCGGATGCGAACCTGCAACAGCTTCTCCACGTCCGCGTCCACGATCGCGCGAACGAGCTGTTTCGTGAACGGCTTGAAGCCGTCATAGACGGCGGCCGTCACGGCCTCGTTCGTTTTGCACTTCTCGATTAATTTATAGATGCGCTCCTCAATGAAGATGCGCTCCAGCGTGCGGTAATGCAGCTCGTCCAGTAATTGCTTTTCGCGCAGTTCCAGTTCGCGCTTGAGGATGGCGACGAGCTGGTCGGTGTTCTCGCGCAAAATCTCCGACACCGTCAATTCCACCGGCCGGTTGTCCTTGATGACCACGATGCGGCTGGCAATGGACACCTCGCAATCGGTGAAGGCATAGAGCGCATCGATCAATTTCTCCGCGTCCACGCCCGCGTGACAGCGGATTTCAATCTCGACGTTCTCGGAGGTAAAATCGTTGATGGATTTGACCTTGAGCTTGCCTTTCTGCACCGCGTCTTCGATGGACGCGATCAGTGATTCCGTGGTGGTCGTGGGCGGGATTTCCTTGATGACGACCGTGGATTCGTCCTTGGTCTTGATCTTGGCGCGGACTTTCACCGAGCCTTTGCCATCCTGATAATCGCGCGCATCCATCAGGCCGCCGGTGGCAAAATCCGGCAGGCATTTGAACGGTTGCTTCTTGAGGATCGCAATCTGCGCCTCAAGCAGCTCGGGGAAATTGTGCGGCAGGATGCGCGCGCTCAAGCCGACCGCGATGCCTTCCGTGCCGAGCATGAGGTTGAGTGGTAATTTACAGGGCAATGTCACCGGCTCCTGGTTTCGTCCGTCGTAGCTCGGAATAAAATCCGTGATCGAGTCATTGAAAACTTCCGTGCGCGCGAGTTCCGTCAGCCGGCATTCGATGTAGCGCGAGGCGGCGGCCGGATCGCCGGTGAAAATATTGCCGAAATTCCCCTGCCCCTCGATGAGATAACGCTTGTTTGCCAGCACCACAAGCGCGTCACCGATGGACGCGTCGCCGTGCGGATGATACTGCATCGTGTGACCGACGACATTGGCCACCTTAATGAACCGGCCGTCGTCCTTTTCGTGCAGCGCCCAAAGAATGCGCCGCTGCACCGGCTTCAAACCGTCCGCAAGATTCGGAATGGCCCGGTCGCGGATGACATAGCTGGCGTAATCCAGAAAACTGCGGTCGACGCGCGTGTGCAGACCTGCTTCGAGCTTTTTCGGGTCAAACGGCTTGTGGACGATCGGGGTCTCGACCGTCTCGGCAACGACGTGATCCATACCGTTGCCATTGGCGGCGGATTTCTTTGGGCTTTCCTCCGGCGCGACCGGGGGCACGCCGGGGATGGGCAATTCAGGCTGACCGGAATCTTTCTTTTTCTTGGCTGACATGACTTAAATTTTTGTTGGTAGGGCGGCGTTGCTGCGCCGCCCAAAATTGGGGACGCGCGGCAGCGCGTCCCTACCGAATATATTTCATTCCTCCACCGGCACGACGAGGCTATCCATGATGTAATCCTTGCGCTCCGGCGTGTTCTTGCCCATGTAGAAATTGAAGATCTGGCCGGACTCGGCGCGCGGCGCATATTCCACCTTGCTGGTCCGCATTTCCTTGCCGATGAACTGGGCAAATTCCTTGGGGCTGATTTCGCCGAGGCCTTTGAACCGCGTGATCTCCGGCTTGCCCCCCAGCTTCGCGGACGCCGCGTCGCGCTCGGCTTCGCTGTAGCAATAAATCGTCTCCTGCTTGTTGCGCACGCGGAACAGCGGCGTTTCCAAAACGTAAACGTGGCCGTCGTGGACGAGCTGCTCGAAGAACTTGAAGAAATAGGTGATCATCAAGTTGCGGATGTGCAAGCCGTCCACGTCCGCGTCGGTGGCCAGGATGATCTTATCGTAGCGGAGGCCCTCGGTGTTGTCTTCGACGTTGAGCGACTGCATGAGGTTATACATCTCGTCGTTCTTATACATCACATCGCGCTTGAGGTCCCAGACATTGAGCGGCTTGCCTTTCAGCACAAACACCGCCTGGTTGTTCACGTCGCGGCAGCTCGTGATGGAGCCGGCGGCCGACTGCCCCTCACAGATGAAGACCATCGTGCCCCTGCCCTTCTCCTTTTTCCGGTCGAAATGATTTTTGCAATCCTTCAACTGCGGGATGCGCAGCGTGATGGCTTTCGCCCGCTCGCGGGCGAGCTTTTTGACGTTCTGCAATTCCTTCCGCAACTCCTGCGTGTCCCTGACCTTCGCCATGATGGTCTCGGCGATCTGCTTGTTGCGCTGGAAGAAGTGCAGGAGTTCCTCGCGCACGCTGTTGACGAGTTCGGTGCGGATTTCGGTGTTGCCCAGCTTGTTCTTCGTCTGCGACTCGAATACCGGGTCTTTCAACCGGATCGCCACCGCGCCGACCATGCACTCGCGCACGTCATCGCCCTCGTATTTGGTGTTGCCGTATTCGTTGACGGCTTTCAGCAAACCTTCGCGAAACGCGCTCAAGTGGGTGCCGCCGTCGCTGGTGTATTGGCCGTTGACGAAGGAAAAAAACGTCTCGCCGTAGCGCGAATTACTATGCGTGAAGCAAAATTCCAGCGTCTTGCCGGCATAATGCAGCGGCGGATAAATCGGCTCGCTGCCGTCGCCGGCCAAATCTTCCATCACCAGATCCATCAGGCCGTGGCGCGACTGGAACTCCTTCGGCTCGGCCAGTTCCGGCGTTTTGAGGATGAGCTTCAGCCCGGTGTTGAGGTAGCTGTAATGCCGCAGCCGGCGCTCGATGTGTTCGAGGCGGAATTCGCTTTCCTTGAAAATGCTCTCGTCCGGCTCAAACTCAATGAGCGTGCCATTCGGTTCCTTGGTCTTGCCGGCATCTTCCTTTTTTAATTTTCCGATTTTGAAACTTGCCTCGGCAAATTCGCCGTCGCGATGGCTGCGCACGAAAAAGCTCTTCGACAGCGCGTTCACCGCCTTCGTACCGACGCCGTTGAGGCCGACGCTGAATTGAAACACCTCGTCGTTGTATTTCGCCCCGGTGTTGATCTTGGAAACGCAGTCCACGATCTTGCCGAGGGGGATGCCGCGCCCATAATCGCGCACGGCCACGCGATTGCCGTCAATCTTGATCTGAACCTCCTTGCCGTGGCCCATGATGTATTCATCAATCGCGTTGTCCACGACCTCTTTGAGCAGGACGTAGCAGCCGTCGTCGGGATGCGCGCCGGTGCCGATGCGCCCGATATACATGCCCGTGCGCAGCCGGATATGCTCCAGCGAGGACAGGGTCTTGATTTTGCTCTCGTCGTAAACGGGTGTCGGTTTTTCAGCCATAGAAATGGTGCGGCGGAGAAATTAATCGAAACGTGGAAAATGGAAATGGGAAAATAAAAAAACGGCGTTTCTGCGATAAACAGAAACGCCGGCTGATGAAGCGTCATCACTGCTTCAGAATCGCCTCGTAGCCGTTGGCTTCGAGCTCCAGCGCCAGTTCCTTGCCGCCGGATTTCACGATCTTGCCGTCGGCCATGACGTGGACGAAATCCGGCACGATATAATTGAGCAGCCGTTGATAATGCGTGATGACGAGTTGCGCGGAATCGGCGCGCTTCAGTTTGTTGACGCCGCCGGCGACGATTTTCAAGGCGTCAATGTCCAGGCCGGAATCCGTTTCGTCGAGAATCGCCAGTCTCGGTTCCAGCACCGCCATCTGGAAAATCTCGTTGCGCTTCTTCTCGCCGCCGGAAAAACCCTCGTTCACCGAGCGCCGGAGCAGGTCGTCCTTGAGCTCGAGCAATTTGATTTTGTCTTTGACGAGCTCCAGAAATTCGATCGCGTCCAATTCCGGCTGGCCCTTGGACTTGCGGATTTCGTTCAGCGCGGCCTTGAGAAAATAGGTGCTGTTCACACCGGGAATCTCCACCGGATACTGGAACGCCAGGAACACGCCGGCGCGGGCGCGCTCTTCGGGATCGAGGTCGAGCAAATCCTGGCCGAGATAATTCACGGTGCCGGCGGTGACCTCGTAGCCGGCGCGGCCGGCGAGAATCGCGGCGAGCGTGCTCTTGCCGGAGCCGTTGAGCCCCATCAGCGCGTGGACTTCGCCGGCATTGATCGACAGGCTGAAGCCCTTGAGGATTGGTTTGGTCTCCACGCCCGCGTGGAGATTTTTGATTTCAAGAATAGTTTGCTTGCTCATGTGAAATTATTTTTACCACGGATTACGCAGATTACACGGATTATTCAAACAGGCTTCAAAGGATTCGGGTGTTTTGTATATGTTTAATCCGCGTAATCCGCGGTTTAATTCTCAGCCGACGCTGCCTTCGAGGCTCACGCCCAGAAGTTTCTGGGCCTCGACGGCGAATTCCATCGGGAGTTCCTTGAACACCTCTTTGCAGAAGCCGTTCACGATCATGTTGACCGCGTCCTGCGTGGACAGCCCGCGCGAGTTGCAGTAAAAAATCTGGTCCTCGCCGATCTTCGAGGTGGAGGCTTCGTGCTCGACGGACGACGAGGTGTTTTTCACCTCGATATACGGAAAAGTGTGCGCCCCGCACTTCGCGCCGATGAGCATGGAATCGCACTGCGAAAAATTCCGCGAGTTCGCGGCGGTCTTGCGGATTTCCACCAGGCCGCGATAGCTGTTCTGGCCGCGCCCGGCGGAAATACCCTTGGAAACAATGGTGCTTTTCGTGTTCTTGCCGATGTGGATCATCTTCGTGCCGGTGTCGGCCTGCTGCATGTTGTTGACGACGGCGACCGAATAAAATTCCCCCTTCGAGCCATCGCCGAGCAGAATGCAACTCGGATATTTCCAGGTGATGGCGGAGCCGGTCTCGACCTGCGTCCAGGTGATGCGCGAGTTTTTGCCTTTGCACAAGCCGCGCTTAGTCACGAAATTATAAATGCCGCCCACGCCGTTTTCGTCGCCGGGGTACCAGTTTTGCACCGTGCTGTATTTGATTTCCGCGCTCTCGAGCGCGACGAGTTCCACGACCGCCGCGTGCAACTGATTTTCATCGCGCATCGGCGCGGTGCAGCCTTCGAGGTAGCTCACCTGTCCGCCGTCGTCGGCGATGATCAGGGTGCGCTCGAACTGGCCCGACTTGGCGGCATTGATGCGGAAATAGGTGGAAAGCTCCATCGGACAACGCACGCCTTTCGGGATATAGCAGAACGAGCCATCGGTGAAGACGGCGGAGTTCAGTGCGGCGTAATAGTTGTCCGTGTAAGGCACGACCGAGCCGAGATATTTTTTGACGAGATCGGGATGCGCATGCACCGCTTCGCTAAACGAGCAGAAAATGATGCCCTTCTTGGCCAAATCCTCGCGATAGGTCGTGCCGACGGAGACGGAATCAAAAATCGCGTCCACGGCCACGCCGGCGAGCCGGCCGCGCTCGCGCAGCGGGATGCCGAGCTTCTCGTAGGTCTCCAGCAATTTCGGGTCAACCTCGTCCAGGCTCTTCGGCGCGTCGCCTTTCGGCTTGGGCTGGGAAAAGTAGCTGATGGCCTGAAAATCAATCTTCGGGTACTTGACGAACTGCCAGGTCGGCTCCGGCATGGTCTGCCAGTAACGAAATGCCTTGATCCGCCAGTCCGTCAGCCACGCCGGCTCGTTTTTTTTGGCCGAGATGTGGCGGATGGTTTCCTCGCTCAAACCTGGCGGCGTGGATTCGGATTCGACGTCGGTGACGAAGCCGTATTTGTATTCCTGTTTGACCAGGCTCTCAATGGTGTCGGTGGCGGTGCTCATCGTGAAAAATTATTTCCGGCTCGCGCAATCCGGGCAGGTGCCGTGGATGGCGATGTCAAAATGTTCGGCCTGGAAACCTTTCGGCAGCGGCATGGTCTGCGCGGGCAGGTCCACGTCAAAAACCGTCCCGCAGGTATCGCAATGAAAATGGCCGTGTTCGTGCATGTTCGGGCAGAAGCGCGTGGCGCCGCGATCCAGCGTAACCTGCCGCGCCAGGCCGGATTTTACCAGCGCGTCGAGGCAGTTGTAAACCGTGGCATGGGAAATCTCCGGCATCGTTTTTTTGGCGCGGATAAACACCTCCTCGGCGGTCGGGTGATCGCGCTTGTGCAGCAGCACGTCATAAACCTGCTGGCGCTGCGGGGTGAGACGCAAGCCGGTGGCCCCCAACTGTTCGGTCAGGTGCTGTTCATCCTGCTGATGGCTGCGAGCCTTCATCGCGGGGAAATTTAGCGCAGGAAAACCGCATGTCAAGATTTAGAACAATTCTAAATTACAACTTTATTATGCAAATTTGGCGGCGGCGGTGTCTATCTGTTATAGATTGGAGTAATCAATGAAGAAACTCATCGCCGTTGCTGTGCTGCTGATCGTTTTGATTGCAACCGGGTGGATGCTTTACAATCACGAAAAGTCAAAGCTGTCAGCGTGGAACCGGATCAAGAATCCGGAAACAGTTCAGATGCTGAAAAACTTCGTGGCAATAAAAAAAGCACAAGCTTATGCTTCAACCAATGTTCTGCCGCCGGAAATTCGGGCCATGTTTAAATATGCCGAGCGCGGAGACTGGCGGGCATTGAGCAATTCGGTTCAGAAAGTTCAGTCGCGATACAACGACTGGTATTATTTGCATTTTCACAATGGCTATCAGGTCCGCCAAAGCGCGATGGAAAATTTCATTCGGGAGGTTCGGAAAAATTATATTTATTCCAAACCGCCGTTCCGACTGTACGGTATACCAAGGGAAACAGTCATGGAAGTTTACGGCGCGTTCGATGGGTTCATGACGGGAGATGAAAAATATTCCACCAAATTTGGCCAGGACATCATTGATTCGATTCCGCCCGGCAGCATTTATTTTAGCGGGTCTGATCCGGGGCGGATCATAGTCACCGCGCTGGAAAAATCCCAGGCCGACGCCGATCCATTTTTCACGCTGGCGCCGCTCGAACTGGCCGGCGGCCCTTATTTGGATTATTTGCGCTCAATGTATGGTGGCAAAATTTACATTCCCACCGATGCCGACGCGCAGAAATGTTTTCAAGCAGAACAGGATGATTTAAAACAGCAGGAAAAAAACCGCCAACTCCATCTGGACGAAGATGCCAGCGCGGAGAAGTCGTTCTTTCCGAACAGCAGACAAAACTTCTCGATGGAAATCAACGCGTTGCTGGCCAAAATCGTCTTCGACAAAAACCCGAACCGCGAGTTTTACCTCGAGGAAAATGTTCCGCTCGAATGGATGTTTCCCCATCTCGAACCGCACGGCCTGATCATGAAAATCAACCGGCAGCCATTGGCGGGCTTGTCAGATGAGGTCGTCCGCCAAGACCGTGATTATTGGGCGAAATATATGACACCGATGATTGGCGGCTGGCTGAATGAAAACACGACCACCGAGGAAGTCACCGCGTTTGCTGAAAAAGTTTTCCTCCGGCATGAACTCATTGATTTCAAAGGCGACCCGCTGTTTGTTCAAAATGATTATTCGTGCCGGACTTTTTCCCGGCTGCGCAGTTCACTCGGCGAGCTTTATGCCTGGCGCGCATACAACACATCTGATCCGGCGGAAAAGCAGCGCATGAACCATGCGGCGGATCTGGCCTATCGCCAGGCCTTCGCGCTTTGCCCTTATTTCGAGCTGACGATTTATCGTTATGTAAATTTTTTGGCGGCCGACAACCGCTTTCCAGACGCGATTCTGCTCGCGGAAACGGCGGCGAAAATTTCTTCCGGTTTCGGCCTCGATGCCGGGACGCTTCAGGGCATGGTCAATAACCTGAAGGAATACAAACGCCAAAAAACGGCAGAACACGACCATTCAAAGCCGTCTCAAGAGGACAGGTTGAACGACACCATAAGTAATCTTGGTCAAAAAGTTCAAAGGGAACCGACCAACGCCACGGCGATATTCTTTCTTGCGTCAGCCTATCAGCAAAAAAAAGACTTCGCCAAGTCGCTGGCCCTTTGGAATGAGTATGTTCGACTTAATCCGACGAACGGCATGGCCTATGACAATCGCGGGCTGGTTCAGCTTTTTGCCGGCAATGATGATGAGGCCATCAGGGATTTTAATGAGGGAATCAGACTGAATCCGGCGGAAGGCAAAGTGTTTGTTTATCGAGGCTTCGCCTATAGTCGGAAAGGTGATTACGTAAATGCGGCCCGCGATTATACCGGGGCTTTGCAGATTGAGGCGAATGATGATTATTACCTGGCCTGCAACGGTCTGGCTTGGTTGCGCGCCACCTGTCCGGTGACCGCATTGCGAAATGGCAAGGAAGCCGTGGCGATGGCGATCAGGGCGTGCGACCTGACAAATTGGGCAGACTGGCAATGCCTGGATACTTTGGCGGCGGCCTACGCCGAGGACGGGGATTTTACGCTGGCGGTTAAATACGAAACCATGGCTCTGCGGAAAAATACCGGTGATCGGAAAGAATTAGAAGCCCACCGCTCGCTTTATGAGAAACATCAGCCATTTCGGGAAGAGCAGATTCGCTAACCCATTTGAGCGGATTCTAAGCCAGCAAAAGACCGAAAGCCGAATTGAAATTTCGCACGCAGACCAAACAGTTCAGACAATTCCACAAGCAAAACCAGTTTTCCGGCGTCACTTCTGAAAAACGTGGACGCGCGCCGGCGGGAGGTTCCACCAGACGATTTTGGAGGCGACGAGCCGGAAGTCGTCTGTGCCACGGCTGCGATCCTTGATGAGGTGATAGCTGTATTGCACCAGCCGGCCGCGCGGTTCGAGCACGGCGCGGATTTTATGCGCCAAGGCGTCCGCCTGCGCCGGAGGAAAATTCAGGAGCGGCAGACTGGAGATCACCGCGCCGACGGAACTGACGGGATGGGGCAGATCGGCGAGCAGCGAATCCAGCTCCCAAGCATCACCGGTGATGATGCGCGCCGAGGGAAAACGCTTGCGGAGCAGCTTGGCGAGGGTGGGATTGTGTTCGATGGCGATCAACCGGTCTTCGCGCAGGCCATATTTCAGCAGGGCGGCGGTGACGGCACCGGTGCCGGGACCGAGCTCCAGGACGAAACTTTCCGGGTCGCGGGGCAGCCAGCGCGCCATCGCGGCCCCGAGCTGCGGCGAACTGGGCGCGACCGAGCCGGTGCGTTGGGGGTTCACGAACCATTCCCGAAGGAACAAGGTCGAGTCCGCCAAGGCGGCGATGATTTTTTTTGCCATGCTGCTGCTGACTTAGAGGTCAGTGTAGTTCAACCGTTCACAATTGCACCAACCAAAATCGTCCTCCTCATGGAACGCGTTTGAAAACTTTGGGGAACTCGGTCTGGAGCGCGGCGCGACGGGCATCCCAATCCACCCAGTCAGCCTCCCAGGCCGCGCCGGTGAAATTGGTCCGGGCGGCGGGCCAGATGGCGTCGATATTTTTCAGTGTCGCGGCCAACGCATCCGGCTCGCGCCATTTCAGTTGCGCCTCGGCGAGGTTGAGCTGGTTTTCCGGAAATTCCGGTGCGAGGCGGACGGCGCGGGCGAGCCATTCGCCCGCCTTGTGCCTGCTGCCGACGCTCAACGGCCAGCCGGGCGCCTCAAAATAGAGCTCGCCGAGCGTGCGGGCGGGGCCGGCGTGATCGAATTTAACATCCAGTTCCGCCGCCAGCTTGAATTCACGCTCCATCTCGTGAACCAGCCGGTAGGACGCCAGGGACGGGGCCTCGGCTTGCGCCAGTTTGCCCAGGTTCATGGCAAGATAATAATGGCCGGGGCCGGATTTGGGTTCGCGCACCAACCACCAGCGGCAGACTTCGATACCGCGCCGGGCAATTTCCGCGCGCCGGGTGTCGTTGGTCGCCAGGTCAGCCAAGTCAAAACTGGTCCGGGCCAGCTGGCACGCGGCCGCGGTGGAATTGGTGTCCGCCAGATAATTCCGCTGCGCCACATCAAAAGCGGTTTGCGCGCGAACCGCGATAACGGAGTTGCCCGCCTCCTCCCCGGCCAACAGGACGGTCGCCACCACAAGGAGGATGGCGACCAGGACACCGGGAATGGGTGGTTTCGGCAACATGATGAACTCAATTAGAGGTTGCTATCGTGGCGGAGTATTTTATACTGGGCAAGTGAGATTAAGCTGGAAATTTCTGCGGCTGGCACTGCTCGCGGCGCTGCCGCTGGCCGGGGCCGGCTGCAGCGGCATCAACACCAGCCAGAGCGTCTCCCCGGCCAGCTTTTTCCTGCCGGGACTGTTGAAGAACGATGCCCCGACCAATGCCCCGACCCTGACTCCGGTCATTTCCAACGAAATCGCCTCCGTTAATTAAACTATGCGTTTCCCATTCGCGCTGACGAAGAAAATCGCCAGCCACATCATCAAACACAAAGTTCGCAAAACTCCGAAATTTGCGATGGTTCTGCAACTGGAACCCCTGCACACCTGCAACCTCACCTGCACCGGCTGCGGCCGCATCCGCGAATACTCCACGTCGCTCAAGGACATGGTGCCGCTGGAGCAATGCCTGCAGGCCGCCGTTGAATGCGACGCCCCGATGGTTTCCATCTGCGGCGGCGAACCGCTGATTTATCCGAAGATCGAGGAACTCATCGCGGGGCTGCTCGACCAGGGCCGCGTGCTTTACATCTGCACGAACGGCATGTTCATGCGCAAAAAAATGCGCGATTACCTCGCGGCCATCTATTCGCCCGCGCTGGAGCCGAAGCTGAAAAAGCTGCTCGAGGGTAAATTGATCACGGACAAGGAAGCCGACGTCATCCGCAAGTCCGACGATGCGGCGAAGCAGAAGGTCGTCATCCGCCCGACGCAATGGATGTATTGGAACGTCCATGTGGACGGTCTGGAATTCACGCACGATCTCATCGTGGAACGCGAAGGCGTATTCAAGGAATGCGTGGAAGCCATCAAGATGGCGAAGATTTGCGGATACCAGGTGGCGACGAACACCACGGTCTATCGCGAAACCGACGTGGCGGAAATCGAGGACATGTTCAAGTATTTAAGCTCGCTGGAAGTGGACGGCCACACGATTTCACCGGGCTACGATTACGATGCCGCGAAGAAGGACATGGTTTCCCGCCTCGGCAAGGATCCCAAGCAGTTTTTCCTGACCCGCGACATGACGCGGCAAAAGTTCGCCAAGATCCAGGAATGGGGCAAGGCATTCACCATTTTCGGCACGCCAGTCTATCAGGAATTTCTCGCCGGCAAGCGCGAGCTGACCTGCACGGCGTGGGCGATTCCGACCTACAACGTCAAGGGCTGGAAGGCGCCGTGCTACCTGATGACGGACGGCCATTATGCCGGCTACCAGGAAATGCTCACGAAAGTGCAGTGGGAAAAATACGGCGTGGTCAACGGGGTCGCCCGCGACCCGCGCTGCGAACATTGCATGGTGCATTGCGGCTACGACCCCAGCGGCGCACTCGGCACCAATTACCAGTCCGGCGACAACTGGAAAAATTTCAAATACAACTTCGGCGCGAAACCGAAGCCGTATCCGGCCTCGCCGGAGCTGGCCAAGCGCGCGTTCAACGGCGCGACCATCGGCAAGGGCCATCTCGCCGAGGCGAAAGCCATCATCAATTCCCCCGCCGCCGGGGCGCGCGGAGCCTTTGCCAACGAGGTGCATCACGATCATGAGGCGCACGTAGGCAGCCACTGCGGCACCGCGGACACGTCGGAGCGGGATGAACTGCTGGCCAAGATCAAAGACGTTAAAAAATCGGAATAATCTTTCCGGCGCAGAATTCAAGCAGCCTACCCATGAGCAAGACCCTTTATCTTTCACCCCCGAGTTTTGACGGTTTCGATGGCGGCGCCGGCGCGCGCTACCAAACCGTGCGCGAAGTCACCAGTTACTGGTATCCGACGTGGCTGGCGATCCCGGCCGCGCTGACGCCGGGCGCCAAGCTCCTCGACTGCCCGCCGCACAACATCGGCAAGGAGGAATGCCTCCGCACCACCAAGGACTTCGACCACGTCATCATCCACACCAGCACGCCGTCGTTGAAAAACGACTGCAAGGTGGCCGAAGCCATCAAGCAGCAGAAGCCGGACACGAAAATCGGCTTTGTCGGCGCGCATGCCGCCGTGTTGCCGACCGAGACGCTCAAGGCCTCGCCGGCGATCGACTGGGTCGGCCGCAAGGAATTTGATTACACCTGCAAGGAAGTCGCCGAAGGCCGCGAGCTTTCGACCGTCGCCGGCCTGTCCTACAAGGACAAGGACGGGAAGATCAAACACAATGCCGAGCGCGAGCTGATCCAGAACCTCGACACGCTGCCGTGGGTGGCGGACATCTACCGCCGCGACCTGGACATCCAGAAATATTTCAACGGCTACCTCCAGCATCCGTACATGAGCATGTACACCGGGCGCGGCTGTCCGGCGCAATGCACGTTCTGCCTCTGGCCGCAGACCATCGGCGGCCACAAATACCGCGTCCGCTCCGCCGACAATGTCGCCGGCGAGATGGCGCACCTGAAAAACCTGTTCCCCGAGGTGAAGGAATACTTTTTCGACGACGACACCTTCACCGCCAACCTGCCGCGCGCCCGCGAAATCGCCAAAAAGATTTCGCCCCTCGGCCTCACCTGGTCGTGCAACAGCCGCGCCAACATCGATTACGACAATATCAAGCTGCTCAAGGACAACGGCCTCCGCCTTTTCCTCGTCGGCTACGAGAGCGGCAACGACCAGATTCTCAAGAACATCAAAAAGGGCGTGACGGTTGACGAAATGCGTCGGTTCACCAAGGACGCGCACCGCGCCGGCGTCATCATCCACGGCACGTTCATCCTCGGCCTGCCGGTCGAGACGCGCGAGACCATCCAGCAGACGGTTGACTTTGCGAAGGAACTGGACGTGTTCTCCATGCAGGTCTCGCTCGCCGCGCCATATCCCGGCACGGAACTTTACGAGCAGGCCAAGCTCAACGGCTGGTTTGCCAAAAAGGAAAAGACCGACCTGCTCGGCGACGTGGGCTACCAGAGCAGCACCATCGAATATCCCGGCCTCAGCAAGGAGCAGATCTTCGAGGAAGTCGAGCGCTTCTACCGCGCCTATTATTTCCGCCCGAAACCGATCCTGCGCATCGTCAAAACCATGTTGGAGGACAAGGACGTGATGGTGCGCCGGCTGCGCGAAGGCTTTGAATTTTTCAAGGGCTTCAAAGATCGCAAAGATAGCCGCGTGGAGGCAAAGGCAGCGGCGTAAGCCCGATTAACTTAAATCCCTCACCGGCGCGTCAGCAATGACGCGCCCTTTTTTTTATTTAAACCCCAGGGGGCGCGAAAGCCGCAACCCGGCTCACGGCGTCACGGCGGGTTGCTGCACAGTGCCTTTGACATCGTCCAGCAGCTTCTGGTAAGGCCCGCTTTGGAAACCGAATAGAGCGGTGGAAGTTTCAAAAACCGGCTGGCTCGGATTGCACACGGCATAGGCTTTGCAGCCGAGCAGATAGGCATTGGGGCCGCTCGGATCGATGCTCATCCGTACGCGGATGAGAACCTGTTCGCCCTGATGCGCGCCCACAAAGCCGGCGTAATCGATCTGTTCACGCCGGGTCGCCTCCCGCTGAAACGCCAGTTCGCTGGTGGGCAGTTGCATCAGGGTATAGCCGTTCTGCTGGAAAACCGTCACCGTCGCCGCCTTGATCTTCTCGACGCTTTGATTGGAAATGATCACCGACGCAAAGCTCGCCGAGGCCGGCTTGTTGAGCGAGCTGCAGCCGGCGGCAATCAAGGCGGCAGAAATCAAGAGCCATCCGGCTCCGTTGGTAAATGCCCGACGTTTGAAATTTGTGGTGAATGAATTCATAATTATAATTGGTTAAGTTTTTATGCGCCGTTTGAGTGCGACGATACGGAAACGCGCTCAAATCTGCCAGTGTAAACCCATCGCCGTGAGAATTATTCTTTTGGCGTCCAGCTCGATGAACTAGCTTTCCGGCGTGCCAAACGAAACGCCGCGCATCCTGATCGTGGATGACGATTCCGGCCAGCGCAGTCTGCTGGATTCCTTTCTGCGCGGCCAGGGCTTTGCCACCGTGCTTGCCGATTCCGGCGAACGCGCGCTCGAACTGCTGCCCGCCGGAAAATTTGCCATGCTGATCTCCGACGTGCGGATGCCGGGATTGTCCGGCCTGGAAACGCTCCGACGCGTCCGCCCGCAGTTCCCCGCCCTGCCCGTCCTGCTCGTCACCGCCTACGCCGACATCCGCGAGGCCGTCGGCGCCATGCGCGACGGCGCGCTGAATTACCTCGCCAAGCCCATCGACCTCGATGAACTGCTCGCCACCGTCCGCCAGGCCACCGGTCTGGCCACGGCCACGCCGCTGAAACTCGGCGCGGAGAAGCAATTGCCGCCGCAAATCATCGCGCACAGCCCGTTGACGGTGGCGCTGTTCCAGCAAATCGCGCTCATCGCGCCGTCGGAGACGCGCGTGCTCATCACCGGCGAAAGCGGCACCGGCAAGGAGGTCGTCGCCGACCTGATCCACGCCTGGAGCGCCCGGGCCCGCGGCCCGCTCATCAAGATCAACTGCGCCGCGATTCCTGAGCCACTGCTGGAAAGCGAATTGTTCGGCCATGAAAAAGGCTCGTTCACCGGCGCAAACGCGATGCGCCTCGGCCGCTTTGAGGAGGCGGACGGCGGCACGATCTTTCTCGACGAGATTTCCGAGATGTCGCCGGGCCTGCAGGCGAAGCTGCTGCGCGTGACGCAAGACGGGAATTTCCAACGGATCGGCTCGAACCGCGAAATCCGCACCAACGCGCGCATCCTCGCCGCGAGCAACCGCGACCTGGAAGCCGAGGTGAAGGCCGGGCGATTCCGCGAGGATTTGTTTTACCGCCTGAACGTCGTGGAGCTGAACCTGCCGCCGCTGCGCGAACGGCGCGAGGACATTCTGCCGCTGGCAAATTTGTTCACCGCCGAATTTGCCCGCAACCGCGCGCGGCTGGCGGAGGCGACGGTAAACTGCCTGCAGAATTATCCCTGGCCCGGCAATGTGCGCGAGTTGCGCAACGCCATCGAGCGGGCCGCCCTGCTCTCGCAGAGCGAACTGATTCTGCCCGAGCATCTGCCGACCAAGTTGCGCGAGGCGGCGAAATCGGCCGCGCCGTTGCCGCCGGTGGACACGCAGACGATGGATGAGATCGAGCGCCACGCGATCCTGGCCGCGCTGAAGCAGCACCAGTCCAACCGCACGGAAACCGCAAAGGCGCTGGGCATCAGCCGGCGCGCGCTGCTCTACAAACTGCAGCGGCTGCGGCGGCAGGGATTCGAGTTCGTGTGAGCAGCCGCGCGCGCCACGCCTCACTCCACGCTCAAGATCTTCGCCGGTTGCTTCGTTCCGCCAAAGTTTAACTGGGGTTGGTCGCCGGATTTTTTGCCGACGAGCTGCTCACCGAGCGGTGACTGCGGGGTGATGACCATGATCTCCTTCCGGTCGTGCAGCACTTCGGTGCCGCCGGCGCGCGGGCCAAGGAAATAAAACGAGCTTTCCCCGCCGTGCTCCAGCTCCACCAGCGCGCCCACGGCGATGGCGTCGCCGGCCGCGAACTTGCGCGCGCCGAGCTGCTCAAACTCGGCAATGGCGGCTTCCAGCTCCGCCGCCTGCTTGGACTGGCCGCGCGCAAGGTAGGAGGCTTCGAGGCCGCGGGTGTCGTATTTGTTCTCGGCCTTGTTGGATTCGTGCGTGGCCTCAGCGCGGGAGAACTGCGCGGCGCGGAAATAAATCTCCAGCTCGCTGATGAGCTTGGCGGTGATCTTCTGAATGATGGCGCGTTTGTTCACAAATATTTTCCGATGATCGGCTTCAAGTCGGCGATGGTTTGCTTGGGCCAGACTTTGCGGTCGGTCAGGATGGCGTTTTTCAGCGCGGAATGGGCTTTCCAATTCGGCTCCGCCGGAATCTGCGCGATGGCCTGGGCGACAATCTTTTTCGCGGTGTCGGCGTTGCGGTGGAGGTTGGCAATGATCAGGTCGAGCGTGACGTGTTCGTCCTCTTTCCAACAGTCGTAGTCGGTGGACATGGCCAGCGTGGCGTAAGCGATCTCAGCTTCGCGGGCGCATTTGGCCTCGCCCAGATTCGTCATGCCGATGACGTCGTGACCGGCGCGATGGTTGGCGAGGGATTCGGCGCGGGTGCTGAACGCCGGGCCTTCCATGCAGACATAGGTGCCACCGTCGTGGACGCGGGCTTGAGCGGCGCGAGCGGTGCGCAGGAGAATCTGCCGGAGTTCCTCACAAACCGGATGGGCAAAGGAGACATGCGCCACGATGCCGCGGCCGAAAAAGGTGTGGCTGAGCGATTGCTTGGTCCGATCCAGGAACTGGTCGATGACAACGATATCGCAGGGCTGGAATTTTTCCTGCAACGAGCCGACGGCGCTGACGCTGATGAGCCACTGGACGCCGAGTTTTTTCAGGGCCCAGATATTCGCGCGATGGTTCAATTCGCCGGGCAGAATCCGGTGGCCGCGGCCGTGGCGCGGGAGAAAAACGACGTCGCGTCCGGCAAGCCGGCCGGTAAGAAAATCGTCCGATGGCCGGCCGAAGGGCGTTTTGACTTTGACCCACTTCTGACGGGTGAACCCCTCAATGTGGTAAAGGCCGGTGCCGCCGATAATGCCGACTTTATGCTTTGACATGGGAAATTTTTAACCGTGAACCGACGGAAAGACACGAAAAAACCAGCGGTAAAATTTTTCGGCGCGGCGGACGCCCCGGCATTTTTCTCGGCTGGCGTTTGGCGGGGAATGAATTATTCTGCGCGCATGGAACTCTTCAATAAGATTCTCAAGATTGCCGTGGATGGCGGAGCGTCGGACATCCACATCAAAATCGGCACGCCGGTCATTTTTCGCATCAACCGCGAGCTGGTGGCGGTGGATTGTCCGCTGCCGACGGCAGACTGGATGAACCGGGTGGTGGAAGGGATCACGCCGGTGCATCTGAAGCAAAAACTTGAGGCCGACCGCGAGGTGGACTTTTCCTATTTCGTTCAGGAAGTCGGCCGGTTCCGCACGAATCTGTTCCAGCAACGCGGCCAGTGGGCGCTGGCGATGAGGCATGTGAAGTCGGTCGTGCCGAGCTTTGAACAGCTCGGGCTGCTCGAGCAGATCAAGTCCATCGCGGAATCGCCGCGCGGCATTGTGCTGGTGGCGGGTTCGACCGGCTCCGGCAAATCCACCACGCTCGCAGCGATGATCGAGCACATCAACAGCAATTTCAAAAAGCACATCATCACCCTGGAAGATCCGATAGAATTTGTCTTTGAAGACAACCAATCCGTCATCGAGCAGCGCGAAGTCGGCCTGGACACCGTTTCCTTTCACCACGCGCTCAAGCACGTACTCCGGCAGGACCCGGACATCATCATGCTGGGCGAAATGCGTGACGCCACCAGTTTCGGCGCGGCGATGAGCGCGGCGGACACAGGGCATCTGGTCTTGTCCACGTTGCACACCACCACGGCGGCGCAGTCGATCACACGCATCTTGGATTTCTTCAAGGCCGACGAGCGGGAGCAAGTCCGCCGCCAGCTGGCGGGGACGTTGCGCGGGGTTGTTTGCCAGCGCATGGTGCCGACGATCGACGGCAAGATGACGCCGGCGCTGGAAATCATGATCAATTCTCCGCTCATTAAAAAGATGCTGGAAGACAACCGGCTGGACAAACTGACCGCCGCCATCGAAACCGGCTCCGACGATGGCATGCTCACATTCAACCAGTGCCTGTTCAATCTCGCCAAAGCCAAGCGCATCACGGAAAAAGAAGCTTTGGCCAAGGCCAGCAATCCGGCGGCGTTGGAGATGAATTTCAAGGGGATTTTCCTCAACGAAGGCGGTCGCATTGTCGGCTAAATGAGGAGGGGGAGAAAATTACCCGATTGACTAATCATCAACCGGTATTATCGTTTTTACATGCGAGTTTCGAAGAAGACCGACTATGCCTTGCGCGCCTTGTTCACCCTGGTGGATCATTATGGCGGCCAGCCGATACCCATTCGCGAACTCGCGCGGCGCAATGATGCCCCGAAACGGTTTCTGGAGCAAATCATGCTCGCGCTCAAATCGCAGGGCTGGGTGGACAGTTCGGCGGGCATCCGGGGCGGTTATTTCCTGGCCAGAAATCCGGCTAAAATCACGATGGGCGAGGTGGTCCGGCATTTTGACGGCATTCTGGCACCGATTGACTGCGTCTCGGTAACCGGTTACCAGCGGTGTTCGCAGGAATCAGTCTGCCGGTTTCGCCGGGTTTTTTATGATGTCAGAAACTACGTCGCCAGCCTGATGGATCAGACAACGCTGGCGGAAGTGGCCAAAAGAATGCCGCTGTCCACCCGGGAAATTTCCGCCGGATTCATCGGCGGCGAAGGAATTTAAAAATATTTTTAATTGGCAGTTGACATATTCTTCATCTGCCACATAATAACGACATCATTAGTCGTCATAAGCGAAGAATGATAACAATCCGGTTCAACGGCGCTGTGGTTGGCATGGCAGATTTGAACGCGGATTTTTATATGAACATAATAACGACTTTAAGAGTCGCATTTAAAACAAACAGAAAGCCAAACGGAAAACCGTAAGCAACAATGAAAACGACAAAACTAAAACAACTAGTGATCGCCACCGTCGTGGGAGCACAATTCACACGAGCCGCCCTCGCAGCGGAGGCAGCAGCCACCGGCACCAACGGAACTGCGGTGGCAGATATCCCCGCTTTTGCGGCGGATGCGGGCAGCGCGGGGGAGGCAGCGGAAATCAAGGCGCTCCAGCAGCAGGTTGAGGCGCTGGTACAAAAAGTGAACGCGCTGGAACAGCAGCACGCACCAACGGAACAAACGGCGACCATTCAGAATCTGGACCAGCAGGTGCGGATTTTGCAGCGCCAGCGGGAGATTGACCAGGATGCGGCGGTGGCCAAAGCCGCGACTGCTCCGAAAGTCACTTTGGGCGCCAATGGTTTTAGCTTTAGTTCGGCGGACACGAATTTCGTGACGCAAATTCACGGAGTAATCCAGTTGGACAGCCGGACCTTTTTCCATGATAACGACGCCAAGGGAGTGGACGGATTTTTGCTCCGGCGCGCCCGGCCCATCCTTTCCGGCACGGTGTTTCACGATTTTGACTATAACTTCACGCCGGATTTCGGGGGCAGCACGGTGCAGATACCGGATGCTTATATGACCTACCGTTACGCGCCGGAATTTCAGGTGCAGGTGGGCAAATTCAAGTCACCCATTGGACTGGAACACTTGCAATCCGATCGGGACATTTCCTTCAACGAACGTTCCCTGGCAACCGATCTGGTGCCGAACCGCGATCTGGGCGTATTGTTGAAGGGCGATCTGGCGGGCGGTGCGGCCAGTTATGCCGCGGGCGTACTCAACGGCGCCTCGGACTACAATGGCACCACGACCAACACGTATTCTCAAAACGATCCATCGTTTGTCGGGCGCGTGTTTTTTACGCCGTGGAAAAATTCCGACGTGAACGCGCTGCGCGGCCTGGGTTTTGGCGTGGGCGGCAGCTATGAGATTGACAACCCGAACACAAACTCAGCCACCGGCCTGACGCCCGGCTACACGACGGACGGCCAGCAGAAATTTTTTACCTACAACAAAGGCGTGTTTGCCAATGGCCAACACTGGCGGGTTTCGCCGCAGGCTGATTATTACTACGGCCCGTTCGGCCTGCTGGGCGAATATGTCCTCACCGGCCAACATGTGAGCAATGGCAATAAAAATACGGAAGTGAACAACAATGCCTGGGAAATATCCGGCTCCTGGCTGCTCACCGGTGAGGACGCCTCCTACGGTGCCATCACGCCAAAGCACAACTTCGATCCGCGCCTGGGTTATTGGGGCGCCTGGCAGGTCGTGGCGCGCTTCGCAGAACTCAACGTGGATAGCGACGTATTCACCAGCGGCCTGGCCAACCCCAATGCGAACGCGGACGGCGCCCAGGCTTGGGCCGTTGGCCTCAACTGGTTTCTCAACAAAAACATTCGCGCCAATTTGAGTTTCTCGCACACCGTTTTCAACGGCTACACCGGCAGCAAACCACCGGCGGGAACCCTGGTGGTGCCCGCGCAGGATGAGAATGTACTATTCACCCGCGTTCAACTGGCGTTCTAAAATTCGGACAAAAACATTACATACCTCATGAAAACCATTGGAATCATCATCCTCACCGCACTACTTGTCGCTTCGGTTAACGCCAGGGAAATCAAACTGCTCAACGTCTCCTACGACCCGACGCGAGAGCTTTACACGGAATACAACGCCGCCTTTGCGAAATATTGGAAGGCCAAAACCGGCGACGATGTGACCATCTCGCAATCGCACGGCGGCTCCGGCAAACAGGCGCAGTCCGTAATAAACGGCCTCGAAGCCGACGTTGTGACGCTCGCGCTGGCTTATGACATCGACGCGATTGCAAAGCAGGCGCGCCTATTGCCCGCCGACTGGCTTAAACGGCTGCCGAACGACAGCACGCCCTACACCTCGACGATTGTCTTCCTCGTCCGCAAAGGGAATCCGAAGGGCATTCGGGATTGGGATGATATTGTGAAAAAAGGCATCAGCGTGGTCGTGCCGAATCCCAAAACCTCCGGCGGCGCGCGCTGGGCCTATCTCGCCGCCTACGCTTACGCGCTGGAAAAGAATAATCACGATGATGCCGCCGCCCGCGCCTTTATCACCAAGCTCTATAAAAACGTCCCCGTGCTCGACTCCGGCGCGCGCGGCTCGACCGTAACGTTCGCCAAGAATGGCATAGGCGACGTGCTGCTCGCGTGGGAAAACGAGGCGCACCTCGCGCTGAAGGAATTCGGCGCGGACAATTTTGAAATCGTCACGCCATCGTTGAGCATCCTCGCCGAGCCGCCCGTGGCGGTGGTGAGCAAGAACGCCAAAAACCATCACACGACCGAAATCGCAAATGAATATCTCAAATATCTCTATTCCGACGAGGGCCAGGAGATCGCGGCGAGGAATTTTTACCGCCCGCGCAACGAGGCCGTGGCCGCCAAATACGCCGCCAATTTCAGCCCGGTGAAGCTCGTCACCATTGACCAGGAATTCGGCGGGTGGGCCAAGGCGCAGAAAACGTACTTTGCCGACGGCGGTGTATTTGACCAAATCTACCAACCCTAACAAATGTCCGTGGTTTCGCCGGTAAGTGCCGCAGTTTGTTCCGACCGGTCCCACCGCCACCCGACAAGAAACGCAATAATAACCGACACAACCATGAACATCGCCACGCTTTCAAGGACGGCCGCCCAACCAGCCAGCGCGTCCCGACGAAACCTTGCCGAACTTCTGGCGCCGCTGGAAAAGATCGCCGCTGATTCGCCCAACCTGGTGACCAACCACGATGCGCGGTTTGAAACGGACGGCGAGACCTACGAACTGCCGCGTTACCTCTTTGTCGGCCCGCGCGGCGGCGACACGCCGATTCGCGTCGGCATTTTCGCCGGCATCCACGGCGACGAACCTGAAGGCGTCCACGCTGTCATCCAGTTCATCAAGCTGCTGGAGGCCCGGCCAGAGCTGGCCACCGGTTATTACATTTCCTTTTATCCCGTCTGCAATCCCACCGGCTTTGAGGATAGCACGCGCCACTCGCGCGCGGGCAAGGATTTGAACCGAGAGTTCTGGCGCAATTCCACCGAGCCGGAAGTCCGCCTGTTGCAGGCTGAACTGGTTTCACGTTCATTCCAGGGCATCATTTCGCTGCACACCGACGACACCAGCGCCGGCTTTTACGGCTTCGCCCACGGGGCGACCCTGACCAAGAATCTGATCGAACCCGCACTGGCGGCGGCGGAAAACATTCTGCCGCGCGACGGGCGGCCCGTGATTGACGGCTTCAACGCGCGGAACGGAATCATTCGCGACGCTTACGAGGGCATTTTGAGCGGGCCCCCAAAAGTGCGGCCGCGGCCGTTCGAGATCATCCTGGAGACCCCGGCCGAGCCGCCGGAGTATTTGAAGGAGCTGGCGTTCGTGGCCGCGCTCCAGACAATTTTGCTCGAATACAACAAGTTCATCGCCTACGCTCCGAACCTCTAAACCGTGGCGAACGACCGCATCAAGGCCAGAAAAATTCGCGTGCTGCCGGGCTTCAAACTGACGCTCGGCTTCACGCTTTTCTACCTCGGTCTCCTGGTGCTGATTCCGCTGGCGGCGGTATTCTGGAAAACCACCACGCTGACGTGGCCGGAATTCTGGCACACGATCACCATGCCACCGGCGATGGCATCATATCGCCTGACCTTTGGCGCGTCGTTTTGCGCCGCGCTGGTCAATGTCGTCTTCGGCCTTGTCGTCGCCTGGGTGCTGGTGCGCTATGAATTCCCCGGCAAAAAAATCGTGGATGCGCTGGTGGATCTGCCGTTTGCGCTACCGACGGCCGTGGCTGGCATCACGCTGGCGGCCCTGTATTCGCAGCATGGCTGGATCGGCCGGTCGCTCGAACCGCTCGGCATCAAGGCTGCCAACACGCAGCTTGGAATTTTCATCGCGCTCACGTTCATTGGCCTGCCGTTTATCGTGCGGACAGTGCAGCCGATTCTCGAAGACCTCGACCCGGAACTCGAAGAAGCCGCCTCCAGTCTTGGCGCCAACCGCTGGCAGGTTTTCTGGCGCGTGATTCTGCCGATGCTCACGCCCGCGCTGCTGACCGGTTTTGCGCTGGCCTTTGCCCGGGCGCTGGGGGAATACGGCTCGGTCATTTTCATTGCCGGCAACATCCCGATGCACACGCAGATCACGCCCGTCGTCATCATGCAGGAACTCGACATGTTTGAATACGGCAAGGCCACCGCCATCGCCGTCGTAATGCTGGTCGTCTCGTTCGTGCTACTATTGAGCATCAACGTGCTCCAATGGTGGACCAACCGTTACAACACCCACAACCTCGCATGACGCCCGTCGCGACCACTTTTCACGCGGCGCCCCAAGTCGTGCACCGCCACACGACCAGCGAACCGCCGGTCGTCCGCCGGCTGCTCATCAGTGTGGCGCTGGCATTCTTAAGTTTGTTCCTGTTTCTCCCGCTGGTGTATGTATTTACGCAGGCGCTTGCCAAAGGCTTCGGCTTTTACCTGGAAACCCTGCGCGATCCCTATGCCTGGAGCGCCATCAAGCTGACGTTCATCGCCGCCGTCATCGCCGTGCCGCTAAACTGCATCTTTGGCGTCTGCGCGGCGTGGGCGATTGCCAAGTTCGATTTTCCCGGCAAGAATGTCCTGCTCACGCTCATTGACCTGCCGTTCTCAATTTCTCCGGTCATCGCCGGCTTAATTTACGTTTTGGTATTTGGCGCGCAAGGCTGGATCGGGCTGAAATTTCCGCAGTTTGCAGACTGGCTGACGGATCACGATCTTAAAATCATCTACGCGACGCCGGGGATCATTCTGGCGACAATTTTTGTCACCGTGCCGTTCGTCGCCCGCGAATTGATTCCGCTCATGCAGGCGCAGGGCCGCAGCGAGGAGGAGGCTGCACGCGTACTGGGCGCGAGCGGCTGGCAGACGTTCTGGCGCGTGACAGTTCCAAACATCAAATGGGGTCTGATCTACGGCGTGATCCTGTGCAACGCCCGCGCCATGGGCGAGTTTGGCGCCGTGTCCGTCGTCAGTGGCCACATTCGCGGCCTGACGAATACGGTTCCGCTCCACATTGAGGCGCTGTACGATGACTACAATTTCACCGGCGCCTTCGCCGTTGCTTCGTTGCTGGCGTTGTTGGCGCTGGTCACGCTCGGCGTGAAGACGTGGGTGGAACACCAGCACGCCCGGCAGGACAAAACGGAAAGCACCGCATGAGCGTTGAAGTCAAAAATATCACTAAAAAATTCGGGAGCTTCACCGCGCTCGACAATGTGAGCCTAAAGGTCGAGTCCGGCGAACTCGTCGCGCTGCTCGGGCCGTCCGGCTCCGGCAAGACCACGCTGCTGCGCACCATCGCCGGCCTGGAATTCCCGGACAATCCCGGCGTTGCGAAAGTGTTGTTTTACGGCGAGGACGTGACCTCGATTCCCGCGAGCGAACGCAAGGCCGGTTTTGCCTTCCAGCATTACGCGTTGTTCCGGCACATGAGCGTGTTTGAAAACATCGCATTCGGCCTGCGCGTCCGGCCGAAGGCGACGCGCCCGCCAGAAGGTGAAATCCGCGCTCGCGTGAAGAAGTTGCTGGATCTCATCCAGCTGGAACCGCTCGCCAAGAGATTTCCATCACAGCTTTCCGGCGGGCAGCGCCAGCGGGTCGCACTCGCCCGCGCCCTCGCGGTGGAACCGAAGGTCCTGCTGCTGGACGAGCCGTTCGGCGCGCTCGACGCGAAGGTCCGCAAGGAACTCCGGCGCTGGTTACGGCAGTTGCACGACGAAATCCACGTCACAACCCTGTTTGTGACACATGACCAGGAGGAGGCGCTGGAAGTTTCGGACCGCGTGGCGATCTTGCGCAACGGCCGGATTGAGCAGATTGGCACGCCGGATGAGATTTATGACCATCCCGCATCGCCGTTCGTCTATGATTTTCTGGGCAACGTGAATCTGTTCAGCGGCCGCGTTAAGGACGGTGCGATGGTGATTGGCGGGACGGAATTTGCCGCGCCGGATACGGCGGGCGAGCGAGACTCCGAGGCGGTCGCCTTTGTGCGGCCGCATGACATCCGCGTGACGCGCAACGCCACCGGCCCGGCACTGCCGGCGCAAGTCATCCGCGCCAACGCGGCGGGACCGGTGGCGAGCCTGGAATTGAAACGGCTCGATAGCGGTGAAAGTTTTACCGTGCAATTGAGCAAGGAAGTATTCCAAGAACTGGCACCCAAAGCCGGGGAGCAGGTGTTTGTGGAGTTGAAGAATGTCCGGGTTTTCTCCGACGATTATTCGATTTGATGAGCTGTACTCCTAGCCGCGTCCAGACGAGAAGTTTTTTTGGCGATGGGGAAAATGGGGTGGCCAACGGGACTCGAACCCGCAACAGCAAGCTCCACAAGCTTGGACTCTACCATTGAGCTATGGCCACCAACCGGTTTTAATAGACTAGATTTTATGGGCGGGGTAGTCAAGCAGCCACGCCGCGGACAAAAAATGTTGTCCAAAGCGCAATTTGCCGGTTGACGGGCGGCACGGCGCACTAGATTGTGTCACGCGTGAAAATTCAACGCGCCCTGCTTTCCGTTTCCAACAAAACCGGACTGGTTCCCTTCGCCCAAATCCTCGCCGCCCAGGGTGTGGAACTCATTTCCACCGGCGGCACTGCCAAAACGCTACGCGAAGCCGGCCTCGTCGTGAAAGACATTAGCGAACATACGGGCTTTCCCGAAATGCTTGACGGTCGCGTCAAGACGCTGCACCCGATAGTCCATGGCGGACTGCTTTACATCCGCGGCAACACCGCGCACGAGGCGGCGGTGAAGACGCACGGCATCACGCCGATTGATCTGGTGGTGGTGAACCTTTATCCCTTCGAGGCGACGGTCGCAAAACCAGACGTGAGCCTGCACGATGCCATTGAAAACATTGACATCGGCGGGCCTTCCATGCTCCGCAGCGCGGCGAAAAATCATGACAGCGTCACCGTCGTAGTCGATCCGTTTGATTATGCCGAGGTAGCGAAACAGATTTCCGAAACCGGCAACACGACGGTGGAACTCCGCCGGAAGCTTTGCGCGAAAGTTTATGCCCGCACCGCCGCCTACGACGCGGCGATAGCGGCGCACCTGCAAAAGGAGTTCGCCGCGGACAAGAATTCGCTGCCGCAGGTGCTAACGATTTCCGCGCCGCTGGCGCAACCGTTGCGCTACGGGGAAAACCCGCATCAGACCGCCGCGCTCTACGGCAAGTTCCACGACTATTTCAAACAACTCCACGGCAAGGAGCTTTCCTACAACAACATTCTGGATCTCACGGCGGCGGCGGCGCTCATCTCGGAATTTCGCGACGAGGCGCCGACGCTGGCTATTCTGAAGCACACCAATCCATGCGGCGTCGGCCAGGGCGCAAACCTCCGCGCGGCGTGGGAAAAGGCGTTTGCGACGGACAAGCAGGCGCCGTTCGGCGGCATCATCGCCGTCAACCAGCCGCTTGACGGCGCGTGTGCGGAGGTGATCGCGGAAATTTTCAGTGAAGTCATTGTCGCGCCAGAATTCACGCCGGAAGCGCTGGCGGTCTTGCAGAAGAAGAAAAATCTCCGGCTGCTTCAAATCGTGAAAAGCCCCCTGGCAGCGCAACCGTGGGACGTGCGCAGCGTGGGCGCGGATTCGTTCCTGCTGCAACAGCGAGATTTGAAAACCACGATGGCGGCGGATCTGAAAATTGTCACCCAGCGGCCGCCAACGGTGCAGGAATTGAAGGCGATGCTGTTTGGCTGGCGCGTGGTGAAACATTTGAAATCCAACGCGATTCTTTACGTCGAGGAAGGCCGGACACTCGGCACCGGCGCGGGCCAGATGAGCCGAGTGGATTCCAGCCGCATCGCGGTGTGGAAAGCGGGCGAGGCGAAACTGCCACTCGCCGGCAGCGTGGTTTGCAGCGACGCTTTTTTCCCGTTTCCCGACGGACTCATGGCGGCGGCGGACGCGGGCGCGACGGCGGCGATCCAGCCCGGCGGTTCGGTGAAAGACGCGGAAGTTATCGCGGCAGCGGATGCGCGCGGGATGGCGATGGCGTTCACCGGGGCGCGGCATTTCCGGCATTAAACGGGAGACTGGTTTACCGGCTGATAATTCACGATTTATGGGACGGCTGTTTCGCTAGCAACTTAGCTATTTCAACAACCGATAGATCAAAAGAAACTGGCAAGCGGTGACGGCGACCAGCAGTGCCCAGACAAAGACTTCACGGAGCCGCAATCCGCGCAGGCGCGGGGCAGCCAACCAGAACTGGATCTTGGCGGAACCGAAGGAAATGACGTCGCCATTGCGCAGGCGCGCGAAATTGACCGGCTGTTCGTTGACGGCGGCAAAGGCTTCCGGCGCGGTGTGCAGGGTGAAGCCTTCCCCTTTTTCAAATGCCAAGGTCAGGTGATGGTCCCAAACGCCGGGGGATTCTAGCCGCAGGCCGTTGTCCTGCGCGCGGCCGATGTGGAAAGGGAAACGGCGGACGACCTGAATGTCGCCCGCCGTTCGGCCGGAAATAATTTTCAACTGGATCATCAGAAAATCCGACGCTTTACTTCAATCTGATCGCCGGGATAGACTGGGGGATCGGGCAGATCGCCAGCAAGAATCTTATTGAGATTGAGTTTGAACTGATCACCGTTGGCCCGGGTGAGGACGACATCGCTGCGGCTGGCGAAGTCAGTGAAGTCACCGGCGGAGGTGATCGCCTTGCTCACGGTAATGGAGCCAGTATA
>CAIQEI010000116.1 GCA_903870815.1 uncultured Verrucomicrobia subdivision 3 bacterium
GCAGCTGGATCGCCCGCACGTCCTTTTTCATCGCGCGGCGGATCTGCTGGTATTCATTCGCGTAAATCAGCGTGCCGATGCCTTCGTTGGAAAACACCTCCGCCAGCAAGCCTTCGTCCACCTTGCCGTTGATGACGTGGACGCGCGGGATGCCCGCTTTGCAGGCCGTGACCGCGTGCAGCGCTTTGGACAGCAGCTCCGGCGCGATGTCGTTTTTCTGCATCGCGATCACCGATTCCAGATCGGCCACGAGCATCTGCCGGATGAGCCGGCCCTGGACAAGGATGCCGTCCTGCGCGGTGATAAAAATCAGTTTCGTCGCCTTGAGCGAGTCCGCGACCGCCACGGCAACCGCGTCGGAATTCACCCGGTATGTCCGGCCGTCGCCGTCGAAACCGAGCGGCGGAATGACCGGAATCATGCCTTGCGTGAGCAACGTCTGGAGCATCTCCACGTCCACCTTTTCCACCTTGCCGGTGAACAGATGATCCACGCCCTGAATGATGCCGAGCGGGTGCGCAATGATGACGTTGGGACAAACCGCCCGCAGGTCGTTGGTCGAAAGGCCTTCCAGAATCTCGTGCGTCAGCCGGTTGGCCGCGTTTAAGGCGAGTTGCAGCGTGGCCGCGTCCGTGATGCCGGCGCCATCAAGGTTCGAGGCGGAAAATTTCTGCTCCTCCGCCAACAGCTTGATCTGCGCCGACGCGCCGTGGACCAGCACCACGCGGATGTTCAATGACCGCAGCACCGCCACGTCCAGCAGCAGGGTGGCGAAGTTTTCGTCGGTGACCACGGCGCCGTCAATCGCGAGGACGAAGGTCTTTTCGCGGAATTGCGGAATGTATTGCAGGATGCCCCGCAGGTCGGTCGGTTTCACTTTGGCTTGTCAGTTTTGTTTCAGCGCCGAATAAGTAATCACATTCCGGCGCGATTCAAACAATTATTTCAGTCGCAAAGCAGTTTTCAACGCGTCGAGGCTCCGCTGATTTTCCTTGGGTGTGCCGATGGAAATGCGAATCCACTCCGGCAATTGGTAGCCGCCCATCGGCCGCGTAATGACGCCGAGCTTTTGCATCGCGTCAAAAACCCGCTGGCCTTCACCGACGCGGACAAGAATAAAATTGGCGAAGGACGGCACGGATTCCAAATTCAATTCCCGGAAGGCCTTCGCGAAAAACTCCAGGCCGGTGAAATTATTCTGCCGGGTTTTACGGACGTGTTCGTCATCGTCGAGCGCGGCGAGCGCGGCGGTCTGCGCCAGCAGGTTGGCATTGAACGGCTGGCGGATTTTTTCCAGCGCGGCGGCCAATTCGGGAGCCGCGATGCCATAGCCGATGCGCAGGCCGGCGAGGCCGTAAATCTTCGAGAACGTCCGCATCAGGATCAGATTTTTTCGCGCGCCGAGGCGGATGAGCGGAATCAAATCCACCGGGTCGGCGAGAAATTCAATGTAAGCCTCGTCCAGCACCAGCAGAACGTCGTCGGGAACCTCATTGACGAGTTGGATGAGTTCCTCGCGCGGCGCGAGCGTGCCGGTGGGGTTGTTCGGGTTCGCCACAAACACGATGCGCGTCTTCGGCGTGATGGCGCGCAGCATCGCCGGCAGGTCATGGCCGTGATTTTTTGCCGGCACGGTGACGACGTTGGCGCCGAGCATTTTGGCGACAATGGGATAAATCGCAAAGCAGTATTGCGACACCACAATGTCTGCGCCCGGCGAAAGCAGGGCGTGCGAAACAAACTCGATGATTTCATTCGAGCCGTTGCCCAGCACGAGGTTCGCCGGCTCGACGCCAAGTTTCGCGGCGAGTTTTTGCTTCAGGTAAAAGGCATTGCCATCGGGATACATATGCACGCCGGCAATGGCCTTTTGCAGCGCGGCCAGCGCGAGCGGCGACGGACCAAACGGATTTTCGTTTGACGCCACCTTGATGATGCTTTCGGCGGGCAAACCAAGTTCCCGCGCAACTTCCTCAATGGGTCTGCCCGGCTGATAGGTCGGCAAATTTTTCAGGTATGGACTCAATGGCAACAGCATGGGAATTCAGAGGGAATCGATTATTTTTTTCACGTTGATATGTTTGGCGACGAGGTCGCGGATCAGGGAAATCTTCTCGGCGTCGGCGGGTCGGGTTTTTACGGTCAAATTATGGACGAGCGAGGCGACCTGATAGCTGTCCGCCTTGGCGAGCAGCACGGGGATCGGCAGCGCCTGCAGGGCTTTCAAAACACCGTTCCCGGGGCGCAGGCCGCCGGTGAGGACGATGCCGGCCAGGTTGTCGGCGCTGTTCGGCATGGCGGTCGCGCCGGCGGCGAGCAGGATGTCCTCGCGGTCGCCGGGCGTGATCAGCAGCACGCCCCGCTGGAAAAATTGCATCGCGTTTTGCGCGCCCATGGCGCCGATTACGACGTCGTCCACCAGCGTATTCAGCGTCGGCGGGATGTTCAACATCTCCGCGCCGAGCTCTTCGCGGACCAAACCCACGGTGGGCTTGGACAAAATATTCTGGTGCGGCAGGATGCCGAGCAGATCCAGCCCTTTGCGCTTAAGCCCGCGCCGGACGAACTGCGTGATCTCCGGAATTTTTTCCTCGAGCACTTTGTTGAGGATGACGCCGATGATCTCGACGCCTTCCTTTTCGAACAGCGCCTGGTTGAGGGAAACCTCGTCGATCGGCTTGCCGATGCCGCCCTGGGAAACGATGATGACCTTGCAGCCGAGCGTTTTCGCCACCTGCGCGTTGGACAAATCAAAAACCGAGCCGACGCCGGCGTGACCCGAGCCCTCGCACAGCACGAAATCCTTTTCCCAAGCGACGCGGTCAAAGGAATTGGTGATTTTTTTTACGAGCGCCTCGTTGTTGGCACTGGTGAGGTATTTGCGGGTGAACGCTGGTTCCACGGCGATCGGGCTCATGTCCAGGAGCGGACAGTCGAGTTGATAGACGGAATTCATCAGCACGGAATCCTCGTCAATCTTCTGCTCCTCAATCTCCACAAACCGCTGGCCGACGGGCTTGATGTAGCCGACCCGGGGAAAATATTTCTGCAACGCCGCGATCAGGCCGAGCGAAACGGTGGTCTTGCCGTCGTTCTGGCGCGTGGCGGCGATGAAAACCCTGGGCGTTGAAGTGTTCATTGGTTAAAGCGTTGAAGCGGGAGACCGGCCATTTTTTCGCTACCACCTTTCATCGCTTCGCCGGATCACTCGCCGGGTAATTTTGCGTCCGCGCCCGGATACAATTTCAGATAATCCGTCGCCTGCACGCCGAGGATGGCCGCCACGCCGAGGATGTCGTGCGCGCTGGAACCGCGCGAAACGTCCGCCGCCGGGCGGTTCAGGCCGAGCAAGATCTGGCCGTAGGAATTGGCGCGGCCGACCAGGCCGACGAGTTTGCTGGCGATGTTGCCGGAATTCAGGTCGGGAAAAATCAGCACGTTCGCGCGGCCGGCCACCTGGCTGTCGTGTAATTTGCGCGAGGCGATTTCCGGCACCAGGGCGGCGTCCACCTGCAATTCGCCGTCAAAATCCGCCTCGACGTTCAACTGCCCGGCCTTTTGCCGCGCCTGCGCGGTGGCGGCCTGCATTTTGCCGATGGACGGATGCGCGCCGCTGCTGCCCTTGGTGGAGAACGAGAGCATCGCCACGCGCGGTTTGACGCCCAGCATGTGGCGCGCGAGCCGGGCGGTGGAAACCGCGATGTCGGCCAGCTGGCCCACGTTGGGTTCGGGAATCACGCCGCAGTCGGCCATGAACAGCGTGCCGTTCTCGCCGATGCGCGTGTCCTCCACCTCCATGACGGTGCAGCTGGAAACCGCGCCGATGTCCGGCGCGGCCTTCACTATCTGGAATAGCGGCCGCAGCACGCTGCCCGTGATGTGCGAGGCGCCGGAGACGAGGCCGTCCGCCTGGTGCATGGCCAGCATCATCGCGCCGTAAAAATTCGGCTGCATCATGGCCTCGCGCGCCTCGGTGGGGCGCAGGCCTTTTTCGCGGCGGATGCGGTAGAGCCGGCTGGAAAAATTTTCGAGGTCCTCGCTGTCGGCGGGATTGATGACGCGGATGCCTTCCAGCGAAATCTTCAACGCCTCGGCCGCCTCGCGCACCTTGGCTTGGTCGCCGAGCAAGATGGGCACCCCGAGCCGTAGCGCGAAAAACTGCCGCGCCGACTGCAAAATGCGTGGCTCCGCCCCTTCGGGAAACACCACCCGCTTGGGATGCCGCTGCAATTTTTCAATGACGTTGCCGATGAAACGCATGCGCGTAAGGTAGCCCCCGATGGCGAAACTGCAAAAAGAATTTGCCGCCACCTGCAGGGCGGGAAGGCCGCGAAACCATGCGAATGGGGGAAAGGTGTCTACTTGGCCATCGTCGCCGCTTCCGTACGACCTTCGCAGGCGCGGGCGCACGGGCGAGGGTGCATCTTGACAACGCCCCGGTTTTCCAACCGCGAAGCGGTGTCACCTGGATAGCCGTGGGTGAAACCCATGGATGGCAGTGTGATGATGAATTGTTCGACCCCTGCGGGGTCGCACCTGAATTTCTGCGTCACCGTGGGCTGGTGCCCACGGCTATCCATGTTCTGTCCCCGCGGGACAGTTTGGAACAGTGTCAAGCTGCACCGCAGCGGCTTGAAACCTGTCCCCGCGCATTGACTTGGATTTCTTTCGCAGTTAGCCTTTAAGCCGAATGCAGGAAATCATCGAGAAGCTGCTCATTTTGCAGGATCGCGACCGGAAATTGCTCCGGGTCACCCAGGAACTCACCCACATCGGACCCGAACGCGAATCCCTCAAGGCCAAAGCCGCCAGCACGCAAAGCCATCTGGACGCCTCCAAGCACCGCGTGAAACAGATCGAATCCGAGCGCAAACAGCGCGACCTCGAAATCGAGGCCAAAAAATCCCAGATCGAAAAATATCTGAACCAGCAGCTGCAGACGCGCAAAAATGAGGAATACAAGGCCCTCACCCACGAAATCGAGATGGCCAAGGAAGTGATTTTTAAGATCGAGGACGCGGAAATCGTGCTGATGGAACAGGCCGAGGCCGCGCAGAAGGAAGTTGCCCGGGCCACGGTCGAAGCCGCTGCCGCGAAAAAACTTGTGGACGACCAGATCGGCCAGTTGAACGAGCGCGAACAAAATTTGCAGAAGGAACTCGCCGAACTGACCGGCAGCCGCGCCCAACTGGCGTCGGCCGTGGACGACTCCACGCGCAACCGCTACGAGCGGATTTTCAAGAGCAAGGGCGAGAACGTGGTGGTGGGCGTGGAGCATAGCGCCTGCGGCGGCTGCCACATGAAACTGCCGCCGCAGATCGTGACCAGCTGCCGGGCGCAGGCGGAACTCATCACCTGCCCGAACTGCGGCCGGATTTTATACTTCACCCGCGACATGATTTTGACGGCGGCGGATTGAGCAAATTCTGTGGCACCCGCCGGAAACCTCTGCCGGTTCCTTCCAACTCCCATTGAGACTCGCCAAATAAAGTGACGCGAATTTAGCGCCAGCGGGGCGCGGCGTTCACGCCGCTTCAGCGTGAAAAATGCCGGCGGGCTGGGCTATCCGCGTAATTCGTGTTTCTGGTCGTTGAAGTGGCGTGAATGCCGCGCTCCGTCACCGTATCGTGCGAGTCACTAACCGGAACCATTCGTTGAAAAACATATCAACCACGGATAAACACAGATAAACACCGATCATCAATGGGTTTTTGCAAGGTAACCCAACTACACCAGACGGTGGGTCTGGTTTCCTTTGATCGAACCAGTCGTTTCCCGGTCCGCATCCGTGTTCATTCGTGTCCATCCGTGGTTAAACTATATGGAACCGGCTAAAGCGGGATCGGTGGCGGACGAAATCCTGATATTGGCTGCGCGAACTGGCGCGCGGTTTTCCGGTTGGCCTGCAATTGATGCGCCGCGCGGTAGGCGGTCGGGGTCATCTGCAATTGCCGGGAAAAGACCCGGGTGAAATAGAGCGGGTCACGATAGCCGACAGCGTCGGCGATTTCCTTGATGGTCAGCCGGGTACTGGCGAGGAGGTGGCGGGCCTGGTTGAGCCGCTGACCCAGCAGATGTTCAAAGGGCGTGACGCCGAACACCGCCTTGAACCGGCGCTGAAAATAGTTGGGCGCCAGGCCGGCCACCGCCGCCAGGCGCGCCAGCGTGAGGTTTTCACGACCGTGCTGGTGCAGGTAATCCAGGGCGGGCTTGAGCCGGTAAAAATCCGGGTGCAATTTCTGCACTGCGCCTTCGTCCAGGCTTTCGAGCCGGTGCGCCACCAGATCGAGCAGCAGGCCGCAGATGCGGCAGACGGCGGCGGCGGAGAGGTCGCCGCGCGGGCGGTTCTGCTCGCTGAAAGGCTGCTCAAAGACGCGGCAGATATCCGCGTAGCTGCCGGCCGGCCAGCCGCCGTCCGCGCGCGACCAGCTTTGGACCGGGGGCAGTTGATCCAGCAGGTGGCGCAAGTAGAGCGACTCCGGCACAAAGTGCAGCCAATATACCTCCATCCGGCGCTCGCAGATCTGGCGGGCAAGATGGAAACCGGAGATGAAATAAATGCGCCGGGATCGAATTTCAAAGTCCCCGAATTCCATCTCCAGCCGCGCCGTGCCGGATACGGGAAAATAGACCTTGTAACACCGGTCAATGGAGCTAGCCGGGCGCGTCCACGCCGGGCCGCACCGGAAAAAACCGCCGGAAAGCAGGTTGAGGTTGAGGTCTTCAATCATGTTGAATCGAGCCGGTTCAATCGCCGGCGCGGAGGCGGCGTTGGAGTTTGCCCGGGATTTGTGTCGCGTCACTCAGGGCGCTTAAGCTTGGTTTGGAATCACGCATTTACTGCCATCCGCCGGCATTCATGCCATTTATCAGGCTATGAAAACAAGCATATTGATGGTCTGCGTGGCCCGGCTTCAAGAACCGGGTCGAGCGGCCACGAATCGGAGCCGGGCGGGGGAAAAGGATTGAACCGGCGGCGGGCTGTCCGGCAACATGGGCGGAACGATTGATGAAAAAGCTGCCCGCCCTGATCCAACGCCATGCGCAGGCGTTCTGGTATGCCTTGGCGATCATCCTGCCGGTCATCCTTCGCACCGGGCGCCGGCCGGTGATTTTTTCCCGCTACTCGGGCATGGGCGACATCATCTGCACAATCCCGGCGGCACTGGAATTGAAAAAACGGCATCCCGGCGCGACGTTCATTTACAATTGCGCGGCGGATTTTGCCGCCGTGCCGAAGCTGGCCGGCCTGGCCCAACGCATCACCTCGCTCAAACCCATCGGCCTGGTCGGGTACTGGTATCGATTTCTGCTCGAGGGCTATTATCATTTCACCCATGGCGATGACGCGCCCGGCCAGGTGGCCCGGGAGCCGATGGTGGCGGAATTTTGCCGGCAGTTTGGCGTGCCGGTCACGGAGGAGCATCCCCGCCTGCCGGTCACGGCCGCCGCGCGCGAAAAGGTGGAGGCCATCCTGAAGCAGAAAAATCTCCCGCCGGAAGGGCTGATCCTGATCCATCCCGGGCCGAGCTGGCCGGTCAAGGAATGGCCGCTGGAGCACTGGAGCCACCTGGTGGCCGGCTTGCGGGAACGCGGTTTCACCAACATTGGCCAACTGGGCGTGGGCCATTACCTGAACTTTGGCCAGGTCGAGGTGCCCGTGGTTCCGGGCGCCATCTCGCTGCTGGATGCCTTTACGATCGAGGAATGTATCGCCGTCATCGCGGAGGCGAAACTTTTCATCGGCATTGATTCCGGCCTGCTGCACCTCGCCGCCGGCACCCGCACCCCGGCGGTCGGTCTCTGGGGCTCCACGTCCCCGCAGTTTTTTTACGCAAAAAATGTCCGGGACAATTTTGTCGTCAGCCAGGTCGAATGTTCCGGCTGCTATCATCGTCGGCCGCGCCTGCACTGGACCACCGGCTGTCCCTACGACATCCGCTGCATGACAACGCTAAAAGTGGAGGATGTCCTTCGGGCTTGCCAGGCCAGGCTGGAGCCGGCGGCGACGCGGTGAAATGATTTGAGTTCAGAGGGTATTGCCATCCAGAATGAATCCCAAACAGAATGAGAAACGTATTCAGCAAACCCGGTTCGCCGCTGCGGAAGTTTTTTCCGCTGGTGCGGAAACTGCGCTATTGGGCCTGGAAATTTCATGACCGCACGGGCATCCGCCTGGTCATCAGCGGCGGCCCGGTCCGGTTTCTGGATGCCGAGCTGATTTTCCCGGAGGGGGTGGGGTTTGTCTATGCCACTAACTTGTTCTGGAACGGCCCGGACGCCTATGAAACGGCCACGAGCAGGGTTCTGGCCCGGCTCATCAGCCGCTCACGGGTGTTTTTGGACATCGGCTCCAACATCGGCATCTATTCGGTTTATGCCGGCGTTAGACACCCGCAGGTGATCACCCATGCCTTTGAACCCATCCCTTCCATTTGGAACAAAAACCGCGCGTTCCACCGGGCCAACAAGCTGGCGGAAAAAAACGTCCGCCAACTGGCGCTGGGTGACCGGGCCGGGCTGCAGGAAATTATTATACCGGTGATTGACATCGGCCTGGAGGAGGAGGAGACCGCCACGCTTTGCGCGGATTCGTGGCAGGCCCGCGAAAAAAAAATCGAGCGAATCCGGATCGAGTGCGCCACGCTGGACGGTTTCGCGGCGGAAAACCCGCTGCCGGATGGTCCCTGCTGCCTGAAGATTGACGTGGAAAACTACGAGGCCGCCGTGCTGCGGGGCGGCCGGAAGTTCATCGCCACGCGCCGCCCGTGGATGGTCTGTGAAATCCTGGCGGGCCAGAAGATCGACCCCCGGTCCGGCACCCGGACCAACGATAATGCGGAGGTCCTGGCCCTGATCCAGGAGCTGGGCTACGTGCCGTTCGCCATCACCAACGACGGATTATTCCGGATGACCGCCCCGGATTTTAACCCGCCGCGAGGCTTCAAGGATTTCCTGCTGGCACCCGCCGAAAAAATCCCCGCCACCATGTCCTACCTGGATGAAACCACCCTGGACCGGTTGCTGACCGCCCCATGAGGATTGCGCTCATCGCCACCCTGTACAACGAGGCGGACAATGTCTCGCACTGGTGGGACTGTCTGATGCGGCAGACGACCCGGCCGGATGAGATGGTCATCGTGGATGGCGGTTCCACCGATGGAACGTGGGAGCAATTACAGGCACTGGCCCGGCAGTCACCCGTGCCGGTGCGGCTGAAACAGCAGCGCTGCAATATCGCCGCCGGCCGCAACCTGGCCATCCAGATGACGGAGGCCGAGATCATCGCCGTGACGGATGCCGGCAGCTTTCCGGAACGGGACTGGCTGTCGGAGATCACCAAACCCCTGCTGGAAGACGCCCAATGCGATGTGAGCGGCGGCTTAAATCTTTCGGACGTTGAAAATAACTTCCAGAAATTCCTGGCCCAGTTTGAAAGCCCGGTGGTGTCGGGCGAATTCGGCGGTGAATTACACCCGTCATCGCGCAACACGGCGTTCCGGCGGACGGCCTGGGCGGACGTGGGCGGCTATCCCGAATGGCTGACGCTGGCGGGCGAGGATTTATTATTCACCCACGAGCTGACCCGGGTCGGCAAGAAATTCAGCTACAATCCGAAAGCGCGCGTCCATTGGACCGTGCGCCCGACGGCGGAAGCTTTTTTTGCCCTGAACCGCCGCAACGCCTTCGGCTCGGCGGAGGCGCGGCTGCACCCGACCTATTTTTTGCGCCGGCTGCTGCTCACGTTTTTTCCGCCCCTGCTGCTGCTGTCGAAGCATCGCTTCCGGCATTTGAAATTCCGCTGGCGCAAAAACGCCTCCAGCGCGCTGGGCTGGCTGGCCGGGAGATGGCGGGGCCGCAAACCACCGGCGGGCTGGAAACGGGTGGATGGCATTTTATTAAGTCCGGAAGCGCAGAAAGTTTTAACCTTCAACGCGAAATGATCGCCCCCCGCCAACCCAAAGTCCTGCTCGCCACCGCCGACGGCTGGTATCTGCCGCAAACCGCCCGGGCGCTGGCGGCGCGCGATGCCCTGGCCGGGCTCTGGATTTCGAACAAGAACAGCACGCGGGTGCCCGCGGAAACCTACCGGCGCTGCTGGCCGTTTCATGCGGCGATGAAGCCGTTCTTTCATTGCGCTCCGCAAATCTGGAGGGAAAAGGCGTTCTACGCTTTTTTTCCGATCTGGAAGGCCTGGTTTCAGGCGCAACCCTGGCCCGAATGCCAAGTCGTCCATGCCATCATGGGTTTTGCCACCGAACCGTTCGATCGCGCGGAAAAAACGGGCGCCCTGAAGGTGGTAGATTGCCCCAACAGCCACCCGACCTCATACCACGGTTTCTGGCAGCGCGAATGCGATCTCTGGTGTCCCGGTGAGCGGGTGCCCATCCCGCGCCGGATGTTCGCGCGGATGAACCGGGAGCTGGAACGGGCGGATGTCATCCTGTGTCCGTCGCGGTTTGTGCGCGACTCCATGCTGGCCAACGGCCTCCCGGCCGAAAAATGTTTTGTGAATCCCTTCGGCGCGGATGTGAGCATCTTCCGGCCGCGGGAAATCATCCCGGCCAATCCCAGATTCATCGCCGTGGGCACCATCTGCCTGCGCAAAGGCCACCAGTACCTGTTCCGCGCCTTTGAGCTGGTGAAGCAACAACTGCCCGGGGCAGAGCTGGTTTGCGTGGGCGATTTGAAAACGGATTTCCGTAAGGAATGGCCCCGGTGGCGGGATACCGTCACTCATATCCACCACCTGCCCCATCCGGAACTGGCCAAACTTTTGCAAAGCTGCACCGCCTTTGTCTTCCCCTCGCAGGAGGAAGGCTTTGCCCGCGCCCTTGTGGAGGGGATGGCGGCGGGACTGCCCATCATCGCCAGCCCGGAGAGCGGCGCCACCACGCTGGTGGAAGACGGGGTGGAGGGATTCATCGTGCGCGGCCGCGATCCGGAGCAAATTGCCGATGCCATGCTCCGGGTGGCCCAGGACCGCGAGCTGTGCCAGCGCATGGGCGAAGCCGCGCACCGCAAGGGGGCCATTCGCAACACCTGGCAGGATTATGGCGACCGGCTGCTGGCGGAATATGCAGACCGCTTGCAGCGCCAAACTTCCCGCTGAACGACTCCCGTCCAAACCATGAAACGCGCGCTCATCGCCACCCTCTTCAATGAGGCGGACAATGTCTCCCGCTGGTGGGATTGCCTGATTCGGCAGACAGTCTGGCCGGATGAAATCGTCATTGTGGACGGCGGTTCGAACGATGGCACCTGGGAAAAATTATCGGATCTGGCGCGGTCCTCGCCGGTGCCGGTGCAACTGAAGCAGCAGCGCTGCAACATCGCCACCGGCCGGAACCTGGCGGTCCGGATGACCGCCGCGGATCTCATTGCCACGAGCGATGCCGGCAGTTTTCCCGACCCCGCCTGGTTTGGTGAAATCACGCGCCCGCTGCTGGAGGATTCCGCCGTGGATATCGTCGGGGGGAAAAACCTGCCGCTGACGGAAAATGAATTTCAAAAATTCGTGGCGAACCTCGAAGCCGCGACGGCCGGGCCCGGGGAAGGTGAAATGTTCGGTTCCGCGCGCAACACCGCGTATCGCCGCACGACGTGGGCGGATGTCGGAGGCTATCCCGAATGGCTCACCCTGACCGGGGAGGACGCGCTGTTCAACGGCCAGTTGCATCGGCTCGGCAAGCGGTTCGCGTATAATCCGGCCGCCGTGGTGCGGTGGCCGATCCGGGAGAATCGGGAAGCCTATTTCAAAATGTGTCATGCTTACGGATACGGTTCCGCCGAGGCGCAACTGCACACAGCCAATTTTCTCCGGCGGACGGTCACCGTCATTTTCCCGCCGCTCCTGCTGCTTTCGCGGCATCGCTTCAACCATTTGGGATTCCGTTACCGGCGCAACGCCGCCGGCGCCCTGGGCTGGCTGGCTGGGCGGCTCAAAGGCCATCGGCCGCCGGCGGGCTGGCGAAAAATCCAGGGTGTTATTATGAGTCCGGAATCGCAAAAATGCATGGGGCGAAGCGTTGAAAGGTGATGGGAAACAGAATTGGGAACTTTCAACATTCAACGCCGAACATCGAACGCCGAACATTGAAAATTGAACCAATGATATGAAAGTTCTGGTCACCGGCGGCGCGGGGTTTATCGGCAGTCACGTTGTGGAACAGCTCCACGGGCGGGCCGAAGTGCGCGTGCTGGACAACCTCCGTTCCGGCTTCCGGCGTAACCTCGACGGCCTGCGCTGCGAGTTTATTGAGGGCAGCATCCTGAATCGTGAGACTGTGCGGGAGACGATGCGCGGCGTCGATTGCGTCTTTCATCTCGCCGCGCTGGTGAGCGTGCCGGAATCCGTCCAAAAGCCGCCGGAATGTGAGGCGATCAACACCATCGGCACCATGATCGCGCTCGAGGAAGCCCGGCGCGCCGGCGTAAAGAAATTTGTGTTCAGCAGTTCCGCCGCCGTTTATGGCGACAATCCCGCGGTGCCGAAGTTGGAAACCATGACGCCCGAGCCGGCCAGCCCCTATGCGACGACGAAGCTGGCGGGTGAAAAGCTGTGCGAGCGGTTTGCCGGCGAGCACGGGTTGGCCACCTTGAGCCTGCGCTACTTCAACGTGTTCGGCCCGCGTCAGGATCCGCGCAGCCAATATGCGGCGGTGGTGCCGGCGTTCATCGAGGCGGCGGTGCGGAACGAGCCGCTGGTCATTTTCGGCGACGGTGAGCAAACGCGGGATTTTGTGGCGGTGCAAGCCGTGGCGGCGGCGAATATATTTTTGGCGACCCGATCAGCGGCGACCGGCGTGTTTAACGTCGCCGGCGGCCAGGCCGTCACCATCAACCAGCTTGCCGGGCAAATCCGCGAACTGGCCGGCTCGCGTTCAGAAATCCGGCACGTCGCGGGACGCGCCGGTGATGTGAAACATTCGCAGGCGGATATCAAGCGACTGAATGCGACCGGTTTTGCGGAGCCGCAGGATTTTGCCCCCGCACTGCGCCAGACGGTGGAGCATTTTAGAAAAAACCTAAGGCCTGAGACTTGAAACCTGAAACTTGAGACCGGGAAACTGAAACTCGAATAGCATGAACGACACTCCAGCGAGAGCAGCCGATCACGGCGACTTGCGGCTGCTCGTGGTGATTTTTGCCACGGCCCTCGTGGCCTTTGAATTGTGGATGGCCACGACCAGCCACGACAACAGCCGGGACCAGCATCTGGGCGGGGCCGTGGCTTTTGCCAGGGGACACATCGATTTGTTGCGGCCGACAATCCTGGGGTTCAACGCCAATGGCTCGCCCACGCCCTTGGAATTCCCCCTCTGGCAGGCTTTGACCGCCTTGCTCATGAAAGGATTCGGCGTCTGGTATGGCTGGGGCAATGTGGTTTCTCTGGGTTTCCTTTTCAGTTCGCTCTGGGCGCTGTTTGATTTGTGCCGGCGGCTGGGCTCCGACCGGTTGGCCTGGTGGGCGCTGGTGTTTTCGTTGGTGCAACCCCTGAACCTGATTGTCGGCGGCCAGGCCGGCGGCGACAGCACCGCCTGGGCACTGGCCATGGGATTCATCTATTTCAGCCAACGGATGATGAGCGAGGGGAAATGGGGTTGGTGGGTATTGGCGGTGTTCACCGGCGGGTTGAGTGCGATGACCAAGGCCCCATTTTTTGTGACGGCGGGCTTGACCACATTTTTCTGGCTGTGGCTGCGCCACCGCCATTCCGGCCGGGCCTGGCTGTTTTTGCTTTCGGCCGGGACGATCAGCGCCGGATTGTTTTGGATCTGGAACTGCCACTGCCATCGCGTTTATGCCGAGGCCGAATTCCCGGCGATCAGCATGGATCCACTCGACGCTCGCAGCGGCATCCAGCATTGGTATTTTGGGTCCCTGGCCTACCGCCTGAACCTGCACAACTGGCTGCGCGGGGGCTGGCATCTGGCGAACACGGTTTTGGGCGGACTGAGTTTTGTCTTTTTGCTTTTGGTTTCAATCCGGCTTCGGAAATCTGCCGAGGCTTGGTTGTGGCTGCTGGCCGCCACCGGCACCCTGCTGGTCTTCCCGAAGCTGCTGTTCGAGCACCTGCATTACTTCTTCATTTTTTCTCCCGCCGCCGCCTGGCTGTGCGCCCTGGCCGCCGCCGAGCTGGAACCGGGATTATGGAGCCGCATTCGCGCCGGCACCGTTGCCCGCACCGCCTTGTTGCTGACCACGTTTTCCGTCACGCTGGCCGGCACCCTGATGATCATGCACATTAACATGTATTTTGACCCCTATCCGGAAGAGGTGGCCCAGCTGATCCAACAGCACACCGATCCGGAAGACAAAATCATGGTTTGGGGCATGCTCTGGTGAGACCCGTTCCTGCGGGCGGACCGGCAGGGAGTCACCGCCAGCCTGTCTTTGATCGGCAGCGACTGGATCGATGACCCCAAAATTAACGACCCGGAGAAACTCAAACGACTGAAACAATTGGGCTATGACAAGATGGTGCTGATCAATCCCTCGCCCTTCAGTGTCGCCCTGACCTCGGTCACCGGCAAGCATGGGGAAAAAATCATGGACCTCCATGAATGCCTGCCGACTGCGGCCAGACAGTGGCCGGTCGTATTCGATTCAACCCAGGTCCTGATCGTCCAGATACCCTGATAGGGGCGAGAAAACATTGGAAAGTTGCGATGTGGAGGGTTGCAAAGTTGAAGAGCTGAAGAGTTGAAGCGGAAAGCAGAAACATCGAACTGGGAAAAGAGGACTGCGGCGTGGCGCTTTGCTTCTCGCCGCAGTACAAATATGTTTGGTCGTGCCTTGGCGTTTTCCGATTTTAGATTTGTGTTCTCTGCGCTCTTTCGCGGCCAAGGCTCCGGGAGTCTTGTTCGCGTTTTTCGCGTGGTTCGCGGTTTATTCCCGGTCTTTCCGCTTTAACTTTCCAACCCTCCAACGCTTCAACTATTGGTTTCGTGTCTTTGGTGTTTCGTGGTCGATCTCAGAATCGTAAATCGTCATTCGTAAATCGCAAATTTCAGGTTTGCTTTACCATTTCCCGGTAGATTTTTAAAAATCCGCTCGCGGTATTCTCGGGACGGAACCAGTCCCGCTGCCCGGCGTGGCCGTAAGCGCCCATTTTTTTTGCAGTGGCCAGATCGCCGAGCAGCCGGGTCAGGTTGCCGGTCAGCCGCCGGATATCCTCGGGCTCGAAAAGAAATCCGTTCTGCTCGTTCTCAATATAACCGACTTGTCCGCCGCACGGCGTGGTGATCACTGGCAGGCCGATGACGCGGGCTTCTTTGACCACGTTCGGGGAGGTGTCGGCCCGGGTGGGCAGGGCCAGACACCACGCCTGGCCCAGCAGCACGGCGGTTTCCTGAGAGGTTTTGCGTCCCAGCCAGCGGATATTAGTCGGGGCCCGGCGGCGAAGATTTTCCACCCACGTCCCCGAGCCGCCGCCGACCACCCAAAGCTCCGTTCCGGCCAGCGCCGGCGCTTGAAAGGCCGCCACCAGATCCTGAATCCCCTTGATGGGCGACAGGCTGCCGACGAAGATCGCCACCGGCTTGGCCGGATCGGGTTGCCAAGGCACGTCAAAGAAATGCGGCTGCACCCCGTATTCCACGAGCGAAATGGTGGCGAACGGGTTGCGCCGGGCGAGGCGCTTTCTGCCCCATTCACTTTCCACCGTGAGGCGGCGCGCGCGCCCTAGCACATACAGTTCCAGCAGCCCCTGGAAATACTCGCGCGGCTGCCGCCGGCATTTCAGCATATAATGGCTCAAAATGCCCTGCAGGGAAACGAGGCCGGGATAGGGTGCGGCCACCGCCGCCAGGCCGTAGACATCCTCGGTGCCCCAGCCATGCACGAGGTCCGGCTGGATTTCAGCCAGAACCTGGCGGATCAAGGCCCGGTCTTTGCGAAAAAAGGTGCTGGCCCGGTGCTTCAAATCCGTGGGGAGAATATGGAAGGTCTGGTTTTTCCAAGTAAAAATCCGGGCGGTTGAAACCCGGCTGCTCAACACCACCCAGTGCGCCTGCAAATCGGCGGCGGTTTCAAAGGCCCCGGCCAGCTGCGGCAGCCAGGTGGCATAGTGGCCCCCGGGACGAAAGGCCTCGCCAAACTCCGGCAGGACATGCAGCGGAAAATCCGCCAGAATCGCAACTTTCACAAAGTTTAGGCTATCCTTTCAGGGTCGCATTGGTCTAGTAATATCCCGAATGGCCTTTGCCCAGTTCATCGGATCCGGACTATCGAAATTTCGCGCCCTGCCTTCGGCCCTCTGGCTGGCCGAGGCGAAATTCAAGGGCGTGGAATGCGCGCGTGATGTCCGGCTGGTGGGCCGTCCGCTGATCAGCCGCGCGCCGGGTTCCCGATTGATTTTCGGCCGGGGCGTCCAGATCAATAGCGCTCTGCGCTCCAATGTGCTGGGCTGTTTTCAACCTTCGGTCATCCGCACCCTTACCCCCCGCGCGGTTCTGGAACTCCAGCCGGACGTGGGCGTAAGCGCCACGATCATTGTGGCCGCCCTGGCCATCGTCATCGGCGAGGGGACGAACATCGGGGCCGGGGCCATGATCATCGACAACGACTTTCATGCGCCCCAAGGCGAATGGGGCTGGACGGCGGAAAACCATGCGGGCGCCCGCCCGGTCAAAATCGGACGGGGAGTGTTCATCGGCGCGCGGGCCATCATTTTGAAGGGCGTGACCATTGGTGACCGGGCCGTCATCGGTGCCGGGGCGGTGGTTGCCAGGGATGTGCCGGCCAACGCCACGGCGGTGGGCAATCCGGCGGCGATCAGGAGAAACCTGAAATCTGAAACTTGAAACCTGAGCTCGCATTTGCGATTTACGAATGACGATTTACGTTTTGAGATCGACCACGAAAGACACGAAACCAATCGTTGAGGCGTTGAAGGGTTGAAGCAATTCAGTATCGGGTCGCCCGGTCCCAGCTTGGGTGTCCGGTTTTCTTTTCGTATGGTTCGTGTATTTCGCGGTTTAACTCCAGCGTGTTCGATGTTCAGCGTTCGATGTTCGATGTTTGCAATTCAACTTTGCAACGTTGCAACTCTTCAACGATGGTTCAGCTTTCAGGTCTCCGCTTGCGCCGGGTGCCGGCGGATGATTTACTCACCCGATGTTCGGCGGAAAGTCATTTTCATTGAATTTAATAGGGCGGCACCGGGTCGGGGCATCCGCCCTGCTGCTGCTGGTGCTGGCGGCAGCGAGCCGGGCGGACCAACCCAGCGCCGAAATCACCAGCCTCTGGGCGTTCACTTATGGCAAACCCCATTCCACTTTGTCCTATGATTCCAGCACCACCACCCCGGCGGTCGCCCCGGATGGCACCGTCTATCAGGGCACCTTCGACGGCACGTTGTTTGCCTTCCGGCCGGATGGTCAGGTGAAATGGAAATTCAAGGCGGGTCGCGAAATCCAATCGTCACCGGCGGTCGGTGCGGACGGCACGATTTATTTCGGCGCCCGCGACCGGAAATTTTACGCGCTCACGCCGGCCGGAAAACTCAAGTGGGCGTTCGCCTCGGAGGCCTGGGTGGACTCCTCCCCGGCCATTGGGTCGGACGGCACCCTGTATTTCGGCTCGTGGGACCACCAGTTTTACGCGGTGAATCCGGACGGGACGCTGAAATGGAAATTCGCCACCGGGTCACTGGTTGACTCCTCGCCGGCTATCGCGGCGGACGGCACCGTCTATTTCGGATCGCACGACAAGAAATTCTACGCGCTGGCCCCCGACGGCCGGGTGCGCTGGGCCTTTTTGACCGGCGGGGAAATCATATCATCGCCCGCCATCGGCAACCACGGGACGGTTTATTTCAGTTCGCTGGACGGTAGCTTCTATGCCTTGAACCCCGACGGAACGGAACAATGGCGCCGGCACACCGGGGAGACGGGGAAAATCTCGCCCGTGGTGGACGGATCCGGCCAGATTTACGTGGGTGGCAGCGACCATACCGTGGTCTTCACCATCGACGGCGGGACCAACTGGAGCTGGCCATCGCGAAACTTTTCCCCGGCGCTCGTAAAGGGGACGGTCTATATCTCGCGCTCGTGGACCTCCCTCGAGGCCCTGGCCGCCGAACCCGACCGGCATTCGCAATGGTCCGTCAACCTGACCGATTATATTTCCTCGGCCCCGGTCGTCGCCCCGGATGGGTCGGTTTATGTCAGCGGCCAGCAGCATCTATTTGCCATCCGCCCGCCGGCTCCCGCGCCCGCTGCCAGCGGCTCCTGGCCGATGTTCCGCGCCAACTCCCGCCACACCGGACGGGTGGGAGACAACTGACATTGGAAAGCTGAAACTTGAGACCTGAGACCTGAAAGGGGACCCGAACATTGAACATCGAACAGCGAACAGCGAACATTGAACATCGAACATTGAACATCGAACATCGAACATCGAACATCGAACATCGAACATTGAACACTTAAATTGAACTAACCGGACTGCATGGTTTCGGTCAACTCGCTACTCGCTA
>CAIQEI010000117.1 GCA_903870815.1 uncultured Verrucomicrobia subdivision 3 bacterium
AGCGTTGAATTGTTGAAGGGTTGAAGCGTTGAATTGTTGAAGAGGTGAAGGGTTGGAGCGCAGGGAACAACGAACATCGAACATCGAACATCGAACGCTGAACATCGAAATAAAGACAATGAAACCGCGAAATACGCGAACCACGCGAAACTCATTACCCAGCCATGAATGGCTGGGTTATTTTCGATGAGTCAAGCGCGCTACGACGCGGCGCGGCGCCAGGGCGAAACTGTAGGCGTTGATTCGCAAACGGCGGCGGGCAGAGGACTGCCCGCCCTACCAGCCAATGGGCCAATAGCTTACCTGCCACAGTATTTTCATCACTTCGACAATCTCATTTACCATCCCAGCGGAAGGTGGCACCGGGTTTGAGTTTGATTTCTTTGGTTGCGGAACCATAGCGCAAGTGGGCTACGGTGCCGGTGAGGGAATGGATCTTCGCCCAGGTCAGCTTTCCGTCACGCCACGCGAAGTCCACCTCGAATCCGCCGCGGGCACGGAGGCCCTTGACGACGCCGTCCGGCCAGGCCTTGGGCAGGGCGGGCAGGAATTGGATCTGGCCGTTCTGGCTTTGCATCAGCATCTCCATGATGCCGGCGGCGCCGCCGAAATTGCCGTCGATCTGGAAGGGCGGATGCGCGTCAAACAGGTTCGGGTAAACCCCGCCGCCCAGGTTGTATTCGACGTTGTGGCCGGTGACGGGACTGAGCAGCAGGGTCAGGATTTTGTACGCGTGTTCGGCGTCCTGCAGGCGGGCCCAGAGGTTCAACCGCCAGCCCATGCCCCAGCCGGTGGCTTCGTCGCCGCGGATCTCCAGCGATTTTTTCACAGCGGCGGCGAGCGCGGGCGTGGTGCTCACATCAATCTGCGCGCTCGGATACAGTCCGTAGAGATGCGAGACATGGCGGTGACGCGGCTCGGGAGCTTGCAGATCCCAATCCGCCTGCCATTCCTGAAGCTGGCCGGCCTGACCGATCCGGAGCGGCGCGAGCCGGGCGCGGTCGGCGGCCACCTGCGCGCGGAAGTCGGGGTCCACGCCGAGCGTGTCCGCCGCCGTGACGCATTCATCGAACAAATCGCGCAAGATCTCGAGATCCATCGTCGGTCCGGCGCATATGGTGTTCCCGTAGGGATGCAAATGTTCCGGGGACATGGAGGGATTGGTCACGAGGCCGTGGGTGTTGGGGTCTTCCACGAGGGTGTCGAGGAAGAATTGCGCGGAGCCTTTCAGCAGCGGATAAATCTGCGCCAGATAATTGGTGTCGCCGCTGTAGAGATAATGTTCCCAGAGCGTCTGGCACAGCCAGGAGCCGCCGGACGGCCACAGGCCCCAGGACCCGTCGATGGGCGCGGACGCGCGCCACAGATCGGTGTTGTGGTGCACCACCCAGCCGCGCGCGCCATACATCACCTGCGCCGTGCGCGCGCCGGTGACGCTCAGATCCGCGATCATCGCCTGGAGCGGCTGGACGCATTCGCCGAGGTTGGCGGCTTCGGCGGGCCAGTAATTCATCTCTGTGTTGATGTTGATGGTGTATTTGCTTTCCCACGGCGGGGTCATGGAATCATTCCAAAGCCCCTGCAAGGTGGCCGGCTGGGCACCGGGCCGCGAACAGGAGATCAACAGATACCGGGCGTATTGATAATACAGCGTCACCAGCCCGGGATCGTTGCCGCCGGCGAAATGCACAATGCGCTCGTCGGTGGGCAGCGACACCGCGCCGGCTTTGCCAAGTTCCAGGGAAACGCGACGGAACAGCCGTTGATGTTCGGCGACGTGGGCCTTTAACAGTTTCTTGAAGGATTTTCCGGCGGCGACGGCGAGCTGGCCTTTGACGATGGCTTCCGGATCGCCGCTGACATCCTGATAATTCTTGTAGCTGGTGGCGACAGCGATGAGCAGGGTGACGGCATTAGCGTTGGTCACGTAAACAGAATTGCCCGCGGCAGTGGTTTTCCCGCCCTCCGCGATCACTTGAACGCGCGCCTGAAATTTGAGCGCGCCTTTGATGCCGCTGGCGTCCCCGTTCACGCCGCTCATCACCAACGTATTGCCGGATTCAACGGACACGGTCGCCCGCTGCGGTGTCCGCATGCCGGCGGTAAAGGAGATGGAACCTTTCCGGTCGGCGGTGAGACGGACGACGATGACCTGATCCACCGGGCTGGAAAAAACTTCGCGGGTGAACTTCACGCCGCCGGCCGTGAAAGTGGTCGCGGCCACGGCGGTGTCGAGATTCAGATCGCGGCGATAACCGGCCACGGAAGCCGCCGCGGGGAAGTCGAGGAACAAATCGCCCACGGTTTCATACGGCATCTGACCGATGGGCCGGGCCAGAACCCGGGCGTTGATGAGATTGACGGCGTCGCCAAATTTGCCGGCGAAGATGAGCTGGCGCACTTCCGGCAACGCCGCCTTAGCGTCGGGATTCACCGGGTCATAGGGACCGCCGGCCCACAGGGTGTCTTCGTTGAGCTGCAAATGCTCGCGGTTCACGCCGCCAAAAACCATCGCCCCCAGCCGGCCGTTGCCGACGGGCAGCGCATCCGTCCATTGGCCGGCGGGATGTTGATACCACAGGCTCAGCGGTTCCACCGGCGCGGCCGAAGGGGCGGTGAATTGAACTTCCGCCGCACACACCTGATGGGACAGGCAGGCGCCGACGACAAGCAGGCAGGATGCGCAGAAGGATTTGAGGGTCATGGAGCATTGTTTACTGAAACGAGGGATTGGTGTCGAGCAGGGAAAAAGTTGAAGGGTTGAAGCGTTGAAGCGACCGCGGTCCAGACGCTTTGCGTTGGTGAGGGCGGCGGGTGATTTGCGTCACGTGGTCTCGACGGCGGTGGTTGAGCGTTGCTTTCGTAGGCTGGCAGCGTGATGGGCGCATCTGGACACTGTTCCCAACTGTCCCGTCAGGGACAGAACATAGATAGCCGTGGGCGTCAGCCCGCGGTGACGCAGAAATACAGGTGCGACCCCTGCGGGGTCGAACAATCACACCGCCAACCATGGGTTTCACCCATGGCTATCCAGGTTGACACCGCTTCGCGGTTGGAAAACCGTTGGCTTGTCAAGATGCACCCCAGCGTGATTGGTTGCGTGCGAATGAGCTTGCCTTGGAAGCGGATTCGTGCGAATAAAATCAATTCCGGCAGACGACAGGATTGGGCATTTTCTGCCACCGTGACGGCGGGAACCGGTGATGCCTGGCGTCCGGCATTGACAGTGACCGACGCAAGGATTTGATGGTTCGGTTTAAGGCGGGTTGGGCACTAAAATGCCCCTTAAATTCTAACTGTGGAGAGATGGATGAGTGGTTTAAGGCACACGCCTGGAAAGCGTGCGTAGGTAACACTACCGTGGGTTCAAATCCCACTCTCTCCGCCAGTTTGATCTTCGAACAGGTTCATTCAACCGGAATACAGGACAAGCTGAAGCTTGAACTCCAACCAGAACAGATCACTTAACCAAGCGTTGAATCGTTGAAGCGTTGAAGCGGCGAGACTGGAGATGGACCGCGAACCACGCGAACGGGAATGGGATTTAATGCGAAGGCATCGAGGAATTATCCGCGCTCTTACGAGACGCGGCTACACCAGAACCAATTGTTGAAACATTCAACATTCAACATGCTTTGTAGAAACCTTTTTTAGTGAGGAACGTCTATTGGTGGCATGAGTAAAAACAAGGCTGGCAGAGGCAAGCTGACGGTGGTGGAGAAGGTGGCGGAATTGGCGATGCGCCTGGGCCAACGGCATCTGGCGGACTATGGAGCGACGACCAGCCGGCATGACTTTACCCAGCGGCAACTGATGACCTGTTTGATCCTGCGGGCCTATTTGAAGACCACCTATCGCGGGGTCTTGGATCTGCTGGCGGCGAGCCCCGGATTGCGGGAACAAATGGGTTTGACCGGGAAATTGCCGCATTTCACGACGCTCCAAAAGTTCAGCGGCCGCAGCGAGGTATTGGCCATCGCCCAAAAGCTGGTGGCGGAGATCGGGCAACGTGCCGGGGCCAAAGACCCGGAGGTGGCGGCGGCGATGGACGCGACCGGGTTGAGCCGGACGACGGTCAGCGATTATTTTTGCAGCCGTCAGGGGCGGCACTTCCGGCGTTGGGTGAAAGTGGGGGTGATCATACTGGCGGGCAGCTTGCAGCCCGTGGCGCTGGCGGTGGACCTCAAACCGACGCACGATTGTGTGCAGGCGCGTTCGTTGCTGGCCCAAGCGCAGGCGGTGAGCCAGCCGGCCAGACTTTATGCCGACGCGGGGTATGATGCGGAGTGGATTCATGTCCAGTGTCGGGACCAATGGGGCGTCGAAAGTGTCATTCCTGCCGTCGCTCGCCGGGCGGATGGGACGCGGGGCGGTCTGTGGCGGGCGCAAATGACCCCGGAATTTTTGGAACAAAAGGGCTATCCACGCCGGTGGGCGGTCGAAAGCTACTTCAGCGCCCTCAAACGGACCATGGGTTCGACCTTGGCTGCCCGTAAACCCAAGCAAATGCTCGCCGAGGCCGCGTTGAAAGTTCTCGCCTACGCCCTCCGCCGTTAGGCGACCCAGATACGTTCCAGATGTTTTCAACAGAGCACATCGAACATCGAACATCGAACATCGAACATCGAACATCGAACATTGAACACTTAAATTGAACTAACCGGACTGCATGGTTTCGGTCAACTCGCTACTCGCTAACGCTGGAACCAGTGGAAAAAGCCCGGCTTCAGTACCGGATAAACTTCGAACTCGTAAAGCGCGGTGCCATTGGTATTCACGCGTTCGGTCGAGTTCATGCGCACATAGCGGGCGCGGCCCGACAACGCCAGATCGTTCATACTGCCGATGCCGTTGGTGGTGGAATAGACCTCGGTCCAAACTTTGGCATCGGTGGAAAACTGTAGGCTATAGCACCGGCTGTAGGCCGCGTGACCGTAGCCGCTGTCCTTCCAATCACCGCTCTGCCAGTCCAGCCGGATGCGCGCAATGTCCTGAACGGAACCCAGGTCCACCATGAGCCATTGCGGGTCGCTGGATTGCGAAGTCCAGACGGTGCGCGGGTCGCCGTCAAAGGCATTGGCGGGCTGGTTCGTGGAGTGCACGGAGGAGGCGGAGGCCGGCTGATGAAGGGCGATATTCCCGGTGCGGCAAAGCTGCACACGATCCAGCTGAATCCAGTTGAGATTGAAGCCGCCGCTCAGCACCTCGAGGCGCAAGGCCCGGCTGCCGATGCCGCCCGCGACCGGCACGTTGGGCAGCGCAATGGTCTGCCAATTTTGCCAGCCGCCCGTGTCGGGAATGGTCACGGTGCCGAGCACGGCGCCGTCCAGCCGCACCCGGAGCTGGCCGCCGCCGCCTTTGGAAGCCACGCGGACGCTGACGCGGTAGATCGCCGAGGGGTCGGGCAAGTTGACCGTGTATTCCAGCCATTCGCCGGGGTTGATCCAGGCGACAATATATCCGCCGCCGGTATCGGTCGCCGGCTCGAGACCGACATCCTCATTCGTCCGATAGACGCCGCCCGGATTTCCCACGGTGGTTTTGTAGTAAGCCACGCCCTCGCCGCCGGTGTCGTAATTTTCCGCCTCGATGCGCCCGGGCAAAACGGGAACAGTCCCGCCGAAGGGCGCCTGCGGCTGGGCGTAAACTTCAAACTCCTGCAATCCAAAACCCGCGCCGGGAACGCCCGGCTGCGTTACCATCAATCGAACATAGCGGCCGTGACCAGAAACCAAGAGGTCTTCCAATCCGCCTTGACCGTTGGGGCGGCTGGTGATGGTCGTCCAGGTGCTACTATCCGGAGAAAGTTGGATCGTGTAGGCGGAGGCGTAGTTCGTATTCCATTGCAGGCGAAGGCGGGAAAGATTTTTCTGCAGGCCAAGATCCACCATGAACCACTGCGGATCGCCGGCTGTCGAATTCCAGCCGGTCGCCGGATCGCCGTCCACGGCGGCGGAAGCGGAGTCTGAACCGGACGAAGCGGTGACGACCCGATGCAGCGCCGCGTTGGCGAGGTCGCTCGACGGTACGGAGGCGACGGTGAAGCTGCCGGTCAACCGCAAGTCGCGGGACGAGGAGCCGACCAGCACCTGAAAGGTTCCCGGCGTCACCAGCCAGCCACGCGCGGCGGCATCCCAATTCGCCAGGTCCAACCAGTCGAGATTAAAAACGACATGCTCCGTCTGACCCGGCGCGAGCGGGATTTTCGAGAAACCTTTCAGCAGTTTCGGTGGTTCTCCGGCGGCTCCGGGAAAACCGAGATAGAGCTGCGCGACTTCCGCGCCCGCGCGGGAACCGGTATTCGACAAATCGAAACCAATCTGCACCTGCCCGGAAGGACTGACGGCGCCCACGGTCAGGTTGCTGTAACCGAAAGTGGTGTAGGTCAACCCGTGGCCGAACGGAAAACGGGGCGCGACATGGTTGGCATCGTACCAGCGGTAGCCGATGTTTAACCCCTCAGAATAAGTCAGGTGGCCATTCACCCCGGGAAATTGCGACGGGCGGTTGGCCGGCACTTCGCCGGCGGCGGCGGGAAAGGTGACGGGCAGTTTACCAGACGGGGCAAGGTCGCCGAAGAGAACCCGGGCGAGGGAGTTGCCGTTCTCCTGGCCGGGATACCACGCGATGAGGACGGCGGCGACGCGGTCCGACCACGGCAGGAGCGTGGCGGACGAACAATACACAACCACGATGGTGTTGGAGTTGACAGCGGCTACGGCGCGCACGAGCGCATCCTGATCGCCGGGCAGCGAAAGACTGGCGCGATCCGCCCCTTCACCCGTTCGCTGGCCCACACAGACGATGGCGATATCGGACGTTTGGGCGAGCGACACGGCCGCGGATATATTGCCATCACCCGGGCAATAACTCACCGTGATATCCGCGCTGGCACGATTGGAAATGCCGACCAGCGGCGAGATATCGTATGGCAGCGGGACGCTGCCGGAACCAAGGCCGGATGAAATGGGCTTCACGCCGGCCACCGAGCCGATGACGGCGATGGATTTTATGGAGCCGGCATTCAAAGGCAGCAGCGCGTGCTGATTTTGCAGCAGGACGGTTCCGGCCACGGCGGCAGCGCAAGTAAATTCCGTGTGAACCGCATTGGTCACCGCCGCACTGATTTTGCCCGGGGAAGGATGGTCGAAGTCGCCCAAGCGAAACATCGTGGTCAGGATGCGATGGACCTTGTCGTCCAGGTCAGCGACGGGGACGTTGCCCGCCTGGATGGCGGCCGCGAACGGGGCGCTGTTAAAGGCGCTATTGTACATGTCCATGTCCAAACCGTTGTTTGCCGCCACGGTGGTGCTGAAATAGGCATCCCAGTCGCTCATGATGAAGCCGTCGTAGCCCCAGAGTTTTTTCACCGTGGCGTTAAGCGCCTCGGATTCGCAGGCGAACCGGCCGTTCACCCGGTTGTAGGCAGCCATGATCGCGCCGAGACCGGAGTCCACGCAGGCGCGAAAGGGCGGGTAATAAACTTCCTGACGCGTGCGCTCATCGGCATCCGCGCTCACGAGCCAGCGGTCGGTTTCCTGGTCGTTGCAGACAAAATGTTTGGCCGTGGCAATGACGCCCTGACTCTGGAAGCCCTGAACATGCGCCGCCGCCATCACGGACGAGAGGTAAGGATCCTCACCGTAACTTTCAAAGTTACGCCCGTTCTGATAAGCCCGGGCCATGTTCATGGTCGGCCCCAGGAGCCCCTGCCCGCCTTTGCCGCGCTCTCCCGCTCCGATATAGCTGCCGTATTGCCGCATCAACGCGGCATCCCAGGTGGCCGCCATGCAGATCGGGGCCGGGAACGCCGTCACACCGGTGTTCCAGTCACCCGCCCCGCCCGGTCCGTCCTGAAACCCAAGCGCGGGAATGCCCAGACGTTTATTGCCGGGAATGTTGCCGATGTACGGACCGCCCGCGCCGCTGATCATCGCGATTTTCTCGGCCTGGGTCATCTCGGCCACGAGCGCGTCGGCGCGCTGCGAAGCGCCCACGGCCGGGTTGGTCCAGATTTGGGCCGGCGATTGAGTGGTCATTCCCAAACCACAAATGGTCAGGCAAAGCCACCGGGCGACTGGATGGGAAAAGTGACGGAATTGATGAAGGGGGGAGCGAGTGATTGTTTTCATAGGCCGGTGATACGCGGCAAATTAGCTGCTGACGCGGGGACAACCAAGGAAATAAGAAGGGGGGAATTGTTGAAGAGTTGAAGAGTTGAAGAGTTGAAGAGTTGAAGAGTTGAAGAGTTGAAGGGGTGGAAACTGGAAACGGAAAGTGGGGAACATTCAACGCTCAACATTCAACGTCGAACGCCGAATTGGGAAAAGCTTTAAGCTGAAAGCTGAGGCCTGAATTTTTAGACCGCGAAATACGCGGAATAGGCGAAATGGGAACAAAAGCTGAAATGGGCCACGGCGAACCAGGTTGACGCGAATTTCACGGATTTGCTCGAATTGGGAAACGGTGTTTTAACGCAAAGGCGCGGGGGATTTTACCATGGAGGGCGTGAAGAGCATGAAGAGAAAACTGAACCAATGTTGAATCGTTGAAGGGGTGAAGCGGCTGCCAACTGAAAACGGAAAGTGGGAACATTCAACATTCAACAACGAACGCCGAACACCGAACGGCCAACTGGGAAATGCGTTGTGACGTCAGCCCGGGATGCCGCCGGCGATGTATTGTTCCATCTGCTCGATGGCGGCGTTCTGGGTGGAGATGATCCAGTTCACCAAATCCCCGATGGAGACGATGCCCACAAGCTTCTCGCCGGCGACGACCGGCAGATGACGCACGCGGTGTTCCGTCATCAGGCGCATGCAGCCCTCCACGGTGTCCTCCGAGGTGATAGTCACGAGTTCGCGGGCGATGACTTCGCGGACGCGCGTCTCCTTGGAGGTCTTGCCCATCAAAGCCACCTTGCGCGTGTAGTCGCGCTCCGTGAAGATCCCGACCAGCCGCCCGCCCGCCAGCACGGGCAGCGCGCCGATGTTCTTTTCGGCCATCAACCGGATGGCCTCAAACACCGTCGCCTCGGGCACGACGCTCCAGAGCGCGGAGGATTTCAGGTGCAGCAGGGAACTGATCGGGAATGTTCTGGTCATAGGCTTATAGAACTCTTATCCGCCCGTTCGGGCAATAATTCAAGTAAATAATTCAGATCATGAAATAAATTTGCTTCCCCGGCCACGGCGGGCCTGCGACCCTGCGGCTATGTCTACAATCATCGATACGCTCCCCACCGTCCTGCTCCGGCCCGGCGAGGCCGACCGGATCGTCGCCGGTCACCCCTGGGTTTATAACAACGAAGTGCTGCGCCTCGCCTCCCCCGCCAGCGACGGCGACCTCGTGCAGGTCAAGGACCACCGCCAGCGCCTGCTCGGCACGGGCTTCTACAATTCCCGGTCCAAGATCAATGTCCGCCTCCTCTCACCGGAGCGCATCATTCCGAACGAAGCCTTCTTCGAGGAGCGCATCCGCGCCGCGCTGGCGGTGCGGCAAAAACATTTGCCGAAAGCCACCTCGTTCCGCGTCGTCAACGCGGAGAGCGATTTTCTGAGCGGCCTCATCGTGGACAAATACGAGGATGTGCTGGTCGTCCAAATTTCCTCGCTCGGCATGGATCTCCGCAAGGCGCACATCGTCGCCGCGCTGCAGACGATCTTCTCGCCGCGCGCCATCGCTGAACGCAGCGACGTGGCCTCGCGCAAGTTCGAGGGCCTGGCCGAATCCAATGGCGTGCTGTGGGAATCCAACCTTCCGGCTGCTCCGGGGGAACAAGCTAAAGCTTGGACTCCAACCATCGTGAACCTGAACGGGCTGAAATTCGAGACTGATCTGGTCGCCGGCCACAAGACGGGCATGTATCTCGACCAACAGGCGAATTATCAGGCGGTCGCACAACTGGCGAACGCCGGCCAAGTCCTGGATTGCTTCAGCTTCCTCGGGGGCTTCGGGTTGCACGCCGCCCGCGCAGGTGCGGCGCACGTGCATCTGCTGGACCAGAGCGCGGAGGCCATCGCCGCCGCCGAGCGCAACGCCAAAACCAACGGCCTGGCCGACCGGTGCTCGTTCGAGACTGTGAACGTCTTTGACTGGCTCAAGGCGAACACCGCCGTGAAGCCGCACGAACGCGTCATCCCGCGGTTTGACTGCATCATCCTCGACCCGCCGTCGTTCACGCGCAACCGCGCCTCGGTGCCGGACGCGCTGCGCGGCTACAAGGAGATTCATCTGCGGGCGTTGAAGCTGCTGAAACCCGGCGGCACGCTAGCGACGTTCTGCTGTTCGCATCACGTCAGCCCGGAACTGTTTCAAGACACGTTGCTTTCGGCGGCGTTTGACACGCGCCACGTCCTGCGCCGCGTGGCCCACTACGCGCAATCGCCGGATCACCCCGTCATACCGATGATACCCGAGACGGAATACCTTAAGGGGTTTGCGTTTGAAAAGGTGCGGTGACCGTGAAAATTGAAAGAAGTTGAAGAGTTGAAGAGTTGAAGAGTTGAAGAGTTGAAGCGATGCAGCGCGAACATCGAACATCGAACGCCGAAAGCTGATCAAGTGGGAATGAAAACACGAAATAGAATAAATACACTAAGGTGAATCCGATGCGGTGTGGCTAGCCGGTGGTGACGTTGATGATGGCAGCAGGAAGAATCTACTCACGGCCAGGGTGCGTAGTCTGATAACGCCTCCAAGGGCGGTAGATAATCATCCCCGGGGTCGTGGGGTTGATGATCGCGATTCCATAGCGATTCGGCGGCGTATCGGGCTTCCGCAGGCTCGTCCTGATAGGCGATCAGCGCGGTGCGCTTCATGGCCTGCACATGGCCGTCCACGAAAAGGATATTGGCCACCCCGCCCGGCTGGCTACCATGCACGTCCAGCGGCCAATAGCCATAAGAACCGGGCGTTGCGCCGCCACCCATATTGATAATGGCGCCGCCTTCCATATTGATGCCCCCACCCCAGGCGACCGGGGCGCTCCGATCGGGTTTCCAATTACTGTCGCCGATCGCGATCATATTCACCGGGCTCACAATCGTATTCTCATTCTGTGGGCCGACCTTGGAAGGATCACTTTCCACGTCCGCACCCAATCCCTCCAAAACGCCGCCGCCGCTTTTGGAGGGGTAGGTTTCGGGCAGGACGACGGCGGGTTGAATCGTGGTGTCCACAATGGGACCGATCCCCCAGGAATTGTAGCCATAGCTCATGGTGCTTTTGCCGTCGAATTTCAAGGTGACCTCGTCAGCGAAGTAGCCATAATGCGCCGGTTCGCCGCTGCCAAACGCCGGCTTCCACTGAACCTCATCCGGCGCCGAAGGACACCGGAAAACCGCCGTATCGGATCCCTTGGTCGTAAATTTCCGCAGCAGCGGCGGCCAAGTCAATTCAACGCCGTATGAATTGTATTGGGAGGCCGGATAATAGCCTTGATATTCATCCTTATAGAGGATCAGGCACAATCCCAACTGCCGGAGATTGCTGATACATTGGGCCTGCTTGGCCCGGTTTTTGGCGGCCGCCAGGGCCGGCAGCAGCAGCGCGGCCAGAATGCCAATGATGGCAATGACCACCAGTAGTTCGATCAGCGTGAAGCCGCGCCGGCAGGCGCCGGGCACAAAATGGCTGGCAGGGTATTTGTCTTTCATGGAGGGGGAGGGCTGGATGGACCAAAAGCGTGGGCTGAAGACGGGGGCGGCGGGAAAGGGCCAGCCAACTTCACCCGGAGGCCCAGGCTTGAACGGAGGATTTGCTCCGGTGAATCGATGTTCCACGAATTCATCATAACCCAATAAATCCCATTTAACTTAAACGCTCAGCCCGGCACATCAGCGCACAGGCTCACGGGCGAACTTGCCGTTCGATACCACTAAGTTCAAACTTATACCATACTATGACACCGCGGCGGACCATTTGTTACAAAAAAATCCACCATCAAAGCAAAACCATACCCTTATTTTAAAATGACAGCTGGTGACGCGGGGCTCCAGCCGCGGGCCCGGGCTTGCTGCTGCAAGGCGGTAAACGCCGGCTTTTCGGTGCCGGCATGCGGGTAAGTGCAAAGCCCCAGGGTGCCGAGATAATCCCGAAATGCGGGCGAGCCGACGCCGTAATATTTTCCGAAAGTAGCGACCGCCGAGGACGGCAGGTCATGCAGCCAGACGAAGGTCACGAGCCGGATTTGACCGGGATGCTGATCCCAAGCGGTGAAGAGTTCCTGCACGAATTGCGCCTGCAGGGCTTCGGAACTGCCGCAGCCGCCACCCGAGGGATAACACGCCTCGACGAAGGAGACAGGCCGGTTGGGATAAAGCCGGCACAGGACATTCAAATCGTCCGGGACCACCTGCGGGGCGCGGACCTGAAAATCCGGCGTCAACGGGTAATAGGAAACCATGATTTCATCCGCTTGGGCGTTAAGGGCGGCGGCAAGTTTGGGATGTTTCAGGTGACCGCCGAACATGACGGACACGCCGACTTTCAAAGCGGGCCGTTTTTCCAACGCGTGTTTACGGGTGGCAATGAAGAAATCCGTGTATTCCCGCCACTTCACCGGGTCGTCTCCGAGCACGCCATCGACTTCGTTCCCGATGGACAACTCGGCCAGGGTCACGTCGGGCAACTCCGCAAAAACCCAATCCAAGAGGCGATTGAACCGGGCGATGACTTCCGGGTCGTTCAGCGGCTTCGTACGCAGGTCGGCGGGAATGCGGTTCCGGTCGGTGTCCAAGGTGGCCACGCGCAGACTGATCTGGATGTGCTGGCGGGGATAGTAAGCGTTCGCAATTTTCGGCCAGGGCGAGGCATACACATTCGGCTTGGCCTCCACGGCGTCCCAATCCAGTTTTAAAGACACCACCTGCACGCCGGCCGACCTGGCCTGAGCCATCGCGGCGGGGTAATCTTTGTTCTCCGCTTCCGTGACGGCGCAACCAAGGAGCCGGTCACCTTTCGGGACGACCAGAGCGGCTTCGGCGGCGCGCGATTGCACTGGGAACCCAACAACCCCGGCCACAAGCAGGGCGGCGAACAGGCGGAAAGTGATACTGATGGGTTTCATTGATGGAATGAGCCATATTATCCGATGGCGCGACGAACGACAATGACTTTGGATTTTCGCGTGGCATCAACGCCGCCGCAGCGGACCGATTATTTACCAATGCAAAAGGCGCTGAAGATGGAGTCCAGCAGATCTTCGGTGGTGGTCTTGCCCACGATTTCGCCAATGGCGTTGGCGGCAATCCGCAGGTCAATCGCGACCAGTTCCAAGGTGGCGGCGGCGCTCAGCGCGTCCGCGGCCAGACATGCAGCGGCGCGGGCGCGGTTCAGGGCATCCTGATGCCGCGAGTTAATGGCCACCTGCAGCATCCCGGCCTTGATTTCGCCGGCCCAGACGAGGGACTTGATGGCGTCTTTCAACGCCTCGATCCCCTGCCCGCTCACGCAGGAAACGGCCACCAAGGGCAATGCGGATTGCGGAATGCGGAATGCGGAATCCAACAGCTGCACGGGCAGATCGGATTTGTTGAGGACGAGGATGCGTTTTTTTCCGGCAAACTCGGCCAGGTAGGTTTTATCCGCGCCGGTCAGCGGTTCGCTGGCATCGAGGACGTGCAGGATGAATTCCGCCCGGGCGAGGGATTCGCGGCTGCGGCGTACGCCTTCGATTTCGATCTCGTCGCGCGCCTCGCGCAGGCCGGCGGTGTCGATGAAGATGACGGGCAGGCCACGGATGTTGGCCGTCTCCTCGATGGTGTCGCGCGTGGTGCCGGCCACGGGCGAGACGATGGCGCGGTCGCGGCCGAGCAGTTGGTTGAGGAGGCTGGACTTGCCGGCGTTGGGCCGGCCGATGATGGCCGCGCGAACGCCGCGCCGGAGAAGCTGCCCTTCGTTGGCGGTGCGCAACAATTCGTCCATGAAGGCGATGCCATCGGCCAGCCGCTGCAAGAGTTGCCGCTTGGTGTCGGGGGTAATGTCTTCGTCGGGAAAATCGATATGGGCCTCGACGTGGGCCAGCGTGAGCATCAGGTCATCGCGCAGCCGGTTGATGCGTTGGGAGAGTTTACCGGCGAGCTGCTCGTTGGCGGCGGCAAGCGCGAGTTCAGTGCGCGAATGGATGAGGTCGGCGACGGCCTCTGCCTGCGCGAGGTCCAGGCGGCCATTCAGGAAGGCGCGGCGGGTGAATTCGCCGGGTTCAGCCAGCCGGGCGCCGGCGGCGAGCAGCGTGTCGAGCACCAGCTTGGCCGGCAGGAGCCCGCCGTGGCAGGAAATCTCGACGGTGTCTTCGCGCGTGAAGGTGCGCGGCGCGCGCAGGACGGCGAGGAGAACTTCGTCAATAACCTCGAGTTCCCCCTCACCCCGGCCCTCTCCCCCGGCGGGGGCGAGGGAGTCGTAAATATTTTTATTGCGAACGATTTTGCCGAATTGGATGGTGTGCGTCGGAGCGGCGGACGGTTTCTGCGAACTTTTGCCCACGGGCTGGAAACATTTTTCCGCGATGGCGAATGCCCGGGAACCGGAGAGGCGGAGGACGGCGAGACCGCCCTCGCCGAGTGGCGTGGCGATGGCGGCAATGGTGTCGTCGGGAAACATTTTTGTTTTACGATTTACGAGCCGCATTCGCATCGGATGAATCGCGTAAATCGCAAATCTTGATTCAGACGTGGCGGCAGTTGCCCGCCTGGTTTTCCACGTCGCGGCCCTGCAGATATAGCCGCGCCTTCTCGTAGCTTTTCTTGTGGAGATAATGCAGCAGCGCCGGATCGGTGCCGCGCGGAAGCTGCAAGGTCAATTCGTCGATACGCGTGAACAGCGGCAGGAGGCTGGGCTTGGGGATGGCGGTGGCGAGGGATTTCACGGTTTCATCCAATTGCGCCAGCGCGGCCAGGAGTTGCCGTTCAACGGACGGGTTCATGGCTGGAACAGGCCGGGAAATTTATGCGTCAGCCAGGAATGGTGGAAGTCCACTTCGCCGAGCAGATAGAGAGCGGTCAGCAGCCGCGCCATGCCGGAGGTCAGGATGACCACGAACATGGCCGAGAGGTAAAGACCGAAGGCGTGCGTGGGGTCGGGCTGCATGACGCGCGGGATACCCTGGTAAAGAACCCAGACGGTGAGGAGGATGCCAATGGCCCAGGTGGTCCAGGGGCTTACCATCGGGCCGGCGTCCATCAGCCGCACCACGAGCAGCGGGCTGTAGGCGTAGGCCATGGTCGTGAAGGCCTCCAGATATTTGCGCCGGTTCTGAAACGTCTGGCTTATTTTCAAAAGCAGCAAGGCGCTCAATAATACCATGGCCAGCAACAATGCAGCCTGGATGACTTCAAAGGTGATAATGTTCTGATATTTCCCCAAGGTGGAAACGGCGGTGTCGTCGGTAAAATCCCGGAATTTTTGGAATCTCGGCTGCCATTTACCCCAGCTCGCCAACCCCCAGCCCTCGGCGGCCGTGACCAAAAGAATCAGCGGCAGCAGATACACGCCCAGGATATAGGCGAAGCTCCTTCGCGCCCGGGCAATCCGGTCCCAGGCCTCGCTGGGCTCGAATATCAGGAAAAACGCCTTGATCATTGGAGCGGCAGTCTAAACGGGGGCGCGCGAATTGTCAGCAAAATCCGCCCCGACACAAAATCGGCTTCCACTACCGCGCCGCGCCGTTAGACTGGCCGCGTGAAAGTGGATCTCGGCATCTGGAGCCGGCTCACCCAGGCGGTCGTCGCCCTGGTGGCGGTGGCCGTCTTGATTTTGATCAGCATGAAGTATCTGCCGCTCATCCATCAAAACGAGCGGATGCGGCAGGAAATATTCCGGCTCGACAACGAGCTGCAAAAACAGGAAGTCATCGCCCGCGGACTTCGCGCCGACATTGACGCGCTGCGCAATGATCCCGCCACCGTCGCCCGCCTGGCCCGCGAAACCCTCCGCTACGCCCGGCCCGATGAAACGATCATCCTCTTCGAGACCAATTCCGCCGGTGGCGCGCCAAGATGAACGCCGATTCTCCGGCCCCGGTTTTTCTAACGGCGGAATGGCGACATCTGGTCATGCTCAATTATGAGATTGAGCCGGAAATCCTGAAAGCCCGAGTTCCCGCCGGAACGGAACTGGATTTCTGGAACGGCAAGACCCTGGCCAGCATGGTCGGTTTTCTTTTTCAAAACACCCGGGTGCGTAGAATACCGATTCCCTTTCACCGCCACTTCGAGGAAGTCAACCTGCGGTTTTATGTCCGTCGGCGGACCGCGGACGGCTGGCGGCGCGGCGTGGTGTTCATCAAGGAACTGGTTCCCCGCCGGGCCATCGCCTGGACGGCGCGGACTTTTTACCACGAGCCTTACCTCGCGCTGCCGATGTCGCATCAGATTACAACCCGATCGGGCCGGCCGGAGGAAGTGGAATCCGCCGCTTATTGCTGGCGGTACAACGGCCGGGAAAACGCTTTGAGGCTGATCACACGCGGCGGCGCGCTGGCGCCGGCTGAAAATTCGGAGGCGGCCTTCATCACCGAACATTATTGGGGCTACACCTCCCGGCGCGACGGCGCGACGCAGGAATACAGGGTCGAACATCCGCGCTGGCGCATCCAGGAGGCGGCATCGGCGGAATTGCACGGCGACGCCGCCGGACTATACGGCGAAGCGTTGGGTCGCGCGTTGAACTCCGCGCCAAGGTCGGCCTTTCTGGCGGAAGGCTCGGCGGTGAAAGTGCATGGCGGCGTCCGGCTAAAAACATGAGCGCGCCAAATAACAATCCGGCCGGCTGGATTCTTTACGATGATGCCTGCGGCATTTGCCGCCGCTGGGTGCCGTTCTGGGAAAACACCCTGCGCGCCCGGGGATTTGAAATCGCGCCGCTGCAAGCCGACTGGGTCCGGCAAAAACTGCCACGGAACGAAGCGGAACGGTTGCAGGATTTACGGCTGCTGCTCGCGGATGGAAAAATAATTTCGGGCGCGGATGCCTATCGCTACGCCATGAAACGGATCGGTTGGGCCTGGCCGGTTTATCTTTTATCCGTGGCCCCCGTCGGCCGGCAGGTTTTTGATTGGTGCTACCGCAAGTTTGCCCGCCACCGCCACCGTCTGTCCGAGGCCTGCGGACTGGATAACCGAATCGCCAAATAAAAATCCGCCCCGGTTTTCCGGGGCGGCGGTCAGAGCAAAATTTGAAATTTTGAGCATTTTCAAAAATACTGTAGCCGTTCGGTTTGGCTGAAGGAACAGGGCGGTCTTTTTGGGTTTTGGCTTCGTTTCGGCTCAGTCACAGCTCCCAGTTTCAATTTGAAACTGCTCATGGCCCTTGAACTGGGTAGTTCATGGGAAGGGTTGCTTTGAACCTGCTCCTTCGCCAAAGCCTCGCCAAAACCCAAAAATCCTCGCTCCGAACGGCTACAGTATTTCTTCAAACGCTCTAAGCCGACCCCACAGACAGGCGCTCATACCGTCATGATTTCTTTTTCCTTGTTGACGACGTGCGCGTCAATTTTCGCCGCGTAGTCGTCCGTCAGCTTCTGCAGGTCTTTTTCCGCCTGTTTCTTTGCGTCCTCCGTGATACCGCTGTCATGCGCGTGCTTCTTGAACAGATCCATCGCGTCGCGGCGGACGTGCCGGACGGCCACGCGCCCGTCCTCGGCCATTTTCTTAATCAACTTCACAAATTCCTGCCGGCGCTCCGTACTCAATTCCGGGAACGACAGGCGCAGCAGCTTGCCCTGCACCACCGGCGACAGGCCGACGTTCGCCTTCTGGATCGCCTTCTCGATGGGCTGCAGCGCGGCCACGTCCCACGGCTGGATGACGAGCATGCGCGGCTCCGGGGTGCTGATGTTCGCGAGTTCGCGGATGCGCATCATGGAGCCGTAAACCTCCGCCTGGATGTTCTCCACCAGTCCGGCGGACGCCTTGCCGGTGCGGACGCCGGCGAATTCATTCGCGACCACCTGCTCGGTCTTGAGCATTTTTTCTTCCGCTTCCAAAAGAATGTCGTCGAGTGTCATAGTGCCGTCAACTTAGCCGAGTTCATTGCGCCTGTAAAAACCTTTCCGCCGGTTCATTCGCAAGCCCGTGTTTCACCCGCACCACCGCCAGACCCACGGCCGGCGGATAGGCCTGGTCTGCCCGCAGGCGCGGCTCGATGTATTCGATGATCTCGAACAGCAGCGCGTTCGCCGCCGCGTAATCCAGGCCGGTCAGGTTCGCGATGTAGCGCGTGGCGCGGTCGATGAGCTTCAGGTTGCTCGGCACCACCCAGACCATGGTGTTGCCCAGCACGCGACCCAGCCGCACCATCGTGCACGTGGAGAGCGCGTTCATCACCAGCTTCACCGCCACGCGCGTCAAGCCATCGAGGAGAAAACCCGCGGGCGGCACGGGGACGTGGATGAGTGCGGAGTGCGTAGCGCGGAGTTCGGATTTCTGCGCGCCAAAACATATCAACGCGGTTTGTGCACCGGCCTGTCGCGCGGCCTCAAGTTGTGAATGGAAAAAATTTCCGGGCGAACCCAAATTGCCGGCTTCGGCCGCGCTCAACACCGCCACCGCCGAATCGCCGGGGCGCGGCGGCCGGTGGCTCACGCCGTCCAGGCCGATGCGAAACCGCAGCAGCTCGGCAGTGCTGATTTTGCGAATGATCTCCCGCGTACGCGAAAACTTCTCTGCGCCAACCAGCGCGCGAATTTCCTCATCGCCCCACTCCACGCAGCGCGGGACGCGTTTCAGAATACTCCGCCACGCGGACGCCGCGTCCGGCTCCGGCAAAAACAGGTACGCCCATGATGCCGTCGCGGTCGCATCGTCAAATTTTCGAAATGGAGGCGTGCAATACGTCGGCGACCGCTCCGTCGTGTCGGTCAACACGTCCGCGGCAAACCGGTCGGCGAAATAATTGTTCCGGCCGCCGCCGCGATAGACCGATTCCTCCAGCGCCACCAGCTTTACCAGCGCCGCGAGAAATTCCGGCGAGCACAAGCGGGCGTGGAGCGTTTCGAGGTGCGTGAGGAATTGCGCCGGTATGAAATTGGTAGGGCTGACCTGCCGGTCAGCCTGGACGCACAGCAGCGCGTCCCCCCCATTGATCAGCTCCCGCACGACCATCTCCAATACCGTCAGCAGCACGCAAAGCTGGATGGACGTGGCCTGCATCCGCGTGGAGCCGGTGATGCTCATCGGCCCGGTCATGAGGTTGATCTTTTCGATGCGCGGGTCCTGAATCACCTCGCGGCTGCGCTGGACGTGCCCGCACAAAACGGCGTCGGGGTTGTTGTAAACGAAATAGACTTTCGCACCCGCCTGCACACCCGCCCAGGCCGTGCCGATGACAAACGACGTCTCGCCGCCTTCCGTGATGGCAAAAACCACGTCCTTCGCCGAGACGCCCAGGTCGGCGAGCTGCTTTTCGCCAAACGCCGTGAGATCCTCGAAGCCCTCGACCGATTTGATGAGCGCATAATCCCCGCCCGCCATGACGCTGAACGTGCGGTTCTCAAAATCATGTTCATCGCCGGAGGCGACGGTCGGAGTCTTGAAAGTTTTTTCAGTTCGAGACTCGCCACCGCGTCGCCCACTTTGCTGCCGCCAGAAATCGCGCCAGATGGCGTCCAACAAAATGCTCAACCGCCCGGTCGAGCCGCAGCCGGTGAAAAAGATTCTCCCGCCGGCTTGGATCGAAGCCCGCACCGTGGCGGCAATTTGCTCCGCGCGACCGGACGCGACGAATTCGCGGAATTTATCCACCACATCGCCATCCGCCTGGAAGAGCAGGCCCAGCGCCGCGGCCACGTCTTGCTTCGCCACCTCGCTCAGATGCGCGGTGACCGGATGGGACGCCTCGGTGACCAGCGCGCCGAGCTTGAATTGGCCGCTGATCTGCAAAAACTCCGCGGAACGTCGCTGGGAACTGGCACTCATGGCGGACGAGTTAATGCCATTGCCAGCCGGCTGTCACGCCGCTAGTTTGTGGGCCGTGCTCTCCGCGCAACAGATGGTGTCGCTCACGGCGGCAAACGGCGAGGTCGCGTTCGACAATCGCACCCGCCAGCTATACGCGACGGACGCCTCGCCCTATCAGCTCGTTCCGGCCGCGGTGGCCTTCCCCAAAAAAACCAGCGAGGCCGCGCACCTCATCCTGGCCGCGCTCGCGGCGGGCATTTCCGTGACGCCGCGCGGCGGCGGCACGGGGCTATCCGGCGGCGCGCTCGGCGACGGGCTGATCATCGATTTCGCGCGGCACAACCGGGCGATCTGGGATTTGGACAAGGAGGCGCGCACGGTCCGCGTCGGCGCGGGCGTGGTGCTGGATCAGCTCAACGCCTTCCTCAAGCCGTTCAATCTGGGCTTCGGCCCGGACGTGGCCACCAGTTCCCGCGCCACGCTGGGCGGGATGATCGCGAACGATTCCTCCGGCGCGCACGCGCCGGTCTATGGCACGACCGGCCGACACGTCCGCGAAATCGAAATCGTCATGGCCGACGGCAAGATCACCCGCATCGGCGCGCACCTGGAAACGCTGCGCCGCCAGCGGACCGTCGTGGAGGATTTGATCGCGCTGAATTCGCTACTCATCGCCGAGCAGTTTCCGGCGGGGCTGTTGAAGCGCTGGCCCGGCTACGGCCTCGCGCGGGCCGGCGAACAGCCCGGCAACCTGGTTCCCATCCTCTGCGGCAGCGAAGGGACGCTGGCCGGGATTTTTTCGGCGGAACTGAACCTCGTCCCGCTGCCACCGGAGCGCGGCCTCGCGGTGGTATTCTTCGATTCCGTGGCGGAGGCGATGTCCGCCGCGCAGGAATTTGCCCCGCTGGAACCGGTGGCGGTCGAGCACCTGGACCGGCTGCTGCTCGACCAGACGCGCGGCCGGCGCGAATTCCAGGCCGCGCGCAGCCTGCTGCATCTGGACACGCACCCCTGTGCGGCGGTACTGCTGGTGGAATTTTTTGACGGCGCCAGGGACAAGCTCGCGGAACTGGCCCGGATGAAAGTGGGCACCCGGCGGTTGATCCTGAAAACCGGCCATGAGCGCGACCTCGTCTGGGCAATGCGCCGAGCCGGGCTCTCGCTGCTCACCAGCCGCAAGGGCGACGCCAAGCCGGCGTGCTTCATCGAGGACACCGCGGTGCGGCCGCGCGACCTGCCGGCGTATTTCGCCGGCTTGCAGGCGATGCTGACGCGCGCCGGCGTGGAGGCGTCATTTTACGGCCATGCGGCGGCGGGACTGCTGCACGTCCGGCCGGTGCTGGACCTACACCGCGCGGACGACCTGAAAAAATTCCGCCAGATCGCCGAAGAAACGGCCGCGCTGGTGGCGCAGTTCAAGGGTTCGCTGGCGGCGGAACATGGCGTGGGCATCGCGCGCACGGAATTTTTGCGGGACCAGGTCGGGGCTGAGCTGTACAAGGTGATGCGGGAAATCAAGACAGCGTTTGATCCGAACAACCTGTTCAACCCCGGCAAAATCATCGGCGACGGGCGCTTTGCGATTGACCAGCACCTGCGTCAGGGGGCGGACAGCCACCTGGTCTTGCCGTTCACGCCCAAGCTGGCGTTCGCCGCGCGCGACGAATCCTTAATTGCCAATCTTGAGCAATGCAATGGCTGCGGCGGCTGCACCAAATGGACGCCGACGATGTGCCCGACCTACATCGCGACCGGCGAGGAAGGCATGTCCACGCGCGGCCGGGCGAACCTGATCCGCGCCGCGCTGGAACTTCGCGAGATCGCCGACCCGCTGTGCGATGCGGAATTGGAATATGCCCTGGGCAACTGCCTCGCCTGCCGCGCCTGCGTGAGCGAATGTCCGTCCAACGTCAACCTGCCCATGCTCAAAGCCGAGCTGCTCCACGCGCGCACGCAACGCACCCATATCAGCCGGCTACAGCGGCTGGCCAGCTCGGTGGATCTGGCGGGCCGCCTCGGCTGCGCCGTGCCGGGGCTGGCGAACCTTTTTTTGGAATCGCGTTCCGTGCGGCACCTCCTGGGAAAAATGTTCGGCATCACCGACCGGCGTGCGCTGCCAGAATTCGCGCGCGAACGGTTCGACCACTGGTTTGCGCGGCACCACCGCAGCGCCGTGCCCAATCGCGGCAGCGTAATCCTTTGGGATGACACGTTTGTCCGTTATCACGAGCCGCACATCGGGCGGGCCGCCGTGCGGGTCCTAGAAGCGGCCGGTTGGGCCGTGACGCTGCTCAAGGGCCGAAAATGCTGCGGCCGGCCGGCCTTCAGCGTCGGCCTCCTGGACCAGGCGGAAAAATTGGGCGCGCACAACCTCGCCCTGCTCGCCGCCGCCGCCGGCACCGCGCCCATCATTTTTCTCGAGCCGTCGTGCTACTCCATGTTCGCCGAGGATTACCGGGAATTGAACCTACCCGGAGCCGGAGCCGTGGCCGCGCGCTGTTTTCTATTCGAGGATTTCATCGGGCAACTCCTGGAACGGGAGCCGGAAGCGCTCACGTTCAAGCCGCAGGAGGAGCGCCTCGTCATCCACGCACACTGCCATGCCCGGGCGCTGACGGATCCCGCCGCCATGCAAAGGCTCGCCGCCCTCCTGCCCGGGCGCAGCGCCGCGCTGCTGGACACCGGCTGCTGCGGCATGGCCGGCACGTTCGGCCTGATGGAATCGAAATACGAACTGTCGCTGAAAGTCGCCGCGCCGCTGATCGAGCAGATCAAGCAGCAGCCTTACGGCACCACCACGATCGTTTCCGGCGCAAGTTGCCGGCATCAGGTGCAGCACCTCGCCACCGTCCGCACCCGGCACATGGCCGAGGTCATCGCCGACGCGCTGGATTAAGCGGCTTCCCCCGCCGTGAGGGAGGTTTTGTTTTTTTGGAAGTCATCAAATTTCCCGCGTCCACTAGCATTCCCAAGGCTTCGCCAAACAGCGGAACTTCATCTTCATCCCCTGTCGCATCCACTTATGCCGGACGAAATATTGCTGACACCACCTGCCCAGTCAAAAAAATCGCTCCCGTTTTGTAACCAGCCGGGAGGCTGGACCGTAAGCCTGATTACAACGCTCGGCAAAGGTTGCCGCGCCAGAATAAACCATGAAACCAGCCCATCATCTTATCGTCGTCGCCGTCATTAGCCTTCAGGTGGCACTCCAGGCGGAGGCCGCCCAGCTCCCGAATCAGGTCACGCTCCCCCCACTCGTGGATGTCGCGGGCAAGAAACACGCGATCGAAAAAGGTAAGCCGGTGGTGTTGGCGTGGACGGCAAGGGATTGCCCCATGGCCAAGGTCTATGCGCCCAGACTCCGGCAACTCGCCGCGGAGATGATGCCGCGCGGCGTGCAGTTTTTCCTGATTGACTCGAGTTCCGACGCCACGCCGGAGCAGTTACGCAAGTCCGCGAATAGCGAAGTGCCGTTGATTTGCGACGAGCACGGGGCGCTGGCGCGACTGGCAGGCGCGCGGAGCACCACGGATGCCGTGCTGCTCGACGGGGACGGGCACGTGGAGTATCGCGGCGCCGTAGATGACCAATACGGCTACCAGCGCGACGCCGGCCAAGGCGCGGCGACTTACCGCAAGGATGCGCCGGCCCGGCAGTTTCTCCGCGACGCAGTGGCAGCCGTGCTCGCCGGCCAGCCCGTCCCGACCGCGGCGACGGATCCGATGGGCTGCCTCCTGGAGTGGACGCCCGCGCCGGAGGCGGCCAAGGGCACGCCGGTCTTTTACGGCGACGTGGAAAAAATCTTTCGCTCCCACTGCACCGACTGCCATCAGAGCGACGGCTATGCGCCGTTCTCGCTGGTTCCATATGAAAACGCCCGACGCCACGCACGGATGATCGCCGAGGTGGTCGATGAACGGCGCATGCCGCCATGGAGCGCGAGCCCGGCGTATGGCCATTTTACCAATGACCCCTCGCTGGCCGCCGCCGATATCGAGCGAATCAACCAATGGGTAGAAGCCGGGATGCCCGCCGGCGCGGCGGCCAAAGCGCTGCCCCCCATCCCGCCGCGCGCCGAGTGGAGCATCGGCAAACCCGACGTCATCTTTGAGACGGAACCCGCCGACGTCGCCGCCGAAGGCCAGATGCCGTATCGCTACGTGCGCATTCCGACGCACCTGACCGAAGATCACTGGGTGGACGCCACGCAGATCATCTCCACCTCGCCGCAGGTGGTGCATCACGTCCTCATTTTCATCGAAGATAACGCCCCAGCTCCCGCGGGTGCGGTCCGGCCGTGGACGCCGGCCTTTGACGAATTCAGCCTACTGGAAGGCGCAAAACCGGGCGAGGCCCTGACTTGGATCGGACGGATGGCGCCCTATATCTCAAAGGACTTGAACGTCGGCGGTGGCGGCGGTCTCAACGGCAGTTTTGCGACCACCCTAGCCGCCGGGCGGGGCATGGTGTATCCGCCGGGCCGGGCCAAACTGCTGCCCGCGGGCGCGACCATTGTGATGCAGATTCACTACACGCCCGATGGCACCGAGCACCAATCCAAAACCCGACTGGGTCTCCGCTTCGCCAAGCAACCCCCCACCGAACCGGTGGATTCCCGCTCAATCGCCACCGTGGCCTTCGAGATTCCACCCGGGGCTCCGGCGTATCAAGTCACCGCCACCAAGGTAATGCAGCGCGATGCCACGCTGCTCTCGCTGCGCCCCCACATGCATCTGCGCGGAAAGTCTTTCCGTTACATCGCCGAATTTCCG
>CAIQEI010000118.1 GCA_903870815.1 uncultured Verrucomicrobia subdivision 3 bacterium
ACGTTGCGGTCCTGCGTCGCCTCGGTCAGTTCCACGTTCCGCGTGTGCACGGCAATCTGGCCCGTGCCGTTTGCGCCGAACGATTCCACCGCGTTTTCCAGGATCTTCGTGACCGCCTGCTGGACTTTGCCCTCGTCAAAGCGCGCCGCGAACAACGCCCGTTCCGGCGCCAGCTTCCAGTTGAACCGCGCCCCGTGGGCGTTCTGGAAGAATTCCACGCAGCGGGAAACCACGGCGTTCAAATTGCCCGCCGGCGAGCGCCGGGTCTCTTTTTCCTGCCGGCTGAACTGCGCCAGTTCTCCCGCGATTTCCGCCGCCCGCGCGGCCGACTTTTCCACCTCCAGCAGCGAACGCCGCCAGGGATGATCCGGCTCCGCCTTGCCCAGCAGCAGCGAGGTGTGCGCCAGCACGCCGGTTAGCGCATTATTGAAATCCAGCGAAACCGACCGCGCCAGTTGCAGCACACAGTCCAGTTTCTGCTTCAAGGCCGCGTCGCCCGGCATCGTCGCCAGGTTCTCTGGCACGGACCCCGGCGGGGGTGGAACCGCATTCGGCAGCATTTGCAGGGCAAACCATTTTTTCCCGTCGTTGTGGAACAGGCAGACGCTCGTAAAAAACGGCAGGGTCGTGCCGCTGGCCGTCCGGAATTTCAATATGCCGCTCGGGGCCGGCGCTTGTTCCCAACGGGTCAGGAAATCCGCCGCGGAACCGCCGTTCTCCGGCGCCCAGACCGACGCCAGGTTCGCTAGGTCGCCGTTGAGGGCGGTGCCGAAGACGCTCTTGGCCACCGCATTGGTCAGGAACACACCGCCGCCCGCGCCGACCAGCACCGCTGGCCACGCCGCGTTCTCCAGACCGAATACAACTTCAGGTTTCATCAATACTACGAGCGTCAAAAACTACGATGAATCCGCCAAATATCAAGGCACATCCATGTGTGCCCATTGAACGGTTTTCCTTTCCCGCCCGCAGAATCGGACGGTTGCTGGCCGCGGCATTTGGCTGGAAAATCGCGCCGAACCGGGGTCGCGCCGGGTTCTGGATATTTTGGGCTGTTGGTCAGCCGCGAGCCCCGGTCGGCGTCCGCGGCTTCGCCGCCAGCGACTGGACGTGTCGCTCAATGCGGTTGCTCGCTTCGATGAGTTGTTCGTAGCTCGTCGCGAAGCAGGCCCGGCAAAAACCGGAGCCGTTGGCACCGAACGCCGTGCCGGGCACCATCGCCACCTTTTCTGCCTCCAATAAGCCGACGGCAAAATCTTTTTCGCTCAAGCCGGTCCCGGAGACATCCGGGAACGCATAGAACGAACCGCGCGGCAGGTGGCATTTCAAGCCGATTTCATTGAACCGCCGCACGATGAAATCGCGGCGGCGATGATACTGGTCGCGCATGGATTTCATGGCATCTTCGCCGCGCAATAGCGCCTCGATGGCGGCTTCCTGGCTGAGGATGGAAGCGCACATCATCGAATATTGATGAACTTTCATCATCGCCTCGATGAGTGCCGCCGGGCCGCACGCGTAGCCGATGCGCCAGCCGGTCATCGCGAACGCCTTGGAAAAGCCGTGCAGATAAATCGTGCGCTCCTTCATGCCGGGCAGGCTGGCGATGCTCGTGTGCACCCCTTCGAACGTCAGCTCGGAGTAAATCTCGTCGCTCAACACCAGCAGGTCCTTTTCCACGGCGAACTTCGCGATGGCCTCGATCTGCGCGCGGTCGCAGGTGCCACCGGTGGGATTGCACGGCAAATTCAGCACCAGCAGCTTCGCGCCCGGCTGCCAAGCGGCGCGTAACGCCTCGGCCGTGAGCGCAAATTGATCCTTCGCATAGGTCGGCACCGGAATCGCCGTGCCGTGGACGAGCGTGATGCTCGGCGAATAGCTGACATAGCAGGGCTGGTGGAACATCACCTTGTCGCCGGGATTCACCAGCGCGCGGAAAGCAATGTCCAGCGCCTCGCTCACGCCGACGGTGACGAGAATCTCGTCTTCCGGCCGGTAGCCGATGGAAAAAGTCTTTTCAACGTATTTGCTGATGGCGCGGCGCAACTCAATCAGGCCGAGGTTCGAGGTGTAATGCGTCTTGCCTTTTTCCAGCGCGTAAATCGCGGCTTCGCGGATATGCCACGGCGTGTCGAAATCCGGCTCGCCGATGCCGAGCGAGATCACATCCTTCATCTTGGCGACGACTTCAAAAAAATCGCGGATGCCTGACTTGGGCAGGTTGACGACGTGCTTGGCGATGTAGCGTGAGGAGTCCATGCAGGATTCAAAAGGGAAACATTGAACGTTCAACCTTCAATTCCCGGCGTCCAGGCGTCAAAATTCGAGCATCCATTCGGGGGTCGATGTTGAAGGTTGAGCTTTGGATGTTTTCCCGGTTTTTCACGGCGCCACCTTGAGCCGGTCGGCTTCTTCCTGTTTCACGTCCAGCATGAAGCCCTGTTCCTTGTAGGAGCGCAGCATGAAATGCGTGGCGGTGGAAAGCACCCCCTCGATGGACGCGAGCTTCTCCGAGACGAACGCCGCGACCTTTTGCAGGCTCGAACCGTTGACAAACACCAGTAGGTCGTACCCGCCGGACATGAGGAAACAGGATTCCACTTCGTCAAACCGCGAGATGCGCTCCGCGAGCCGGTTGAAGCCGCCGCCGCGTTCCGGTGTGATGCGCACTTCGATGACAGCGCGGACCACGCCGGAATCCTCGTGCGCGAGATTCAGCACCGGACGGAAACCCAGCAGCACGCGCTGCTCCTTGAGTTCCTCGAGCTGGCGGTTCACGTCGGCTTCCGACAACTTGAGCACCTGCGCCAGCTGCGCGGTGGTCAGGCTGCCGCCTTCGAGCAACAATTTGATGATCGGCTTCATTCGGCGGGCAGTGTCGCAAATAACCGCCGCGAATCCAACGAAAACTAGGCGGATCCCATTGCCTGCTCCGGGAAATTGCCGCGGACGCGGGAAGCTGAATCAGGCAGGCCCGTGGCTGGCGGGCATCGGCAGGGAAACGCGGACCACGCCCGATGGCGAGGGGACAATTTCCAGTTTGCCGTGGTGGGTCTCGATAATCTTCTGGCTCACGGTCAGCCCCAGGCCGATGCCGCCAACGCGTGTGGAGAAGAATGGCGCGGGAACTTTCTTTGCGGTCTCGGCGCTGAAACCACCGCCGTTGTCATGCACCTCGATCGTCACGGAACGCTCGCCGTTGGTGCCGGCGGATTGGAACGACACGTCGATCTTCGAATTCGTTGGATTGGACTGCAGCGCGTTCAACATGATTTCTGACAGTGCGTGTTTCAGCGCGGCGCGGTCGCCGACAACGGTGAGCGCCTTGCCGGAATTTTCAAATTTCAACTGCGCGCCGCTCGCCGATTGGTGCCGGGTTGCTTCATGGTACGCCTCCTCCACCAGTTTGCCGATCGGAAACGTTTCCTGCTCGAACTGGCCTTCGCGCGCCAGGAATCGCATCTGTTCTTTCAGCCGCAAAATACGCTCGACGCTTTTGCCGACTTGCTCCATCGACTTATGAAAGTCCGGATCTTCAAAATGTTCTTTAAACAGTTGATGGTGCAGAGAAACCGGCACCACGGCGTTGCCAATCTCATTGACCAGCCGGTTGGACATGGACTTGATGAGGCGCAGGCTCGAAGCCTCGACTTCCAGCCGGCTCAACTGTTCGCTCTCGCTCAAGTCCTCGGCGGTGAGCAGCGCGGAGGCTGGCACGGTGGAATTGCCGTGCTGAAACGGCAGCACGCTGATCTTATATACCGTGCCGGGCGAATTTTCCGGCTCAAAACGGAACGGTTCCAGCGCGGCACCGGTTTTGAGCACCTGATAAATTTTTGCGCCAAGTGCCGGGGGCAAATCGCTGAAGTCAAAGCCGCCGGTTCGGTCGTTCTTCCGACCGAAATGCCGCCGGGCTGACTTGTTGGCGTGTAGCACCTTCAAATCACGGCCGACCACAATACAGGCGTTGTTCAACTCGCGCAGCACGCCGGTCATCATCTCGTGGTTGCCGACCAGCTGGTCGTGCAGCCAGATGTTGCGCAGCGCCAGGCCAACCTGTTCCAGTAGATGGAAAATCAGCTCCAGTTCCACGTTCACCAGCGGTTCGCCAGTAAAGCGCGCGTCGAATACCGCCACGCCGATCATCGCGTCGCGGCTGGAAATCGGCACCGCCACCTGCCCGCCCAGCAGTTCAAATTCTTTTTGCGTTTCCGCGTCCATCCGGGCTTCTTCGCTGTCGCGGCGGAGGATGCGGCCCAGCCGGGCCACCTGCGCGCCGATGCCGGAATCCAGCGTCAGTTCAAAATGCTCCAGCAATCCGGCGGATAAACCGATGGCCGCCGCCGACCGCAGCCGACGGTTGTCCTCGGGCGACTGGCTTTCCGTCAGCGGCGAACGCGGGCGGATCAGGAAAATCGCCGCCCGGTTCACGCTCAGCATGTCGCGGAGAAATTGCAGGAACTGCTTGAGCATCGCCTCCGCGTCCAGCGAATGGGTGAGAATCGGCGAAAAATCACTGAGCACGTCCAGCGTCCGCGCGGCGTTGACGAAGCGGCCGCCTGCCTGCGGATCGGCCGCCGTGCGCGCGAAGAGGTCGGTGTTGCCCCGCGGCACGTTGGTCGTCACTGGCCGCGCCGCGGCGGCCGCGGGCGCGGCCAGGAGCGCCTCCAGCACCGAGTTCAGCAGCCGCGATCGCACCGGCTTGGTCAGCACATGGGAAACGCCGTGCAAATATGCTTCCTCCTCCCAGTCCGCCCGGGAAAATTCCGTGAAGGCAATGATGGGACATTTCGAATTGCGCCGGCGCAGCTGCTCGATGCTCCAGACGCTCTCGACGCCCGTGGAATTCGCGTCGAGGATCACCGCCCCGGCCAGGCCGTGGATCACCAGCGGCTCGGCTTCCTCCAGGCTGATGCGGTGGACCACGCGGTATTGCCCGGGATCGAGGCACACGCGGACGGCCTCGGCAAAGTCGGGATGCGGTGACAAGACCAGAATCGTCTTCATAGAGCGCGCCGGCGAAGAGGATGGTGGCTGATTGAGGTCACGGGCACTCATGATTTGCGGAAACGCCAAAAACGTCAATCGCATCTTGGGACGAGAAACATCATTTTTAGGCCGTCCCCGCCAGCGGCTTGTTCCGCCCCCTCCTTTGTCTCTATTTATTTTTTATGGAACCGCGACTATCTGCCGCATCGCGAAAGACTTTCGCCGTAATCGGTAGGGCTGACCTGCCGGTCAGCCCTATACAATGGGCGGCGCGGCAGCGCCCGCCCTACCAATACTTAAGCAGGCACCGGACCAAACGAAATGACATTGCTGAAGGGCGTGGTTTGTTTCCTATAATCAACTTCGCCTTACATTTGAACCTGCCCCCACGCCGCGCTGTTGTTTCGTGAAGGCCAGAAAGCTTGCCAAGGTGAACCGTTGCGCAGATTACCCAACTGGCCATCGCCAATTCGGACCACGCGGAAATGATCGGCGTACCTGTCCGCCCCGAGTTTGACCTGCTTGATTCGGTCTTGCGTTTCCAGTTTGAGAACCGTATTCGTTTTCAGAGGAATGTTTGAGGTTTGTTTGATTTTAATTTTAAACCGACCTCATAGTTTTCGCCCGTCGCGAAAACTAGTTCACCATACCTTCGTTTAAGCTGTATTACACGTTATGCAAAAACTACGCGTTATCCATTTGTATCTCGGCTGCATTTTTGCGCCGATGCTGTTGTTCTTCGCTGTCTCCGGCATTTGGCAGACGCTTGGCATTCGTTCATCGTTCTTGGGGTGGCTTTCCGCCCTTCACACCTCCGCCAGATTCAAGAACGGACACGAGCCGAGCAGCCCGGCCTTCAAATTATTTGTGATTGTCATGTCCTTGAGCTTTGTCGTCTCGACCGTCCTCGGCATTATGATGGCATTTAAGTTTACCAGGAGTCGCAAGGCGGCGTTTATATGCCTGGCGCTCGGAGTGATTATACCGGCGGTTCTGGTTTTATTGAGGACTTTGTGATGATTATGCCGCTAAGTCGCTAGCCGCCTTTTGGCGGTGGCTTCTTTCTATGCGGATTAACCATTTATCGTGTCCGACCATTGCAAATTCGGGTATTAATTTTCAGTTTTCCCGCTCTGCCCCTCCTTCACCGCAGTAAACCCGCCCGTCCGGTCGTCATCGCCATGATGCAGGCCGCCGGCTCGTTTTTGCAGGAGTATAAATCGATGGCGGTCACTTCTTGCGACGGATGAGGATTATCCAATGCAGTCAGGCAGAAGCGCAACGGTTGTTCTCCATCCGGCCAGACGGCGGTTCCCAGCCAGGCGATTTTGCTGTTAGGACTGGTCGGACCGGCCGGCGGCCGGTCGCGCTCGGCATACCAGTCCAGAACATCCGCACCACATTGAATCTCGTTGGTCACCGAGGAGCCGTCTTTATAGCGGAAGACTAGTTCGTAAACCGGCATTCCCTTCGACGGGGTGCAAAAGGTCGCGTGGTAAACATAAAGCGTTTCAAACGCCTGTTTCACCGGGATGCCCGTCACCTGTTCCGGGAAAACGATCTTCATCCGGTCCGCATTGACCTCGCCCCAGAGGCAGATCATCCCGTCGATCTGGATTGGAACACGGTCAAAAACCCGTGCTCCGCGCGGAACCGCCTTCCGGGCCGGAAACCGGGTGATCTGATCAAAATAAGAGGCGGGCGTCCCAAATTTCCGGATGGTCTGGGTCATATCCACCGGCGAATTGGACATGTCGCCAGTGACGGCCGAACCAGGGTTTAGCAGCGGCACAGGTTGGGCGCTGGCGGAATTGGAGGCCGGATCAGCGGCTATCGGGGCCGGTGGCGGCTGCTTTGAGCAGCCGGCCAGCAACAGGCTCGTCGATAGAATAATGATGGTTTTCATAAGCATGCGAGGTTCGTTGTTCATTGCACATTTTGATCGGTCAGCGGCGACCAGTCGTAATTATAGGGTTGGACCCAGGCTGGCGGCGTGGCGGAATTTGGATTGCAATTGTCGTAGGGGGTGAATTGCGCGTGACCGTCCACGAACAGAAAGTCGATCCCATTGTCGCCATGTGCGCCATTCGGGCTGGGCGGCAGGTCCTCAAAAAAGAACGATTGACCGGCAATCCGGCTGCCAAAACAGGCCAGGATGGCTCTTTGCGACGAATGAGTCACTTCCGACGTGCGGTGCGGTAACGGGGTATTCGGCATGGGCGGGTTGTCAGGGGCGGACAGATTGCCGTAAAAACACAGGTAATAATAGTAGGAGCAGGAGATTGAGATATCATTGGTGGTCTTGCCGTTTTCCGGCCCCCATCGGGCGGCAAACAGATAATTAAATCCCGTCCCGGTATCCAACGGGCACCGGAAACAGGCCGGGCTGCTGGCGTAGTGGTTGAGCAGGTTTGGCAGTTCGAGCAGGGGCATCACCCAGAAATTGTCGCCGGTATGGGGAAATGTGTCCTGATAATCCATGACGTACAATTGCTGGGCCAAGCCCAGTTGCTTGAGGTTGCTCACGCAGTTGATGTCTTTGGCCTTCTTTTTGGACTGGTTTAACGCCGGCAGGAGGAGTGCCGCCAGAATCGCGATGATGGCGATGACCACCAGCAACTCGATCAATGTGAACCCGCGTCGTCTTTTCATGGCTGCATTTCCCATCAGCATCCTCATCGTCCACCCGCCACGGCATCATGGAGATACCCGCTGCCACATTTCCTTGATGTTCGGCGGATTGCCATCAAACCCCAGCTGGTAATATTTATCGCCGTCCACCAGAATTTTGAAGCGGGGATGATTGCCTAAAAACTGGTTCATCAAGCCGGTGGCCGAGTCGATGGATTCGATATAGACATTGCCCTGAAGCGAGTAGGCTCCGCCGGCGGAGTATAAGACGTTGGATTGGGCATCGGATTTTACGATGTTCCAGTTGGTCAGCGTGAAGGTTTTGAAATAGCCATTGGCTGCTGGATAATAACGATACTGAGTGGCACCCCAGGACTCGTTGGCCGCCATGCGCCAGGTCCCGACGAGCTGCCGCTTTAATTCGATCTCGCCGGGCAGGTTGGTTGCGTTGAGAACCTTGTCGGCCACCAAGTCCGGGTCGGCAGGTTTCTCCCGCCTTTTGGCCGGTCCTGGGTTGGTCTTACGCGCGGACTTGCCGTCCGGCAGGATGGTCATGAAAAAATTATGACCCAACTCACTCGCGAAGAGCGTTGGTTGCCGTGACAGTTCTCCAGCGTCGTTCTCGAATTCGAAGACGCTGCCGCTGCCGTCGGCCTCGAACAGATTGCCCTCGCTGTCAAAGGCTAGGCTGCACGGCCAGGTCTTCAACCGCCCGGCGAAAGTGGTTCGGACTCCGTTCGTGGTATATTGGTAGATGGCCCGGCCCGGCGCATCCGCGACGAACAGGATGCCGCGCGAGTCAAACACCATGCCGATGGGCGATTTCAAGCCGGTGGCAAAAGTCGTCCGCGTTCCATCATGGGGGTCGAACTCATAAATGCAGCCGGACTTTTGATCCGACACGAACAAGGTTCCCTGGCGGTCCAAAACCACTTGGACCGGCTGGGGCACGTTCGAGGCCAGAACGCTGTGTGTGCTGCCATCCCGGCTGAATTTGTCGATCCGCCCGTCACCGCCCCAAAGTCCTTGGTAGGGTAAATATAGGCTGCCTTCACCATCAAAGGCCATCGCGGCTCCGGGACTATCCAATGTGGCAAAAGTGGTATGTTTTCCGTCCAAGGTGAACTTGAGGATCGAGCGAGCGCCAAAGTCCGATACAAACAGGTTGCCTTTCCCATCCCTGCCCAGGCCGTTAACGCCCTGGACTTGGTTGCAAAAGACGACCTTGCTCGATTCACCGGCCACCGTGTCAAATTCATAAAGGTTGGTTCCCCAATCATCGCCGGTGAACAATCGGTCGGCGCGCGCCAGCCCCGGCTCCAGCAATAGTGCCGCCAGCGCGAAACCCAGCAGACGAAGCTCGGCGCAGTTGATCATAAGACGAAACCGGTCAAAGCTGGAAGCAGTATGGATCACGGCGAATACTCTGTGCTTAGCCCAAATTGATGTCAACCCACATGGCTCAGATACCGGTCGGTGGGTGTTTTTGAAAATACCACCCTTCGGGAAGCGGATGATTCCGTTCTAAAGCGTATAAGTTTCAACCGCCCTGCATCATCGCGTAGATATAAATATTCACGAGCATCTTCATGCAGGCCACATCATGCCCGGGCGGGGCGGTCATTTTATCCCAACCGCATTGCAGGCCGCTCAGGCTGATGAGACCCGCCATGCGTCGTTTGATCATGATGCCGTAAAGTCCGTGCCCGGCCTTTTGCGGGTCATAGACATTCTCATAGAAAGTGTGCGGCGGGCGGCCATTGGGAATTTGAAAATGGCAGCCGTAGATATCATGTTCCGGCGGGAGGGAGGTCACCTGCGCCTCCGGCAGCGCCACGGCCAGAAAATCAATCTGCTGCCGGAGAAACACGTCGAAATCTCCGGAGATCTTTGGATTACAACAGGCGTCGATCAGCAGGAAGCCCCCCCGGCGGATGTGTTCCGCCACGTTTTCGTATCCGGCGGCGCTTTGAACCAGTTCCACGCCCTGCGAAAACAACAGCGGGAACTTGCACATTTCCGGCAGTTGTTCGACATCCGCCTCGTACCAGGTCGGGTCGATATTGAGCGTGGTTTGCTGGCGGAAAAACTGCATCAATACGGGATCGCTCCCGGCATGGCGCTTCCAGAACTGGCTGGGGGTTTTTAAACGGGCCCAACCCACCCGGTCGCCGCGCAATTCATTCAAACCGCGGGCCAGTGCGATCAGTCCGGGTGAAAAGGCCGCGCTGGTCAGCAGCAGTTTTAAAAATCGCCGCCGGCTGATTTCATTTCTGGGATGGGGGGTGTTTTTCATAACAACCGGAACCGGCGCCGGAGGATCAATTCCGTGCCGTAAAGACCGAGCAGCGCGCCCAGCAGCCAGGAGGAATTCCACAGCGGGTGGATGTGTGTGAGCGGGGGAACGGCGGACGCATCTTCGCGCGGCTGGAACACTGGCGCATCTTCGATCATCGATCCGCCGGTGGCTTCTGCCAGCTGGCGCATCCCGTCGACATCCGGTGGCTGGTTCATCATTTCGACGGATTTGGAATTGACGGAAACGGGAAAGACCAGGCGCGCGAATTTCTTCCCCGCCCCGGTCGCCTCCACTTTCCAGACCCCGGCGGCGGACGGCGTAAACGTCGTCGTCCAGGCATTTTCATCATTTGCCGATGGTTGCAAGGTCAGGAGCCGGGATTGGTTTGCGGGTGAAATCAGCACCACGTTTGGGATTGGCCCGCCGGTGTTCCCGGTGATCTGCAAGGCCACGGGCTCGTTGGTGGCCGGCGATTCCGTGAGTTTTACCAGCCGCAATCCCTCGCCCGGCGCCGGCGCAAGCGAAAGCAGCAGTTGTTGCCAGAAGTTTTCCAGCGCGTGGCTGTTGCTGGGCAGCGACATTTTCCAGCGCCACAATAAGTCCGTCATCATGGCCACCGCCGTACCATTGCCGAACCTTTGCCGCGCCAGCAGTACCTGCGGTTCGCCGCCGTCCGTCGGCCGGCTCACGGCGAGGATTTCCGCGCCGGGCTTGACGGCGCTCACTTCCGCATTTTGAGCGTAGTAGGGCAGTTTCTCGTCGTTTTTTTCAAACAAGGCGCTGACGGCGGTATGCCCGGAGCCGGCCGGCAGGGCGAACGGTTTTAAGCCCGGAATCGCCTCGCTGCCCGCCGATCCGTGGCTTCCGGCCGCTGACGGGTCGAAAACATCCGCGCCCGGATCCGGGGTTTCCGCCGGTGCCGGCGCGAACACCACCGGCAACATCTGTTCCAGCGCCGTGCCGGAAAAGCCCGCCGCCGCCTGGGCGTCCGGCGAAATGAAAATGACCGCGCCGCCGTCCTTCACATATTCCACCAGGGCCGCCTGTTGCCGGGCCGTGAGTTGGTTCACAAACACATGGGCCAGAATGACAATCTGGAAACGCTTCAATTCATCCGGATTTTCCGGCAAGTCGGGCAGGGACGGCAGACCGGATGTGCCGACGGAAATCTGCACGTTCAACGCCGGGTTCAAGATGCTGGTCAGTTGAAAATCGCGATGGCCGGCCAGTGCCGAGCGCAGAAACCGATAGCCCCATTGCAGCGCACCTTGATAATAAAGCACGTCCACCGTCTTGTGGTCGGCCACCTCGACGGTGCAGGCGGCGGCCTGGCGGGGATTGTCACCGGCGCGGAATTCCAGCGGCATGGTTCCGGCTTCGGCCGCGGTCACGGTCACGGACCAGGGCAGCAGGTTTTGTCCCGCGTGGACGGACAAGTTTGCCGCGGCCAGCTGGGTGTCGCCGCTCCATAATTCCACCGGCAACTGCGAATTCTGTGAGGCCGCTACCTGGAACAAGGCGCTCGCGGAAAATTGCGTCTGGCGCAAGACTTTTGCCGGCGCCTTGATCTCGTGGATGTCCAAGACGTCGCTGGCGCGCGCCGGCTGCAGCCGGTTGATGCCGGCCACAAAATACAGCGGCACATTCCGGCGCATGGCCTCTTCTACGAGCGCATCCCGGGAGGTTCCGGTGGTGTCCAGTCCATCGGTCAGGCAGACGATCGCGTCCGGATTGGCGTCCAGCGCCTGCCGCAATGCCGAGTACAAATGTGTTTCCGGTCCGGGCGCTGCCGTGTCCGTCGCGTCCGCCAAACTCGCCGCCGGATTCAAAGCCGTCGCAAAACGGTAGTACTTCGTTTCAGAAAAAGCCCCGGCCGCCTCGCCTTCGTGCCGGCTCCAATTTTGCCGGGCGCTCGCCAGCCTGGTGATCCGGCGATAATCCGGAACGCTCATGCTGGCGGAACGATCCACGATCACGGCCAGGTTTTTTTTACCGGCAACCGGCGGTTTTGCTTTTTCCACGCGCACCGGATTGGCGAGGCACAGCAGCAGGAGTAGCACGATGGCCGCGCGAAATACCGTCAGCGTGGCGCGCGCCGGTGGCGGTAATTGCTGCAATGTGCGGCGGTAAAGCCAGACGATCAAAGCGAGCCCGAGGACGCCGGAAACCGCCACCATGATCCACGCCTGGTGCAGCGGTAAACCGCGCAACCAGCCGCCGAATTGCCATTCAATTTGCTGGCTCATTTGCCGGAATCGTTGGAACCGGCCGGATAATCCCGCGACAGTTGCTCGAAATAATCCGCCACGGCCGGACGATAAACTGCGGGAGCCTGCGCCGCTTGCTCATCGGTCAGATGATATGGATGCTGGCGATCCGGGTCCGCAGGGGCTTGGGTAAGCATTTTGGAAATGGCGATTTCTTTGGCCAGCGGCTCTGGTTTCTTGGGCCGGGTTTCAACCGGGTCCGACTTTGTCACCTCGCGCGGCCTCGGTCTGGGCTGGGCAGTGGCGGCCGTTCCCGAACTGGCATGGCCAACGTGGCTCGACCCGGATTGACCGCCATGACCACGACCCGATCCAGAGCAGACGCGATTCAAAGGCCACATCCAGATGACCAGTAGAAGCAAATGAACGAGCAACAGCAGCGCCGCCAGCCAGCCAGGATAAGAAACCGGAAGTCCCACCGGACGAATCTTCTTCTGCCGGGAAAAATCATCTGCCTCCGCGCGTTGAGCAACGGCAATGGCGTCCGGCGCGGAAGCCAGTTTGGCAACGGTTTCAAGCCGGTTCTTGGTTGCCCAGCGCACGTCCATTGCCCGGGCGGACTGCAACCGGCTTTTTCGCCGAAAGAAATAAATGAGGGCGCCAATGACCGCCGTAATCGCCAGACCGCCGATCCACCATTGCGGCAGATGCCCCCATTTTCCCACGCGGGCCAAGGACGGATGCAGATGCCAGATAATGGCCAGGGTAGCTGCCAGGCCGGCCGCAATGGCGGCCAGTGGCCACGCATACCGGTTCCGCCGGTGCTGCTGGTGCAACAGCACGACCACGGCTTCAGGGTTCGGGTTCATGCTAAGTTGCAGTCCGGTTGGCGAGGGCGAGTTCGGCGAGAATCATCAAGCCCCCGGCGGCCAGGACCCACCACCACAGGCGCTGGTGGTTTTCGGCAGCCTCGCTGCTCATGAGTGGTGCCCTCGCATTATTGTCTTCATGGCCGGACAAATTCTTGGATTCGAGCGCGGCCAACTGATCTGGTTTCGGCCACGGAGCCAGGTCGGATTCCTCAATCGGTGTGTTGACGGCAAAAACCTGCCGCGTTCCGCCGGCGACAAATTCATAAAGTCCAGGCGCATCAGGACGGATGCTGCCGGCGACAAGGTCGCGTTTGCGTCCCATCGCCGGCCCATCCAGAACGCGCCAGGTTCCCTTAGGGGCAGACAACGGAATCGTGTCCCCTACACGCCAGTCGGCTGGCCGGCCTTCGAACGAACCGAGCCAGCGCACCGCTTGATGCACAAACGGAACGAAAGACGGCTGGGTCGGCCAGTCTGTGGCCGAACGATTCATGGCGAAACCTGCCAGCAACAGGCGGTGCCCGCCGTCGTTCCATTCCGCCAGCGCCATTTTTCCATCCGGCCAGTCCGCCAAGGGGGCGAGCGGTTCGCCGGAAAGATTGTAACCTTGATGAAACTCCACTGCCGACAGCGGCAACAGGCTTTGACCAACGAACGCCGCCAGCGCCGGATGAGCGGCATGCCAGTTTTGCAAGTGCCAGCCATCATCGGCAGCCTTACGGGCCGTGGCCAGCAGACCGTGCTTTTTCAGCCAGTCAAGCTGCCTGGCGTCACCGTCCAAGCAGATCCAGAGCGCGCCGCCGGCGTCAAAGTACCGGTCGAGTTGCTCCATTTGCGGGAGGGTGAAAAAGTCGTGGCCGCGTAGAATCACCACCGCATCCATGGGCCAGTTTGTTCCCGGCAACGGCTCCGCAGTCAACGCGGCTGCCCCGAGCTTTTTGGTGGCGCGCAAGGCGTGCACCAGAAAATCTGTTCCGGCAATATTATCCAGCAGCACTGTTTCCGACGACGGTTTGGCTGGCGTGATCCATGCAGCGTCGTCCGCCGGCAGATCATCGGCATCCATCGCCACGCGAAAGCCCTCGGCGGTTTCCGGAGGCGAAAAGGGCAGAATGATATTGTTTTCGCCCTCGTGCAGCCGGACGGTTTGTTCCGCGAGGATCCGGCCATCGGACGTCACGGTGATCCGGCGCTGATCCTGCCATGGGGTGTACAGCCGCACGCTGGCAACGAGGCCGAGCTGGTTCAATGACCATTTCAGTGCGGTGATCGCGGCCTGACGGTTCGGTTCGGGAGCCGGCTCCGCCAGCCGGATCCGTACACCGGGCGGCAGGGTTTGCGCGAAATCCACGCCCCGCCAGCCGACGCGCTGTTCATCCGCCAGCCAGACCAGGGTTTTGGTGGCGCCCGGTTGCAGCGCCAGTTTTTCGCCCGCGACCCGCAACGCGCCGGCATAACGCGTCTTTTCAAAACCGGGCCGCGCGTTTTTCAAGGCCGAGCGCACCCGCTCCAGATCATCCGTCAACGGCACGAGCCAGACCGGGGCGGGATTCATCATCAGCAATCCGGCCTGATCGCCGGGGTTAAGCGCATCCAATTGTTTGAGGGCCCAGCTCTGCAGCTTTTCCCAGCGGCCGGATGCCTGCATGCTCATGGAATTATCCATCGCCACCACCATCACCTGACGGTGCGACACCGCACCGCTCATCCAGAACGGCCGTGCGAAAGCGCCGGCAATCAATGCGATTGCGAGACAACGTAACAGCAGCGTGAGCCAGCGAAACAATTGATGCCGCCGGGTGTCGTGCACGGCGGTTTCGCCGAGAAACCGGAGCGTGGGAAAGCGCACCACGACATTCTGCCGCCGGCGCAGAAAATGCAGCGCCACCGGCACCGCCATCAATCCCGCGCCCGCCAGAAAACCTGGAAACAGCCAGTTCATGGAATCATTTCAGCCGTTGCGACCGGACGGCAAGATAATGCGCCAGCGCGGCCAGGGGCGGCGCATCCGTCCGCAACGGCACGAGCTCGCCGCCCGCGCCGTGAAACATCTCGTCCAGTTCCGCGCAAAACTTGCGGAACCGTTTTAGATAACCCTCGCGCGCCGCCGGTGAATCCAGTTCCAGCCGTCGCCCGGATTCCGCGTCTACGAAAACTCCGGCATGGTCGTGGTCGAAATCCAGTTCGAACGGATCCAGCACTTGCAGGCCGACGATTTCATGGCGGTCGTAGCGCAGCCGTTGCAGCGCCGCCCGCAACCGCTCCGGCTCCTCATAAAAATCGCTGGCAATGAAAACCACCGCGCGCTTGGGCATGACCTGGGCGAGCGATTCCAGGACGTTTGCCAGGGCCGTGGGGCCGGCCGGGATCACCGCCTCCAGCCGGCCGATAAAAGATTTCCAGTGTGTCAGCGATGAGCGGGCCCGAAGAAAATCCATCAGCTCCAGGCCGGCCAGGCCCAGGCCGAACGCGTCGCCCTGGCGGCGGGCAAGCGCGCCGATGCCGGCAATCGTCAACCGCGCGAATTCAATCTTGTTGATCGCCCCCGGCCGCGAGGTGTAATCCATTGAAGCGCTGGCATCCAGAACGAGAAAAATGCGGAGTTGCGTTTCCTCCTCGTATTGCCGGACATGCAGGCGCTCCGTGCGGCCAAACAGCCGCCAATCCACGCGCCGCGGATCGTCGCCGAACTGGTAGTTTCGATATTCGGCAAACTCGACCGACGAACCTTTTTGCGGGCTGCGATGACCGCCGTTCAGAAATCCGTCCACGAGGTAACGCGCCTGAAGATCCAGCGACGGCAGTTCCGCCAGCAATTTCATATCTACCGGCGGCAACCGTTTGGAAACCGGCGGGGTCATGGCCGGCGGCGGCGTCAGATTAATTCCCGGTCCGCTGCCAGCGCGGGGAGGATCGGCGGAGGTGGGCGATGGGGAGCGCATGATTATGCCCGGCCTACTTCATGGTTTCCAATAATCGGTCGATGATCGTATCCGCCGTTTGTTTGTCGGCCTCGGCGCGATAGTTGGTGATCAGCCGGTGGCGCAACACCAGTTTGGCGGCGCCGCGGATGTCTTCCTTCGCCACATTGAGCCGGCCATCGAGCACGGCAAACACTTTCCCGGCGAGCGCGAGATATTGCGACGCCCGCGGGCCGGCACCCCATTGCACATAGCGGCGGATGAAGTCGGGCGATTTCGGATTTGCCGCCCGGGTCGCCTGCACCAGCGCGACGGCGTATTCGGCGACGGAGGGCGCGACCGGCACCCGCCGGATGACGCGCTGGAAGGCGAGCATGTCCGCGCCGGTCCAGATTTTTTCCAAAGGCCTGGTTTCTTCGCCGGTGGTTTCGATCAGGATGCGGACCTCCTCATCGTGCGACGGATAATCCACGCGCAGATTGAACATGAACCGGTCCAATTGCGCCTCGGGCAGCGGGTAAGTGCCTTCCTGTTCGATCGGGTTTTGCGTGGCCATCACAAAAAACGGCGACGGCAGGTCATAGCTCCGCCCGGCCACCGTGACCCGACGTTCCTGCATTGCCTCGAGCAGCGCCGCCTGTGTTTTCGGCGGCGTGCGGTTGATTTCGTCGGCCAATAGCAGGCTGGTGAAGATCGGTCCGCGCACAAAGCGAAACTGCCGCCGGCCGTCGTCGGCCTCCTCAATGATTTCCGTGCCGGTGATGTCCCCGGGCATGAGATCCGGCGTGAACTGGATGCGCTGGAAGGGCAGATCGAGGATTTCCGCGAGGCTGCGGACGAGCAGCGTCTTGGCCAGTCCCGGCACCCCGATCATCAACACATGGCCCTGCACGGCGAGCGCGACAAATAGATCGCGAATGACCTCCTCCTGGCCGATGATGCGTTTGCCGAGTTCCCTGGCGAGTTGCTGGTATCGGGCCGGTGCCTGCCGGAGAAGCTCCACGTCGGCATCAGTGGGTTTGGTGGCGGCAGGTGGCTCAATCGTGTTCGTCAGACTCATATTTTCCCCCAGGGGTGCTTTGTTTGATTCCAATTTCCATCGATCCATATCCATCGGACTGATAAACCGGACAAAAAATCATGATTCCACGCGGCGTGTCTTACACTAAAGACACCGCCTGCTCCTGTTCGTTTCGAAAAATCAATCGCGAGTTTGACGCTGGACTTGGAACCGGGCGGGGGTGCGAGACATCTCCCGATGGGTATTCCTAGCCTTCATCTTCAGGCATGCGAATCAAGTGCTGGCTGTCATTGATTTTAGCGCTTCCAATATTGGTGGCAATACTTGAACCCATATTTTTAAAACCATCGCCCACGGCGACGCACCTCTCCATTATATTGACCGTGACCCGACTTGCACCAAGCAGGCAGAAGGCGGGATCAGGCTACTACTGTTCGTCAAAAATGCTGGATGGCCGGTGAGCAGGCGTCATGGAGACTGTCGCGGTTGTTTCACTTGCATGTTATTGGTGGCCGCGGCCAAGACTACGGCAGTGTCAAAATCTCCGGGCGCAACTGGCCGAGGTTCTGAGCCGGCAACCGGGGGTCGAGCGAGCCGGGCACCATTTTCTCCAAATCCACATGGCCGTCGGCAAATACCGCGTTGGCGGTTTGCGCATGGCGGAAATGGCCGTTGGGCTGGTAGCTGGCATTGGCCTGGCCGGTCTCCACATCCAGATAATACCATTCCTCCACCAGCGGATTGTCCGGCGAGGCGGGGTCCTGGAAATCATTGATCTGCGCGGCGTCGGCAAAGAGCGCGGTGCCGGCCGGCTGCCGGATCTGGTTGACCTTCACCGGCGGCCAGGGATTGTCGGTGGAAAGATATTTGTTGTAGCCGTAGCTGTAGATCACGCCGTCGCCCTTGAGTTTGAGCTGCGCCGGAGTGGCATAGAGCGCGGGGCAAAGCCGCACGTCGCTGCCGCCGAGATACGGGTGCAAGGCGCCGGGCACGAGGTCAAAGGCGCGGGTTTCCTCTGCCCCGTTTTCAATCCAGCCGAACCAGTAAAGGTGGCCGTTGTTGGTCAGGCCATTCAGCCAGCGGAAACAACTGCCGGCGTTGTCGTCCCAATATAACTCCGTGGCGAGGCCGAGCTGACGGAGGTTGCCGGCGCAGGCGGCGCGCTGCGCGGCGGTCTTGCCGCGGGCCAAGGCGGGCAGCAGCAGCGCGGCCAATATTGCGATGATGGCGATGACCATCAGGAGTTCGATGAGCGTGAACCCGCCTTTGCCGCCCTCGGGTGCGCGGCGCGCAGCCTGCGGTGCGGCCGGCTGGGCTTTCAGACTTTCAAGCTGGTGATGGGCGAGGCAGTTCTGGCAGACGCAGGCGCGGTTGCGGAAATGCTCCGGGACGCGGGCAAGGAGGTCGGCGGGGATTTCCAGGCGCGCGCACCAGCACGGGCCTGGGTAGGTGGCGGGCGAACAGAGCTGGCAGTTGTTCCCGCCTCCGCAGAGCGGGCAGGCCGCGGGATTGAAAAATGGCGGCAGGGTGTTCATGGGCGGTCGGCGCGCATGCGGAAAAAGGCCCGCCCCGGCGGCGCGTTGGTGGCCGGCAATGTCAGGCTGCCGCCATTACCGTTGGTGGAAAGCGAGGCGCAGTTCCACGAACTCAAGTCTGTCGTGCACTCCAGCGTGTAGAGCCAGTTGCTGCGGCTGAGGAATTGCGCCGTCCAGACGTTGCCCGTGAAGCCGGCGGTGAGGGCCTGCATCGGCGGCGGCGGCAGGGTGAGCACGATATTATCCACGGTGCCGTGCGCGAGCAACGAGCCGTCCGATCCGATGTCGCTGTAGCTGATCACGGCAAACCGGTCGAAACGGAAGTCCGTGAACGACGAGCCCAGGATCGTGTCGTTGATGGGACCGAACGGCTGGCCGTTGCGGGTCATCGTCGTGTGCAGGGTTTTGTTGGTGGCGGTGAAATTCATTGCGACGTGGAACAGCGCGCCCGGATCCAGTGTTAGCGGGAACGAGAACGAGGTGGCGTACTGGTTGTTGCTGGAAAGCAGCGTCGGCGAAATCGTCGCGCCGTAGCCGGAATCCGGAAAATAATCCAACTCGCCGGTGTTGCGTCCGCCGTGCGCGGCGCTGACGCCGGCCCCGCGCCAGAGATTCGTGCTGGTGGCGCTGGCCAGATTGATAAAGCCCAGGACGAGTTCAAAGGCGTTCGTCTTGGCCGCGTTGGTGCCGTTGGCGAGATCCGTCAATTGCAGGTCGAAGGCCACGCCAAAATTATCCGGGCGCGCCAGGATCGTTCCCAGCGGCAGGGAAAAATAGCTGTTCGTCTGCGACGAGTCCCAGGTGACTGCCAGATTTTGATTCGTTGAATTCCAGCGGAACAAATTCGTGTTGCCGTAAACCTGCCAGCCGTGCGCGAGCGGATCGGTGCTGAAATCCTCCATAACGGTGAGCGCTTTTCCCGGCGCGGGCATGGCCAGCCACACGGCAGCCAGCAGCCGGCAAAGGCCGTGCGCGGACCACGCGTTCGCACCCGGATGACGGGATGATTTCATAAGGGACAAGCGGCTGATGGGCCAGCCGATGTGTCGCGAGGCGTTGCGTCAGTGCCGCCGGCGTTCTTCGCACGGCGGGAGCACGGCGGAAAAGGCATCCACTTCCGAGTGGCCGCTCAATACCTCCACTCGGATGTAGCGGATGACCGGCAGCCAGACCCGGTGGCCCTTGGCATCCTGTGCCCAGGAAATGTCGTAGCCCGTTCCGCCGCCGGAACCGGCGTAGAGCACCTTGATCTCGTCCGCCGTCAGGCCGGAGAAATCCGCCGGGGTCAGCGCCGGATTCACCGGTATGTGGAAATCGCCGCTGCCGTCCGTCGGGTACAGGCCGTCTACCGTGGGCGCGACCGCCGGATTCAGCACATAGAAATGCCGGCCGTCGAAACTGACCGAGACGCGGGTCTCGCCCGGGTTGTCGCCCAGGAGCGAACCATCCGTGGCCGGTGTGCCGACCCAGGTGAAGGTGGACAGATCAAAGTCGTTGGTGACGATGAATCCGGCATTGCCGAAAATGATGAAATCAACGCCGTCGGGGTTGCGCGGATGGCTCACAATCGGCGTCTTGAATCTCACCGTGAGCGAACCGCCCGCGCCGATGGAGAGGATTTGATCCGTGCCGTAGGGCGGGTCAAACACATCCGTGGCCTCGCCGTAGGGGTTGATGGTGGAAGGTTCCCCCAGCGCGGCGGAGACATTCGTGAACCCGGGCACGTAACCGGTGCCGGGATTATAGCTGACTACCGCGTCGGCAAACCCGGCGCCGGCGCGGGAGGTGACAACAAAGCCGGCGAGCGCCAGCGTGAACCATAGGACTTTTTTCATGGACTGATCTTTCATTTTGTTCCGCGGGATAAATCACGGAACGGTTTTGGTTGAGAGACCAGCGCGGAAATGCTGACGTAATTGGTTGAGGCATTGCGTGGTTAAATTGTCTGCCGTTTCAACGGTTCAACGATTTAACCATTCTACCAAACAAAAACGCCTTCACTTCCACAAAACAGGAATGAAGGCATTCGACGAGTCCTGACGAAAATAGTTCGGCAGGCTGGCCTCATCCTTCTCTTTGCGGAGAAGTGCCCCGATACGTGGGGCCGACGAGTGCAATCAAACCGGTATCCTGACTTCGGCTTCAATCCTCACTCCCGCCTTCCCGAACTTACGTTCGGTGGCCTTGGGAGTTTGTAGCCGTTACAGTGGCGCAACCGTCCCGGATTCACACCGGGTTCCCAGACATTTGACTGCGATGGTGGCGGAAACTCTTCCGCCGGTTTCAAAGAACAGTTCCTTTCTACGCTGAATTGGACAATTGCCAAGCAAAATTTTCGGCGCGCGGAAAACTTGCTTCAAAACGCCCGCATTTGCATAATGCCGCCTCAAATTTATTATGAGCAAGCCTCCTATTCGTGTTGCCATCACCGGCGCGGCCGGCCAGATCGGCTATTCCCTTTTGTTTCGCATCGCCTCCGGCGCCGCCTTCGGCCCGGACCAGCCGGTCATCCTGCACCTCATCGAAGTGCCGGATGAAAAAGCCCTGGCCGCCCTCGGCGGCGTTTGCATGGAACTCGATGACTGCGCGTTCCCGCTGCTAAAAGGCCTCGTGCCGACCTCGAATCTCGACGAAGGTTTCAAGGGCGTGAACTGGGCGCTGCTCGTCGGCGCCGTGCCGCGCAAGGCTGGCATGGAGCGCAAGGATTTACTCGGCATTAACGGCAAGATTTTCACCGGCCAGGGCAATGCCATTGCGAAAAACGCCGCCAGCGATATCCGCGTGCTCGTCGTCGGCAATCCGTGCAATACCAATTCCCTCATCGCTGCCAACAACTCGCCCGGCGTGCCCAAGGAACGCTTCTTCGCCATGACCGCGCTGGACGAAAACCGCGCCAAGTCGCAGCTCGCCCAAAAGGCCGGCGTGGACGTCACCGCCGTCACCAACCTCGCCATTTGGGGCAACCACAGTGCCACGATGTACCCCGATTTCTTCAACGCAAAAATTCAGGGCCGCCTTGTGCCGGAAGTCATTGGCCATCGCGAATGGCTGGAAAACGATTTTATCACCACCGTGCAGCAGCGCGGCGCGGCCATCATCAAGGCGCGCGGCTTGAGCAGCGCTGCCAGCGCCGCCAACGCCGCCTGTAACACCGTCTACAAACTCACCCACCCGACCCCCGCCGGTGACTGGTTCAGCGTCGGCGTGCATTCGGACGGCAGCTACGGCATTGAGAAGGGTTTGATCTTCAGCTATCCCATCCGCAGCAACGGCAAGGATTTTGAAATCGTCCAGGGTCTGCTCCACAATGATTTCAGCAAGGCGAAGATCGCCGGGACGGAAAACGAATTGAAGGAGGAGAAGTCGCTCGTCGCGGAACTGCTGCCGAAATGAAATCCCGTCCCAAGGTCGGCACCGTCGGCGAGCTCGCCATCCCCACCGAGGCGAAGCATGCCGTGGAATTTGCCGGCGATGGCATGCCCGCCGTGGTCTCCACGCCGAACCTGATCCAGTTTCTCGAACGCACGGCGCGCCAGACCATCGCCGATTGTCTCGACCCGGATGAACGCACCGTCGGCGTTGAGATCGACATCCGCCACCTCGCGCCGACGCCCATCGGCCAGACGATCCATTGCCGCGCGCAGGTGATCGCCGTCGATGACCGCAAGGTCACCTTCCAGATCGAGGCGCGCGACCAGCACGAAGTCATTGTGCGCGGCCTGCACAAGCGCGCCGTCATCCGCATTGGAAGCTTCAGCCGCCGGGTGAAGGAAAAAGGCGGCTGACCGTTGCCGCCGGGTTGACCGCCAGGATTTATTTTTGAACCGTCGTCAGCGTCTTCAGTTTTTCCCAGTCCAGGTCGGTATCCGGCTGGACGGCTTGCCACGCGGAACTGTCATCCAGCCATTTGAGGGACTCCACATGGCCGTCGGCAAAGCTGAGTTCATAAACGCTACCGTGCCGGGTGGCCGGCAGGTCGGGGATGGTATTTTCCGGTCCCATGTCCAGTACGAACAGCGAATCGTTGATGGTGCTGCCGTCCTCATCGATCAGACACCAGGTTTGCGATGGCCTGGTGACTTGATTCTCCTTGCGGAATAAAACGTAAGACAGGCTCGCGTCCGCTGCGGGCGTTGTAAAATCCGATATACCGGTCGGATCCCCCTTGCTCCGGCCGTTCAGCCACGAATTCATCGAATAGCTCCGGACCACCGGCGATCCGCCCAGATTCCGGTTATCGGCGGGGCACCGGTAAACGCCCGCCGATTTGAGGTAGCTCCAGATCGCACCCGCTTGCAGGGCATAGCTATTGGTGCAGTTATATTGCGGGTCGGGACCATAATTATAACCGCCGGGTTCGGTGTAGGACACCCAGCCCGGGCACCACGAATAAGGATTGACCGGGTAGATGCCAAAACCGATCGGCCAGCTGGAGACGAGTTCGCCGTTGTTGTCATTCGCGTACATCTGGCAGCCGAGGTTGAGTTGCCGGAGGTTATTGAGGCAGGCGATGCCCTGGCCTCTCAACTTGGCCTTGCCCAAAGCCGGCAACAGCAGGGCGGCCAGAATGCCGATGATCGCAATGACCACGAGCAATTCAATCAAGGTGAACGCTCTCCGTGGCTTCATGGAATACAGCACAGCACCAATCGAATTGCGGTTCAAGTCATTATGAACAGGAATTTACTGCGGTTGATTGCTTGTCTGAAACTTCCGAGGCATGGTGTGGTAAGGGATTTTGGCCACGGGCAAAACCTCCCGCCCCCCCGCCACCCGCTATCTGCTATCTCCTATCTCCTATCTGCCATCTGCCCTAAGCTCTTCGCAATTTTCAGACACGTTCTTAGAAAATCACTTCACCGGCAGCGCGATGCGGATGGTCGTGCCCCGGCCCACGCGGGAGCGGATGCGGATTTCGCCGTGATGCGTCTCAATGATGCGCCCGACGATGGCTAGACCCAGGCCGGTACCCTTGGCCTTCGTTGTCGCCAGCACGGTCTTGAAGGCGCGCTGTTGCTGTTCCCGGGTCATGCCACTGCCGGTGTCTTTGAATTCCACCGCCACCTGGCGGTAGCCCTCCGCCCCGCCCAAGTCACGCGAGCGGACGGTCAGCGTGCCGCCGCCGGCCATCGCCTCGGCGGCGTTCAGGATCAGATTGAGAAAGGCCTGCTCCAGTTGCGGCGCATCGCCGGGCACCAGCGGCAGGTCGGCCTGCAGGTCGCGCACCAGCTTGATGCCTTGGTTCGCCAGCTTGTGCCTCACGAGCAGGCCCAGTTCGTCCACCAGGTCGTTGAGGTTCACCGGCGCGAACTTCGGCTCCGTCGTCCGCGCAAAATCCAGGATCTGCTCCACGATCTTGTTCAGGTGCTCGATTTTGGATTCGATGATCTGCGCGTCCTTGGCGCGCGGATCCTTCGCCTCGAATTTCAGGTCGAGCGAATGGTACAGCAGCTTCATCACCGTGAGCGGATTGCGGATCTCGTGCGCCACCTCCGCCGCGAGCAGGCCGAGTGCGGAGAGCTTTTCGTTCTGGCGCAACTGTTCCTCCACGTCCACCACGCGCTCGTAGAGCCGCGCCTTTTCAATCGCGATCGCTGAAAGCTCCGCCAGCGCCGACAGGATTTTGATCTCCTCGTTGGAAAAACTGTACGGCCTCGCGGTATAGACGCTCAGCGCGCCGATGCACTGCCCGGCGAAAATCAGCGGCACGCTGAGCAGCGACACCAGGTTTTCGCGCCGCGCCAGTTCGACGTTTTGATAGCGGGTGTCGGTCTGGACGTTGGCGACCTGCAGCGGTTTTTTTCGCCGCACTACCACGCCGATCAGGCTTTCATCCGCGCCCAGCCGCGGTTTATTGATGTAGGCGTCGCCCGCGCCGTAGCTGGCGCGCAGGTCCAGCCACTCGCGCGATTCGTCAATCAGCATGAGCGAACACATCCGCGCCCGCATCAGCTCGCACGCCTCCCGGGTGATGGCGCGCAACGCCTCGTCGAGGTTCAAAGTGGAATTGATCGTGCGGCTGACGCTGGCGAGCGACTCGAACAGCATCACTTTCAGCCGCAGTTGTTCGTAAAGCCAGGTGTGGTGGATCACCTTCGCCGCCTGGATCGCTAGTTCCTGCAACAGTTCCTGGTCCTCCGCGGAAAAGGCGTCCACGCGGTCGGAATCCACGTTGATGACGCCGCGCACCTCGCCCTGCACCTCGAGCGGCACCGCGAGTTCCGAGCGGACGTCGCGGCGGACGCTGACGTAGCGTTTGTCCTGCGTCACGTCGCCGACGCGCACCGGCCGGCCGTTTTGCGCGACCCAGCCGGTGACGCCCTCGCCCACGCGCAGTTTCAGTTTGCGGGCGGCCGAGGAAAGATTTTGCGCCGCGTGGATCTCCAGAAAGTTCGTGGTGGGATTGATGAGCACCAGCGAGCCGGACGAGGCGCGCATCACCCGCACAGCCTCGCTCACGATCAGCTGGAGTGCCTCCTGCGAATCGAGCGTGGAATGGATGACGTTGCTGACCTGGTACAGCAGGCGCAGCCGCTCGTGGCTCACTCTCAGTTTTTCCAGTTGCTCTTTCAACGGATCAGTTGTGGATGTTAATTTTTTAGCTGGCGGAATGCCGGGGCACCTGTGGGTTTTAGCTTAAAACCAAAAATTAAAAACTAAAAACCGGCCCCGCCTATCGTGTGCGCAAAATCATCGTGGTCCCGGCCGCTGCAAACAGCATGTTGGGCAGCCACGCCGCGAGCCAGGCGGGCAGATGCCCGTTGCTGCCGAACGCCAGGCAGACCTGTTGCAGCACGAAAAAGAAAAAGCAGATGAAAATGCTGCCCGCCACGCCAAAGAACAGATTGCGCCGGCCCGACGGCGCGCCAAACGGGATGGCGATAAACACCACCACCAGACACGTCCACGGCGCGGCCAGCCGCCCGTAATATTTCGTGAGCAATGCATTCCGGTCATCCGCCGGCATGTCCGAATGCAGCTGCAGATATTCCCGCACATCCCGGAGCGGGAGGTTGGCGTTGCGCGTGCCGCGCAGGGTTTGCGAGTCGCTTAGCTTGATGTTGCTCAAGATCTGCTTCGGTGTCTCGTCGAATTCCGGCAGGGCGATCTCGTTCGTGTTGACCAGTTGCACCAGCCGCGCCTGGGGTCCGGCTTGGGCGAACTGCTGGGCGTTGAAAAAGATCCAGACGTCGTTGGCGCGGACGGCTCGCTCGGCCACCAGCTGCCGCTGCGAACCGTCCGGCAGCGTCCAGATCACGCGCGGGTTCACCATCGTCTGGGCGGCGGAATCGTATTCGCCAATGTGCCAGATGCGCCGGGCGTGGGCCGTGCGGAAGTCAATATTGGTGAAGCGGGTCGGATTTTTTGGGTTTTGCCCCGTCGGGACATGGCGGGCCTTGATTTCTTCCGCCCAGTCGGCTGCGCGGGGCACGGCGGCTTCGTTCAGCAAAAAGTAAATGCCGCTGGCGGCGAAACCCACCACGAAATAAGGCGCGCATAGCCGCCACAGGCTCACGCCGGCGGCGCGCAGCGCGGTGAGTTCGTGGTGGCGCGCATGGTGCGTCAGCGCATAAAGCAGCGAGAGCAGCAGGGCGATGGGCAGCGCCGTGACAAAAAATTCCGGCGACAGCGCCAGGAAATATTCGATGCCGTCGCGCAACTGGAATTTGTGCGACTGCATTTCGTCGATTTTGGTGAAGAAAAAGTCGGCCAGCCAAAGCACGGAAAATCCGCCGAGGCAGAAAGCCAGCGGCGTCAGGAGTTCGCGAAACAGGTATCGGTCGTGCAACCGCATGGCGCAGGTTAAACGGCGGGCGGATTTCTGCCAACCGAATTGCGGCGGGGAAAAATCTTGCGTTTGGGCGCGGTTAAATTACTGTTTCGAGCCCTTGTGGGTTGGTAGCTCAGTTGGTAGAGCAGTGCCCTTTTAAGGCATTGGTCCGGGGTTCGAGTCCCCGCCAACCCACCACTTCTTTTCCTAGGATAATCGATCAATGAGATCGGTTCGCAGATCTGTCTGGCTTTGAGAAAAACCTTGCCCCTCGCACCCGCCACTCACCCTAGATAAGCCGTGCGTACTCGTTCAGGCTGCCGCCGCGCTGCAGGTTTCCTCGCACCATTGCTCGATCTTTCGTTTGATGCTGTCGCGCACTTCGCGGGTCTTCACCAGTTTTTCCTCGTGCGTCCCCGTCACGCTGGACGGGTCCGGAAAACTCCAGTGCAACCGTTTGGTGATGGCCGGAAAAATCGGGCAGCGTTCCGCGCTCGCCTCGTCACAGACGGTGATGACGTAGGTGAAAATCTTGCCGGACTTGAAATAGTCGAACACCGCCTTGGTCTGGTTGCCGGAAATATCCAGGCCGATTTCCTGCATCGCCTCCACCACCATCGGATTCAACTTGCCCGGTTCCAGTCCCGCGCTGTGCGCTTCAAACTCATCCGGGCAGATCTGGTTCAGGAACGCCTCGGCCATCTGGCTGCGGGCGCTGTTGTGGATGCAAACAAACAGGACTCTATTTTTCATGATTTTAATGAGTTAAAGCATTATGCCACGCGGCCATCTGAGCTGCAACCTTCGCCGCCGGCTTCGTTACCGCCGGGCTATTTTTCATGGTTATACATCATTCGCATCAGGGCGGCCATGACCAGTCCCAATGTCAGCGTGAAAGCCAGTGTGCCCATCATGATCTGGGCCAGCTTGCGCTGCTCCCAATCCTGCCGGCGTGGGTACAATCGCCGTCCCAGCCAATCAAAAAGTTTTACCATAAAAATGGGTTGGACGATGCAGTTATTGAAATCGTCTCGCGCAATATCGGCTCGGCTCGGGATAAACGGTCGCAGATTTACAACCCCGTTTGCCGCCCGGCCGGCGCCAAATCATCTTCGGGAATATCCATCGACCGCGCCGCCGTGTAATCGTCCACAAAGGCCACGTCCACCGGCTCGAACTGCTCGATCAGCTCATCCATCTCCGTTGTCAAAATCGTTTCCGCCACCGACATCTCCACGGCGACCGCCCTCGCCACCGAGTTGAATACCCCGACCGCCGGCTCGAACCGGACGAGGTTCTCCAGGCACCGGCAAAAATCCGCGAAGGAATCGGTGAATGCCTCCGATCGTTGCCAGACCCACGGCTTGTCGTCGCAGACCGCCTTCACCGCCAGAAACATGGCCAGCCGGCCGGGGAATGAATTTTCCATGTCGCCATTTTAGCCGGCCGCGCCCGGATGAACAGCGACGTTCAGGTGAACAATCCGTGTCAACTGCGTGAAGCCCGGGCGGGGAAAAATTCCCGGCCATCGGAATTACGCCGCCGCAACGGAACGAATCGTTGCCGGAAAGTCACCGCCACGTCTTTTGCTCGTAACCGGCCCATGATTAAATGTCATTGTTCGTTTGTTCTGAATCCTCCAAGCAACCGCGACGACGCACGGTTGCCTTCCAGCACGCGCCGGCGCCACCGGCGCGTGCTTTTTTTTCGCCCGCCAATCTTGCCTTCCGGAGCGCCGGTCACCGAACCGGCCACGCTCAAGCGCAATCAGACCGGCGAGAGGCTGCCCCGGTTGGTCGCTTGAGGCTTATCTAATTCCAGTTTCGGTTTGAAATTGCACTGTAGCGGCGGTCTGTGACCGCCGAATTGATCATCAAACGGCCTCACAGAGCGCCGCTCCAACAATCTGAAAATGGTGCAATTTTATACTGGATCGCATTCAGAGCGACATTAATTCCCCCTCATCCGTCCTGCGGACCCCTTCTCCCCCACGGGGGAGAAGGCCGGGTTGAGGGGGCCATTCGTGGTAAAATGAACGCATTTTAGTATTAAACCGCAAAGGGTAACCCGTTTGCCTCCCCGCGGTGAATTGATTGTTTCCAAATCGTCACCCAAGTGAAACCAAAAGGACGCATAGTGGAGGCATAGTGCGGTCTCTGATGTCCATTGAGCATCATCTTATTATCCACGAAGTGACCCTCCGGCCAGCCGGCGAATGGTCGCCGCCCGCTTTGGGTTGGACGGTCGTGCGCGTGGCCGATGGCCTGGGCTACTGGCTGCAAGGTGGCGGTGCGCAGGAACTCAACGAAGGCGACGGCTTTGTGGTCACGGAGATCTCCCACCTCGTGCTGCGGGCCAGCCAGCTCGGTCCGCTGAAGCTGCAGTTTTATTGCGTGCAGCCGCAATTTCTCAACGGCCTCATTACCGTCGCAGAAGGGCGCCAGCTCGAGCAGGCCGGCAAAAGTTCTTCGGCGCGCGTCATTGTCTTCCGCGCCGCCGATCCGGCGGGTCAGAAATTTTCCCGGCTCGTTGCCCGACCGGCGCGGGAAAACCTGACCATGCGCTCGGCGCTGCTGCAGCTGTGGTCGCAAGCGGTTTCCGGTGTGTTACTACCGCGGCCCGTCGAGGTTTCCGGCCACAAATTGCGCGAGCGTTTCCGGGAATTGGTCGCGCAGATGCCGGATGCGGAACTGGCTAAGCGTTCGCTGCCGGAACTCGCGGAGCAATTGCATTGCAGCGAGCGACATTTCAGCCGGCTGTTTCGCGCGGAGATCGGTGTGCCGTTGCGGAAGCGCCAGACCGAGCTGCGCCTCCAGCGCGCGCGCCAGTTGCTGGCGGACGCCAATGCCAAGATCGTCAACGTCGCCTACGAAAGCGGCTACCGGCATCTGGGACTTTTCAACGCCATGTTCAAAAAAAGGTTCGGCCTCACCCCAAGCGAATGGCGGCGGCAGAATCTTCCCGTTCCCCCGGACTCTTCTCCCAGCGCCCCGTCCGTGCGCTCTCTCTAATGCGGTTGGTGCGTTTGCGGCCAGGGCGGTTGCTCGTTGGGCAGAGGTGAAGTATTGGTAGTACCTATAAAGCGCCTTAGATTGATTGGTGCTTGCTCGTGGACAAACCGCCAGCCCATTGCGAAACCCAAGACATCAAATAGTATCCTGCCGTCCACCGCGACTTCCTGAGGATACTTTTGTCGTGGCATCACGCCGGCGTCGCACCGTTGACTCGCGTTTAGACCGCCTCGCTCCTTTTACCGATGTTGACTTGCAGGCTCCAGCGTTTTTTTTGGCCATTCCGCCGGATCAGGCTGGTTTGTTTGGTCCCGTTTTTTTGCCGCCACCGGCCGGGGCTGGTCCCGAAGCGGCGCGCGAACATCAGATTAAACAGGCTTAGGGAGGTGTAACCGCTTTCCAATGCCACATCCACGATTTTGGAAGACGTCGTGGCCAGCAATTCGCGCGCCCGGGCCAGTCTAAGTTCGGCGCGCTTATCCACAAATGACACGCCGACCAGCTCGTGAAAAATCCGGCTCAAATGCCGCGGCGTGCAGCGGATTTTTTGCGCCAGTTCGTTGAAGTCCATCTCCAGCAGTTCGGAGAGTGGCGTATGCTTTAGGATCTGCTGCAAACGTTGCTTTGCGTCGGCTGCGGCCTTGTCCGGCCGGGTTTGCCCTAGTTCATCGCCGACGATTTCGACAAAAATCTGAAGTAGCTTTAACCGGAGCATCAATCCATTACGGTTTCGATCCGTCACGAGCGCATTCATTTTCGCGCCCACCGGACTGCTCGGCGAAAGGATACGGATGAAATTTTCATTTCCACCGGCTGCGGTGGCCAGGAAATTCTCTTCCGGCAGGGTGATCAAGCCCGTCAGATGCACCGGTCGGACACTGAACGCGCAAAGTGATAAATTGCCTAGTCGACTGGCGCGGATGTTCCCATTCACCCCTTCCGCCATCAAAATCACCGCTCCGGTTTCCAGCTCCTGGTTGGATTGGGGATGAAGATAGTAACCCGTTCCGCTGCTGATTTGAATGACGGACCAACCGGCAAATCGCGCCGCCCAATCTCCGCCCGCCGGAATCGTAAATTCCCGGAGGACCAGATGTGGTTCATAGGGGCAGTTTGATTTCTTCATGACTTTAAGCTTTAACCGCAGTTCTCAAGGTCAAAAATGACTCAAGTATTGATCCGGTAGAGCATTTTTTGCCTAGCAATTAAATGCAGCGTATCCGGAGCCAGTTAAAAACGGGTGAAGGTTGGGAAAAAT
>CAIQEI010000119.1 GCA_903870815.1 uncultured Verrucomicrobia subdivision 3 bacterium
CAAAATTAAAAATGTAAAATTAAAAAAGGTAAAATCGTTGAACGGTTGAAGCGGAAAGACCGGAGGTTTAACCGCGAAATACGCGAAATACGCGAACGGGATCGGAATACGGAACAAGCTGAAGCTTGAACTCCACCCCGGGCGGGGAAACCGGATTTAACCCATAGGAGCTGTAGATTAAACCATGGAGGGCATGAAGGACCTAGATCGGGGACTCGTGGAACTCGTCCCTCCGGCGATCGAGGATTTACAATTTACAAAATCCGCGCTCTTACGAGACGCGGCTACAGGCGAATGAAAAACCGGCGCGCGCTATTTTGTGGCCGGGGCCGGGGCGGCGGGCTTGGTGAGCGCGGGGAGTTCGTTCGGCGGACGCACGAGCGGCAGCTCGGTCGGCTTGGCCCGGCGCGTGCCGCCGCTCACAATGACGTCGCCGTCGTCGTTCACCGACAGGCGCGGGCGCGAGAAAAAATTGTCGTAATAATCCTGCAGCGCCAGCGCGCCGTCCGGGTTCACGATGGCGTAACTGAACGCCTGCGCGCCCGTCTGCCACAGGACGTTTAACCGGCTCTGCCGATCCACCTGCGCCTCCGGATGACTGAACGACACCAGCGGTCCCAGCGCCGTCACCTTGTAGACCTGCGCCTCCGCCGCGTCGCTCACCTGCACATACAGGCGCAGTTGCGCCTTGAGATAATTCGCCTGCTCCAGCGTGTATTTGAGCACCAGCGGCGCGCGGTTGGTGCCGTCCTGCACGCCAAAATCCTGCGACCACAGCTTCGCGCCCGTGATCACGTCGAAATGCTTCGCCTCGCTGGCCAGCTGCGATGACCAGTCCTTGATGTGCAGCGTCGCGACCACCCGGTAACGCCCGGGCTTGGTCATGGAGAAATACGGCTGCAAATCCACCCGCTTGATGGCCAGTTGCGACGTTTCCAGGTCGAACGCGCCAGTCACCGGCACCTCGGCGTTCTTGGTGACCACAAACCCGTCCGCCGCCTCCACATTAAACGTCAGCCAGTCCGGGTCCGCGCCCAGATGCAACTGCTGGCCGGAACGGTTGGTGATCTTGATCGCGAGCGGCACCGCCTCGCACGGCAAGAAATCGACCTGATCGAGCATCAACTCCAGGCTCACCTGCGCCGACGCGCCCCAACCGGCCAGCACAGCGAGCGCTACCACCATTAAAGTTTTCATGTGATGAGAGACAAGTTAAACCGCCCGGCGTTCGAGGCAAACGAAAAAGCATCAATCGTTGAATTGTTGAAGCGTTGAAGCGGAATGACCTGAGGTTTAACCGCGAAATACGCGAACGGGACGGGAACGGAATTTTCGCAAAAAACGCAAAGACGCGGGGGGGGGAGATCCGCGCTCTTACGAGGCGCGGCTACATGCAACAGTCAGAGGGTGGTGGTGGCGCGGAAAAACTGGCGCGGCGGACTGACGGGGTTGGTGAAGTCAAACGTGCCGTTGGCGGAGGTGGTGTTGGTGTAGATGGGCGTCCAGCCAATCAGGTTGGTGGACATCTGGAGCACACACAGGCGGTTCGCACCGGTGGTAAGGCGCAGTTGAAAGGTCCCGGTATTGGTCGTCGCGACCGGGGACAGCCAGACGGGTGGATTCAGCGCCCGGGCCAGATTCAGTCGTCCGCCCGTCGCGCATTTCCCGACCAGCGATGGCAGCGGATCGGTTGCAGCCAGCAACCGTTGGATGATTTGATGATAATTTTCCGCGGGATATTTTGCCAGCATCAGCGCCAGCGCACCGCTCACATAAGGTGCCGAAAATGAGGTGCCGGCGAGGTTGATGCTCAGGTTGACGGGCGGATAGTAATACGTATCCGAAGCGGCAAAGGTGGTGTAAATCTGGTCGCCCGGGGCGGCGAGCATCACATTGGTTGCGCCGTAGTTCGACAGGGTGCCAAGCGCATCCGTGCGGGTGGTGTAAGCCACGGAAACGAGGTTATCCAGGCCATATCCGGACGGGTAACTGGGAGTGAGGTCAATATTGCGACCCGGATTGCCATTGCCGGCGGAAGCCACCCAGATGACGCCGGCGGCCTGCGCCGTGACGATGGCATTCGACACCGCCAGCGAAGCAGTGGGACTGTCGAAACTGGCATTGATGATCTTCGCGCCGTTGGCCAATGCATAATCAATGCAGGCGATCACGGTGGAGTCGCTACCGGCGCCATTATTGAGACATTTGCAGGCCATCATCTGCACCGACCACGCCACGCCGCAAACGCCCTTGCCGTTGTTGCCCACGGCCCCCAGCACCCCGGCCACCATGGTGCCGTGGCTGGTGGAGTCATCGGCCGGATCATTGGTGCCGGTGAAGGCGTTGTAACCATGCCCCCCATCGTTGAGATTGACCCACATGTTGGCGGCCAAGTCTTCATGCGTGGCGCGGATGCCGGAATCCAAGACCGCCACCACGATGTTGCTGGCCGAGGCCAGCACATCCCACGCCGCCGGCGCAGCGATATCCGCGTGGGGCGTGCCGCTGTTCTGGCCGTAATTATCCAAACCCCACAACAATCCATTGTTGAAATAAGGATCATTTGGCAGAGTCGCATCCGCATAGACCGGATAATCCGGCTCGGCAAAAGCCACCAACCCGCTCTGCTGATATTTGGCGATGAGCGACGCCACGGTTTCCCCGGCCGGCAACGTTATGACCTGGGCACCGCCTGCCGCCGCGAACGCACGCCCCACCCGGACCCCGTGCGCGGCATGAAACGCCGCCAGCACGGTGCGGCTGATGCCGTTCCTGGGCTGGATGAGGATTTGATCCGAACGATACTGAGGAGCTGAAACCGGCGCGGCCCCGGCCGGCGGCGCTGCCGGCGACCATAGTAGCAAAACCAGGGTGGCAAGACGGAACAGCGCAGCGGGCCGGTTCATGGCCCGATCATAGCCGATTTTGGGTAGCGAATAAATTAGAAAATTGGGTGAATGGTTGATGAGTTTAACCGGTATGACCGGAGGTTAACCGCGAACCACGCAAAATACGCGAACGGGACGGGAAACAGAATTTAACGCAAAGTCGCAAAGACGCAGGGGGATCTTAATCATAAAGACTGTAGGATGGAGGATGGCGCGTTCAAAACGAGGATCGATGATGGAGGATTGAGGATGGCAAAGGCCAAACCTGAAACCGGAAACTTGAAACCTGAAAAAACATTCAACTTTCAACATCGAGAGAAAACTGAGAATTGGCCGCGATAAGGCGCGAATAGCGCGGGGAAGTGGGGACAGTTTGGTTCAACAAAACCCAAATCCATTTCAGTGGATGGGAAAGCGGGTGGACGGAGGCGACGGCACGTTTTTGCTGTCCACGATGGGAAAGGCGGACAGGTCGTAGAGGGTCAGCGCATAGACCGGGGCAGCGTGGTTCGTGGAAAGCCACGCCATGAGATGGTTGAGGGTGGCCAGGCGCAAGCCGAGCGGTTCGGCGAAATTGGGGGAAGTTGCGCAGCCCACCAGCACCGCCTCATTGTTGATGATGCCATAGGCCGGCCCGCCGCTGTCGCCGGAGATCCATCGGTCCCCGGCGGGCCACGAAGCGGGGCCGTTCCGATCGCCGCTTTCAAGATAGTCGCCGAACCGCAACTCGGATTCAGCCGTGAAGCTGCCCAGACTGGACGCGCCAGAGACAAAGGTAGGCTCATAGGCCGGGTTGGTCTCATACCAATAGAGCGGGTTACTGCCGCGATGCCGGCGCACAAAGAGCGGCAGGGCGCCCGACCCGCGGCGCTGCCAGCGGCCGATCTGGTTGGTCGCATTCGGAAAAATCTTCGCGAAGAACGGATTCGTCCGCGCCATCAGCTCGATCTGGATGTCGCCATCATTGGTCGCGGCCAAAACGGACTTGGTGTAAAGCGCACCGCCCGGCAGGATCCAGACGTTCATGACGGAATAACCGACGTGCGCCGCATTCACGCAATGGCGCGGCGATACCATCGTGAGGCCGCCCGGGAAAAGAGCGCCGTTGGCCAGGCTGTTTCCCTCCGCGTTGATGTTGGTCACCCCCGCCAGCCAGAAATTCGCGGCCATGACCGGGCTGGTGGAAAACGAATTATTGCCGGCGATCAATCCGTAGCTGCCGCAGGCCGTGCCGTTCGTCCGGCTCGCGAGTTGTGCAATCATGTGATCAGTCAACGGCACGGCAGACTGCGCCGGAACCCGCAGGGCCGGCGACCACAGCAGCAACACCTGGGCGGCGAGACGGATTATCGTAGCAGACCGGTTCATGGGTTACTCATAGTCGATTTTGGGTGGCGAAGAAATTAGAAAATGGGTCCGGTTTGGGAAATCAGAAATACGATGAAAACAAACCACGGATGGACACCGATGGACACAGATTTTGAATTCGGCTATAAACCGTGAAATACGCGAAATTAACGAACGTGGCGGAAACGGAATTTAACGCATAGGCACAAAGGCGCAACGACGCGGGAGAATTAACAATGAAGGACATTAAAAGTCAGGAATGGGGACTCGTGGAACTCTTCCCTCCGGCAATCCGGGATTTGCGATTTACGAAATCCGCGCTCTTACGAGACGCTGCCACATGCGAATGGAATACTGAAACTTTGGCCGCGAAGGGGAAGCCGCATGGTGCTACCTTGACGCTGGCTTCAACGCTTTAACCCTTCACCATTTACTTATTCGCCTGGCCCAGGTGCAGGCTCGGACGTGGGCGCGGCATCGCCAGCACCAGCGGAGTTTGGTGGTGGGAGAACCAAGGGTGCGCCACCGATACCGGTCGCATCCGATGGGGTAATATCAGTGGGCGGCAGCGGGGGCATTTCGCCTTTTGTCACCTGATCTTGAGTTACCATGCGATTGGCTTCAATCATGATGATTTGTTGCTCCAACGGCATGGGCGGTTCAGCCGGGGTGGCGGGGGCAGGCGGAGCCGAATTGGCAACCGGCGGAGCGGCCGAGGCCGGGCTGGATATGCCGGGATTATTCTGGGCTTGACTGAAGGGTGTGCCGTATCCCATCGGCGTCCGATTCATCCCCAACCTAGGCATTCCCGGCCGCCCGAAACCGTTCGCGGCCGGGGCCGCACCGGCGGAGGCGGCGGCCGAGCTGGACACCAAGGACAACTCCTGGATCACGCCATGATTGTTGAAGGTGACGGTGGCATTCTTATCATCGATCTTCTGCACTTCAATATCGTCCTCCCGTTCGCCTTCGCCCATCACATGGGATTCGTCCTTGGGCGCCTGGCCGGGGACATTCACCGCCACTTTGAATAGCACCTGCAGCTTGCCAAAAATGGACATGATGCCGTTGGGGGTGATCTTGGGCGGCGGGTCCTCTGGAACCTCCGGCGCAGTGTTCACGGGAATGGGCACCAGGGCGAAGACATTGCGCGTGATAATGGGCGCGTAAGGATTGCCGGCCGGCGCGGGCGCGGCCCCGGCCCACAGCGGCTGGCTGGCAAGGCAGCCGGCCGCGAGCAACGCGAGGAGGTGGCACCGGGTCAAAGTCATGATTCCAATATATCCGATGCTATGGAAAACACCAGAGGCAGAGCAAAGTTGCGCAAACAAAACCTGAAAATTGAAACCTGAGACCTGAAAGATGGGTTGAAGCGGTGAAGGGTTGGAGCGATGCAGCGCGGGGAACAATGAACATCGAACATCGAACGCTGAACATCGAAGGCGGAGTAATTCAAAATTTAAAATGCAAAATTAAAAAAGGTAAAGTCGTTGAAGGGGTGAAGCGGAAAGACCGGAGGTTTAACCGCGAAATACGCGTAATATGCGAACGGGGCGGAAACCGAATTTAACGAAAAGGCGCGGAGATTTTACCATGAAGGCATGAAGAGCCTAGATTGGGGACTAGTGGAACTCGTCCCTCCGACAATCGGGAATTTGAGATATCCGCGCGCTTACGAAATGCGGCTACGTGCGAATGAAATCGTTGAATCGTTGCAGCGGTGCAGCGGTGCAGCGGTGCAGCGATGGAGCGCGAAGGGATCATCGAACATTCGAACAAGCTAAAGCTTGAACTCCAGCGCGGGAATCCCCAAAGCTATCCGGGCTTGGAGGGTGGTGGTATGAGTGCTAGTTTTAGCCGGTAACCGTGATCAATTTCCAGAGCATCAAGCATCCGCGACAGCGCGAAGGGTTCACGCTCATCGAACTGCTGGTGGTGATTGCCATCATCGCCATCCTGGCGGCGCTGTTGCTGCCGGCGCTTTCCCGGGCCAAGGCCCAAGCGTATCGAATACAATGTTTGAGCAATCTCCGGCAATTGTCACTGACCTGGCACCTGTATTCCGGCGACAACGGCGAACAACTGGTCCCGAACGGGTATGGCACTGACCCAACCCGGAAAACCTGGGTCGCAGGCGATGAACACAACAATACCGAGGCGTTCGGAAATCCCGCTTATCTGACCGACCCGCAATTCGCCCTGTTTGCCAATTACATGAAGGTGGCCGCCATTTACCGGTGCCCGGCCGATATGAGCACCCGCAATCTCGGGGCGGGCTATGTGCCGCGCGTGCGCAACTACGCCTTGAATTCCTATTGCAACTGGACTTACGGGCAACTCAACAACAATGACCCCAAGTACATCAATTTTCGCAAAAGCGACGAGATTGAAGCCCACAGCACCAGCCAGTTGTTCACCTTCATCGACACCTCTCCGGTCAGCGTTTGTTTCCCGGCATTTGAGGTAACGATGGGCTCCGCATATTTCTTCCATCGTCCCTCGGTGGAACACAACCGGCTGGGCACGGTGGCGTTTGCCGATGGGCATGTGGAAGCGCACCGCTGGTCCAACGCCCGCACCTTTGACCTGGCCCATACCACCACCGTCACCGGCCCGTCGCCCGATCCCAACTGGCTTTATTCCAGCGGCATGCCAGATGGCGACCATCTCCGGTTCATTGCCGGAGCCGGCAACGAAGACCTGCTCTGGCTGCAGCAACATGCGAGCGTTCTGAAATGAGGCGGCAGGCGAGCCACAGATGCACACAGATGAAACTCAGATGAGAAAAACTAGCTGAAACTTAAAAGCTGAGACCGGAATTTTTTAACCCCGAAATACGCGAACAAAACATCCGGAGGCTTGGCCGCAATAGCGCCCAGACATACGATATTCCAAATGTAGTTGAAGGCGGAATGCCCAAGAACCCAGATCCCAGGCCCCAAACCCCAAATCAACGACGGCTTGCATTCAAAATTTCCGCCTTTAACTTCGGGGCAAAATAAATTTATGAAGCGAGCTAGCTTGATTTCACAGGGGACGTTGCACCGCATTTTGCAAGAGGTGAATGAGGCGTGGAAACGGTGTGATTTTCAAGCGGCCATTGAGCAGATGGAAAGCGTCAGCCGTCGGGATCCGGGAAATGCGGGTGTGCTATTGGACCTGGGTAAGATGCATGGTCTGCGTTATGATTATGCCGCGGCGGAACGCTGTTTTGAAAAGGCGCTGCGGATCACCGGCCAGAAAACCGAGATCCTGATAGCCGCCGGTCAGCAAAGTCTCACATTCAACCATTTTGCCCTGGCGGAGGGTTACCTGAAACGCGCGCTGGAACGTAACGATGGTACGCCGGCCGCCATGGTCAAACTGGGGGAAATTTATGAGCGCCAGCGCCGGACGGAAGAAGCCTTCACCTTGGTTGACCGCGCCTTGCAGGCTGATGGTGCCTGCCCCCCTGCCCTGCTGCTGCGGTCCCGGTTGGACCGGCAGGCGGGGCGACTGGAAGCGGCGGAACAGCGGCTCCGCACTTTCCCCGCGAATGCCGAGGTGGCCCTGCGGGCGAGCGCTCAGTATGAGTTGGGTGGCATCCTGGACCGGCAGGGACGCTATGACGAAGCGATGACCGCATTCATGGAAGCCAAGGCGTTGCTGCAACCCCAAGCCGCGCGCCCGGCGCATGAGTTGAAAGTCATGCGTGCCCGCATCCAGCACATGACCACGAACGCCACGGAGGAGGTACTGCAAAACTGGTTTGAGGCGTCCGCCCAACTCCAACCGCCCCGGCGGCTGGCGTTGCTGGGCGGGCATCCGCGCTCAGGCACGACTTTGTTGGAACAAGTGCTGGATGCCCATCCAGACATGGTCTCGGCGGAGGAAACCGAGATATTTCAGAAAGATGCCTTCGGCCCTTTGTTGCGCGGCCATCCGGATGACACCGCCATGTTTTCCGCCCTGGCCACGGCGACTACCGGCACACTGCAGCAGGCCCGGCAGAAATATTTCCGAGCGATGGAGTTGTCCCTGGGCCAGGCCCTTGGCGGCCGGCTGCTCATTGATAAAAACCCTTCCTATACTTTTCTGGTCCCGGCCCTAATCCGTTGTTTTCCGGAGATGACATTTCTCATCGCCCTGCGGGATCCGCGCGATGTGGTGTTGAGCTGCTTCATGCAAGACCTCCCGCTCAACCAAGTGGCCGCGGCTTTCCTGACCTTGTCCAGCTCCACCGAGGATTACGCGGCCCTGATGGGCGTCTGGCAGATGATCAAACCGCGAATGGCCAACCCCTACCTGGAAGTCCGGTACGAGGACATGGTGGAGGACCTCGAATCCGTGGCGCGCAAGACGCTGGGGTTTCTGGGCGTGCCGTGGGATGCCAAGGTGCTGGGGTTTGACCAGCATGCACGGGAAAAAGTGGTGCGCTCGCCCACCTATGCCGATGTGACGCAGCCGGTATATAAACGCGCGGTGGGGCGGTGGCGGAATTACCAGAAATATCTGGAGCCGCATCTGGAAAAGCTGGAGCCGTTTGTGAAGGCGTTTGGATACGAGTAAAAGAAATACCTGAAAGCTGCCGACGCCAAGCCAAGGAAGTAAACGAGGATGGAGCGTTGTCGTTGATCCGGTGGCGCAACGGTTGGGTCGGGGCGGTGCCTGAAAGATCGAGCCATAGGCTCGACGCATCAGCACCGCACCGGATCGAGCCATAGGCTTGACGCTACACCAGCGCCACACCAGATCGAGCCATAGGCTCGACACTACAACAGCGCCGCACCGGATCGAGCCACAGGCTCGACGCTACATCAGCACCGCACCGGATCGAGCCATAGGCTCGACGCTACAACGGGATCGGGCCATGGGCTCAAGGCCAAGATGTGGATGTCTTAGCTGACGGCTGACGGGGAAAACGAAGATGGAAGTAGTGGTCAACACCTTGGCCCTGACATCAAGGAGCGGCCGGTTCGTGATAGGCTTTGTTGAGCCGGTAATACGATTCCAGCAGTTGACGGTTCTTTTGGATCAGGCCCTGATTGTCCACCCTGGTGGCGATGTCAATCGCCTTTTGGGAGGTGGCCACCGCCTCGGGAAAACGGCCCGCCTCGGCATAGGCCGCCGCCAAGGTGCCCACAAACATCGGCAACTGATACTTGGTAAGGTCACAGGCCTGTCCGGCCAGCCGGAGGGCTTCGGGCCCGTCCCGCAAAGCGGCCACTGGCGCGGTGGCCAGCAGCCAGGCCAGGTTATTTAAATCCGCCAACCGCTCCGGCTCAATCTGCAAAGCCGTCTGATAGGCAGCGATGGCCGAGGCCAGATTGCCCTGCCTGGTGTAAAGGGTGCCCAACAAATCATGAACCTGAACATCACGGGGATGATATTGCAGGACGGTCTGGCAGGCAGCGATCGCCTCCGGGAGCCGGTCCTGTTTGGCCAGGGCCAGGGCCAGATCGCACTGGGCGGTGACACAATCCGGCCAGATGCGCGCGGCTTCGGCGAAATGCTCGCGGGCCGGCTCCACCTGGCCCTGTTCAAACAACGCGCTGCCCAACAGGCCCTGCATCATAGCGTTATTGGTCGTCACGTCCAGCGCATGCCGGGCGAGGGTTTCACTGTTCTGCCAATAGCGGACCTGATTAGCGCTCAATTGCCAACAGGCGGCCACCACGCCCACAGACAGCAGCGTCAAGATCGGCCGGCGGTAAGACCATTTAGCGCTGAGGTCCGCCAGCAACCAGGTGAGGGCAATGAAGGGTCCAATCAGGGGCAGATAGGTGTAGCGGTCGGCCATGGCCTGGCTGCCCACCTGAACCAGACCGATTACCGGCACAAGCATGCCGAGGAACCAAAGCCAACCCACCAGCAGGTAAGGTCGTGACCGCCAGCCATACCCCACTATGCCAGTCACCAGCACCAGCACGAAAACCGCCAGGACAACCGCCTCGGTCGCAATGGGATATGACAGCGGATAAAAAGCGGCCAAGCCCCCGGGCCACACCATTTTTTCGAGGTAATGGAGATAAGAAACGAAGACATTTTGCAGCCGGGCCGATACGGGCAGAAACTGCACCGGCATCACGGCTGACTTGCTCTGCTGCGCCAGCACCGTGACGACACACGAAACCGCTGATAGGATGAAGAAAGGGATTTTTTCCAGAAAAACCTGAAACTTGAAACCTGAAACCTGAAAACGTTGAAGCGGCCAGTAATCCAGCAGGAGCAGCAGGAACGGCAGGGTCACCACCATCGGCTTGCTCATCAGGCCGAGGACAAAGCAGGCAAGGGAAAGAAGATAGAATTTAGAAGATAAAGGATGGAAGCTGGAAGATGGAAGATGGGAGATGGGCGCTGAATCACGACCTTGCATATTCTGACTTCTGACTTCTGACTTCTGGCTTCGGCCTTGCGCATACTTCGTGTAGGCGATGAGCGAGAGCAGGAGGAAAAAGGTACTCAGGACGTCTTTGCGCTCGGACACCCAAGCGACGGATTCCACGTGAAGCGGATGCAGGGCGAACAAGGCCGCGACGATGGCGCTGCGCCAGACAAAACCCGTCAAACGTTTCAGCCACAGGAATAGCAGCACGCTATTGGCGGCGTGGAACAGGACATTGGTGAGGTGATGCGCCCCGGCATTGAGGCCGAACAACTGGACATCCAGCATGTGCGAGAGCCAGGTCAGCGGATGCCAGTTGCCGTCGTAAAAGCGGGTGAAGGCCCACGTCACACCCGGCCAACTTAATCCGTTCAAAACCGGCGGGTTTTGCCAGATATACGCGTTATCATCAATATAGATGAAATTGAACCCGGCCACCGGCGAGAAGGCCGCCAAAATGGCGGCGATCAGGAGGGCGCAGAGCCACCAAGTCGCGGGGTTGCGTGTGCCATTTGAATCTGTTGAAGGAATGGAGGTCATGGATAAGGTTGCCGGCAACCAGTAAAATGTATGGGTATCAGGTGCCAAAGCAAAACAGAAAGGTGAAGCGCAAAACCATAACCACCAGGGCGTCTCATGAAAGCGGATTGCGGAGTTGAATTTAGATGTTGCAGGGTTGAGGATGCGGCTCAAACTGATCGAGGCACAGCCTCGACACAGCAGGATCGAGCCACAGGCTCGACGCTACAACTGAATCGAGCCACAGGCTCGACGCTACATTTCTCGAGGCATAGGCTCGATGCTACAGTGAGCCACAGCGTAACAGAGGCTCGACGGGATGATTTGGGGCGGATAATTTTCCAAGGCGTATGAAGCAGAAAATCAAGGGCACACCACCACGGTTGTCCGTCGTCTACCAACGTTTCGAGGCCCCGCTTTATCTTGTCACCTTCAACACGCTGTTCCGGCGGCCGTTGCTCGCCCATGATTCTGTCCACACCGCGTTCCAGCACTATGCCGAACAAGGGCTGGCGTTTCACGTTGGCACCGGTCGTTATGTGCTGATGCCGGATCATGTTCATGTTTTTGTCCGCATCGGACCGGACATGACGTTGCGCCGGTGGATCGGCGGATTGAAACAATGCCTGGGCAAAGCATTACGGGCACTGGGCCATGACCGGTGGCGCAACGCGTTTGGTGTAGGGTTGAGCCTGCGGCTCAAAGGGATCGAGCCACAGGCTCGACGCTACAGCAGGATCGGGACATAGGCTCGAGGCTACAACCGGCAAGCGAGGCACAGGCTCGACGCTGCGACAACATGAAGTTGAAGAGTTTCTGGCAGCCGGGATTTTTCGATCATTTGTTGCGGGGCGATGAAAGTTATCTGCAAAAGTGGGATTGCGTCTGGCACAACCCGGTGCGGGCGAATCTCGTGGGCCGGCCGGAAGACTGGCCTTATCAAGGCG
>CAIQEI010000120.1 GCA_903870815.1 uncultured Verrucomicrobia subdivision 3 bacterium
CCCGCAGGATGCGAATCTTGTCTTCCGTCGTGTATCGTTTGCCTTTCATGCGTCTGGTCCTTTCTTGCGTCTCAGACTAACACATCAGGTGGCCCGAAAAAGTGAAGTCACGTCAACAGCAAAGACGACTTGACCTGCGCGGTGACGGAGGCATCATCGATCTTATCACCGACGGTCGAAGCCGGTGCGCCCGGGGTCGCGGTAATCGTCATCTCGTTGTTGACGGATTTCACGTTATCAATGTCCTTGGCGTATTCGGTGGTGAGCTCCTTTTGGGCCATGCTGTCGGCCACGCCTTGCAAGGTGACGACACCGTCTTTGGTATAAACAGTAGTTCCGCTGGCGCTCACGTCGCGATGGAACAACAATGCAGTTTTCACCTTCGTGGTAATCCAGGTGTCCGAATGTTCCGCCGGCTGATCGCCGCTGACGACCAGCTGGTTGTCCACGCTCTTGACGCCGGGCAAGCTCGTCACGGTGTCACCCGCCATGGATTTGTGAGACGCGTCGGCAACGGTGCCAGTCAGGGTGACAACGCCGTCCTTGGATACCGTTTTGATGGAATCGTCTTTGAGATAAGTTTTGAACACATAGGACTTCGTGGCGGACGATTCGATGCGGCTGTCCGTGTCGGCCGCGCGCAGCGGTGAACTGGTGATTAACAGGGTGCTCACCACAGCGGCGAGCGTTAGGGGCAATATGGATTTCATTATATTTCTTTTGGTTGATTGTTTTTTTACTCTGCAGACAGTTTGCCGGTTCCGGCGGCAGGGCGCTATGGGGTGTAACCCTACCGAGGACCACAATTGCTAATACGAATTGAGGCGCGGGAACAACGGCGTCCATAGGCCAAACTGCCACCACCAGCTAGACCAAATGACCGCAAGAACTCAATCTGAGGGAACGCGTCCAGATGTTGGGCCGCTAAAGCTGGCCCGGCAGACGGTTGCTAGATGGGATATTTGTTGGCAAAGGGCAAAGGAGAGTTCCAATAAACAGCATCATTTGATAAAAACAACTTCAAAGGGCGGGCGAGGTCAACGCCAGCCACCAAGGCAGCAGGACAAGAACCACAAACAGAATCCCGGCGGCGAGATTAATCCGTGGGCCCGGCACAAATCGGGGCGCAAAGGCCAGCAGCAAACCGAGCAGCCAGCCGCTGATAAAACCTCCAAGATGCGCCACCACGTCCGCCTCCGGACTCGTCCCAACGAACAAAAATAAAAGCGCCCCGCCCACAAGACCACCGATAACCAACCGAAAGGCATTGGAATGGCGAGATTTTATCTGAGCCAATGACGGGAAAGTAATCAAGCCCAGTGCGCCCATCACCACGCCCGACGCCCCGAGACCGCGTTGCCCGGCATCATAGACCAGCCAGTCGCTGACATTGCCGCCAGCCCCAGCCAGATAAGACGCGAGCAAACCCACCCCGGGACCGTACCGGCCCAGGGCCAGCCCGAGGAACAGAAAACCAAATACGGCGTTCAGGGCCAGATGCGTGAGGTCGGCGTGTAATAGGGTGGCCGTAAACAAGCGCCACCATTGGCCTTGCGATACCGCGCCCACATCCATCATGCCCAAAGAACGCAATCCGGACCGGGATTCACTCCACCCGTAGAAGATTAGCGTCAGCCCCACCCAGCCAACGCAACTCCAGTCGAAGAACAGTCCCGGCTGGAAAATCGGACGGCGCCACCGCCAGTGGCGATTTTCCAAGCGGTATTGACGAATCTGGGCAAGGGCTAGGTCGTGGTCGGCCGCCGTAACCGACAGGATCCAGCCGGCGGCCTCATCATGATCAATGGCATGTTCGATTCCCTGGCTGGCCAAAACAAGGCTCCAATCCATCGCCTGGCGACGGGTGTGAGCCGGGATCCGGACTTCGAGCGGCTGGGATGACGGTGGCACGAACGAGATTCTTGCGAGCATGAAAAACATTGGCAAGAACACGGTGAAAGTTTCTTCACTTCGTCGTGGTTGGTGGCTCTGCTTAAATACGAACGAGGTAAATTGAGTGAGAAAATCAACTTACCGGGCCAAAGGTAAAAAACAGTCGAGGTCTTAACCAGTTCAAGCTCGGCCGCATTTTCACCGACATGTTGATAACGACTGGTACAAATATCCTGTTCAACAGGTCGTTCATCAGGTGTTGCTTCACGACCACGGCGCCGGGCAAAAAAGTGTTTGCTCCCGATTGGAAAATGCTTGCCACAGGTTATTTGCCGGCTCATTTTTGCGGCATGAACTTCCCACAATTCTGGGCCCGAGGAACCAGTGGAAATTTCTTTTGCTGGCGCTGGTCAATTCAAAGCCTTGCCGAAGCGCAATCACTGGCCAATCAAGCAGCCCAACAATTGGCGGACCGTTTTCGAGCGGGCGATTTCCCGCCCAAGCACGGCGGCTATTATCCCGACCGTCCGTTCCGCGAACAGGTCATGCAGGAAATCAAAAACGGCGCGGGTCAGACCGCCGCCGTGGTTACTCGCAACTCGTATGGCTGCCTGGTGCTCAACACCGCCCGCGTGATGTTTGTGGACATTGACCTGCCCGAACCCAAGCCGGCAGGGCTTTTCAAAAGACTCTTTGGGAAGCCCGACCGCACGCCAGCGGCGAATGACCAAAGTGCGGCCATGGCAAAAATCGAGGCCTGGACGCGCGACCATCCCGAATGGGGCTGGCGGATTTACCGGACCCGGGCCGGCCTGCGGTTATTGGCGACCCAAGCTTTGGTGGACGCCGACTCAGACGTGGCGGATGGCGTGTTTGAAGCGCTGGGTGCGGATCCGCTTTACCGGAAACTTTGCCACACCCAGAAATGCTTTCGGGCCCGGTTGACTCCCAAACCATGGCGTTGCGGCATCCGCAGCAAGCCCCAGCGCTGGCCTTGGCTGGATGCCAAGGAGGAAAAACGCCATCAAAAGTGGGCAGCACAGTATCAGTCCTTTGCTTTCAACTGGGCAACCTGCGAGTTGATTAGCCAAATTGGCAACGCCACCATCCACCCGGAAGTACAACCGGTGGTAAAGCTTCACGACGACACCACCCGGGTGGAATCAAAATTGCCACTGGCCTGAATTATCCGCGCCGGTGTTGCCGGGCCCGGACTTCGGTTGTAAAGGGAATCGGCGCGAGCGCAAAGTTGAACTCGGTGGCCGACCACGCCTGTCACCGCTTCCAGAAATAGACCCCCAGCGCCATGCCAAACGCCACGGTGGCGCCCACCAGACAGAGCAGCACGTCAAACCCGCCGGCCATGTTCAGCGCCTTGACGACCCCGGCCAGCCCGGCGATCAGGCAGCCGATCACCGCGCCGGCCATCACAGTTTCCTTGACGCTGTCGTGGTGGGAGTCGTGGTGGGACATTTCGCTGGCGAGGGTGTAGGCGATGATTTCGTTGGCCACGCGCGTGCCGTCCTGCCCACACACCGGACAGGCGACGCGCCCCGGCATCCGCCCGCAGACCGGCTCGATATCGAAGACATACCGCTGACCGCAACCGCATTGAATTTTAACCGGTATCATAATTTCCTCCGGGTTAATGGTTCTGCCAGAAATCAAATGCATAGCGTGTGCCAAACGAAAACTCCCAATGAATACGATGTATTCCGAAGCCGAGCAGTCGACCGGTCGCGTGGTTTTCACGCTTACCGCGAATTATTCACGCATAAATGTAATTATTTCTTGCTCCACTCCGTCTTCGGCGGCTAGGCAGACCCGGCGCCCACAGCGCCGTGCGGAAATGGAGCTTGGAAACTTTCGGCAATTCACTCGCGCCGATCGCATCAGTGTGGAGCAGTCCCCCACCCTAGCTCCCGGGGCCAGGCGAATTCGTTCGGTTGCTGCTGGCTGTGGGATTCATTTGCCACATCGCCGCCTGGCGCGCTACGCGCGTGCGGCGCATCAATCCATCCCGGAATCTGCCATGGTCTATGATTTGCCAAAACCGGACGCATGGTTTTAACTCTCCGAGTGCCAGATTTTCAGTTTAGCTCGGACAGTCAGCTTCCGCCGGTAGAATCAGTGCCAATGGGGGCGGGTCATATCCCGATCGCCATGGTCCGGCATCCCCGGGCGCGCCGCTACCTGCTGCGCTTGCGTCCGGACGGTACGGCCAGAGTGACGATCCCGCGTGGCGGCTCGGTCGCCGAAGCCCATCGTTTTATTGAGCGGAACATCCCTTGGCTGGAACAACAGTTGCAGCGGCTGGCGGCTCGCCCAAAACATCCTGTCCCATGGCGCCCCGGCTCGGAGATCTTCTTCCGCGGCGAATTGGTGAAGATTGAGGTTGGCGAAGATGGCTTGATCCGGCTCGGTGGCGAGACCGTCAAAGTCACCGACCCTGATTCAGATCTGCGGGCGGCGATCGAACGGCACTTGTGGCAATTGGCGGTGAAAGAATTACCGCCGGTGGTGATTGAACATGCGGCCCGGTTTCAAGCGCCGGTAAAACGGATCACGGTGCGGAATCAGCGGTCACGGTGGGGTTCCTGTTCCCGGCGCGGCACCATCTCGCTGAATTGGCGGCTCGTCCAGACTCCCGTTTTCGTCCGGGATTACATCGTAATCCACGAACTAGCCCATCTGGTAGAGATGAACCACTCGGAGCGCTTCTGGCAGCAGGTAAAAAACTGGTGCCCTGATTATCGAGTGGCCGAGAGTTGGTTGAAGCAGCACAAAGTGATGCTGCGCTAACTAACGACCCTCGAGGCGGTGAAATTCCGGCGTCACCATGCTGGATTGTGTTTGGTTAATGACTTTGGGCGCATGATGGTTGACAGGATAAAACAGAATCTCAACACCAGGAATTGTATTTTCCCGGACGATGGCTGGCACTGGACCATGTCCCTCGCCGTTTCTTTGACCCAGCACTGATTCTTTATGCGAGGAGTTCCTGGATTTCCGCCCAGTTCAGCGACGCGGCAAACTCCTCCTCGCCGCTGATGGTGGCCTGGATAAGCTCGCGCTTGCGATTTTGCAGGAGCAGGATTTTTTCCTCCACCGTGTCGCGCGTGATTAATTTGTAGCTGGTAACGACTTTGGTCTGCCCAATCCGGTGGGCGCGATCCGTCGCCTGATCCTCCACTGCTGGATTCCACCAGGGATCGAAATGAATCACCGTGTCCGCACCCGTCAAGTTCAGGCCGACGCCGCCGGCTTTCAGGCTGATGAGGAACACGGGAATTGCCGCATTGGTTTGAAACTCTTCCACCACCGCGCCTCGATCCGTGGTGGAACCGTCGAGATAGCAAAAATCAATTTTCTCCGCCTCCAGCCAGTCCTTCAATAAGGTCAGCATCCCGACAAACTGGCTGAACACCAGCACGCGATGGCCGCCGTCAATCACTTCCTCCAGCAGTTCGCCGAACAACTCCAGCTTGCCCGAGGCATTCGCCGGCTTCACGTGGTCCAGTTTCAACAGCCGCAAATCACAGCACACCTGCCGCAGCCGCAGCAGCGCGGTCAGCACCACCATGCGGCTCTTGGCCATGCCCTGCGCCCCGACCGCCTCCAGCACCTCCTTGCGGCTGGCCTCAATGACCTGCTGATAAACGCCGCGCTGATCCGGGGTCAGTTCGCAGAACGAAACCTGTTCCAGCTTCGCCGGCAAATCCGCGGCCACATCCTTTTTCAAACGGCGCAGCAGGAAAGGCCGCAGCCGCCGCGCGAGCCGCGATTGCGCCTCCGCATTTTTCTCCCGGGCGATGGGCTGTTCGTAGCGCTCGCGAAAATCCTTCGCGGTGCCGAGATAACCGGGCATGAGAAAATCAAAAATGGACCACAAATCCAAAACGGAATTTTCCAGCGGGGTGCCGGTCAGCACCAGCCGGTGCTTCGCCCGCACCGCCTTGACCGCCTGCGCATTTTGCGTCTGGCGGTTTTTGATGTGCTGCGCCTCGTCGAGCACCACGGTGTCGAATTCCCGCCCGCGATATTTTTCCGCGTCGCGGCGGATCAGCGCGTAGCTCGTCACGACGATATCGCTCGCGGCGATTTCATCGAACCGCGCGTGCCGGTCCGGCCCGTGCAGCGCGAGAACTTTCAATTCCGGAGTGAATTTCCTCACCTCGGCGACCCAGTTATACACGAGGCTCGTCGGACAGACGATCAAGTGCGGAGGGCGGAGGGCGGAGGGCGGAGCCGCTGAGAACGCGTTGGGGGAATGATTCCGCATTCCGGATTCCGCGCGCCGCAATGTCATCAGAAACGCCAGTGTTTGCAGCGTCTTGCCCAGCCCCATCTCGTCGGCGAGGATTCCGCCAAAGCCGTTTTCGCGCAAAAAGTGCAGCCATGCCACCCCTTGTTTTTGGTAAGGCCGCAGCACCGGCTCCAAATCGCCCAGCAGCGGGCATTCCAATTTTGCCTCGCCGCTTTGCTTCGCCGCCCGCTCGCGCCAGGCGGCAGGAGCCTGCACTTTCCAATCGGCGTGCTGCCGGAGCGTGGCTTCGAGAAACCCCGCCTGCTGGCTGCTGAGGCGATAACCGGCCGGATTTTGTTGCGGCGCGCAGTCGAGCAGCGTCTCCTGTAATTCCTCCAACGCGCCGGTGTCGATCACCGCCAATTTTCCGTTCTTCAAGCGGGTGTGGTTTTGCCCGGATAAGATCAGCCGCTGGATGTCCGCCGCCGAAAAGGTTTCGCCGTCGCCGGAGGCGAACACGACGCCGAGGTCAAACCATTGCACGCCGGACGCCGTGATTTGAAACTGCGGCTCGACGCGCTCAAGGCTTTTCAGGGTGCGGTGCTCCAACTGCTCGTCCAAGGTGACGCTCCATTCGCGCTGGAGTTTTGGAAATTCCCGCGCGAGAAAATTCAGCACGGCATTCGGTCCGGCCAATTGCAGCCTCCCGCTGTGGTCGGGATCGGCAAAACCGCAGCGGTGCAACCGGCCGAGCGCCGTGCGCTCGGCGTTGAAATCCCGTGCGGCATAGCGCCTCGGCGAGTCGGGATCGGGCAGCCAGACGGCTTCATCGGCCGCCGTGACGCCGACCGTCATGATGCGCTCACCATAGGCGCATTGCAACAGGGCGCTCAATTGCGTAAGCCCGCCCTTGAGCGCCAGCAGAAACCGGGGGGCCCGCGGGGCGAGCGAGAAATCGTCCAGCTTGAAATTTGCCTCCAGTCCGCCCGCCGCCGACAATTGCGGCCAATGCTGGCTCAAAAAATGAGGCACTTGCGAGCGCGCCACGCGCACGGGCGCGCGTAGAACTTCTTTCAGCTCCGCCGGCAGGCCGAGTGGCTGCAACGCATGATTTTGCCAGACCCAGTCGCCGGCCATCGCGAGCGCCGCCGTTTGGTCTTTCAGCGCCAAAACAATTTCCCCGTTTGCTTCCAGCGTGGCGCGGAGCGGCAGTTTCAGCGGCGTCTTAATGACCGTGACCGCCCGGGATTTTCCGAGCGTGATGTTCTGGTGATCCACGAGCAACGGGATGAGCGCGGCGAAATCCTTCGTCTCCAGTTGTAACAGTGCGGGAGTCTCGCCATTCGTCATGGTTTCGAGTTGCTCGATGAGCGCGTCGTCGGGTGGCGAAAAGGCGAAGGTGCGCCCTTTCGGCAGCGCATTGAGCGGACACCGCCCGCCACCCCATTTCGCCTCCAGCACCAGCATTACCTTGCCGCGGGCGAGCGCCTGGTCAAAGTTGGGCGGAAGAATGATGAATAATTCAGCCGGTTCGCCTTCGGCCGCACTTAAGCGGGTCGGGGGAATTCTGGCCGGCAGAGCGGCGACCGATCGCGGCAAAGCCGGGATTGGTTCCGCCTTCTGGGCCTTCAACCAATGCAGCCCGACGGCCACGCCGTGGGCGCAGATTTTCCCCCATTCGCGCGCCTCCCGGCAGTTGCAGAGGTTTTCAATGTCCACAGAGTCTTTGATGACCAGCGAACCGCGAAAGGTCATGCCATCGCCCTGCACCACGCCCCGCAACAACGGCGGCGCCCAATACGAGCTGGCCACCTGACCCTGCGCGAGCAAGGCGCGGGCGCGCTTCATCACGTCCCAGCCGGCAGCCTCGGCGAGCAATGCTTCGGTGAGTTCAACAGCCATGGACGACAGTATGCCGATGCCAGGTGCCGATGAAAATTATGAATCGCACCCAAATCGCATTCGTTCTTGGTCTTTTTCCGTTTGGCCGAGCCACCACCCGCGCGAGCGCGCGGTTGTGGTCGGCGGCAGATGAGGGAATAAACTGGTCGATAATCTGCGTTTCTGACGTGCGGGTTTTCATCGCTCGAGGCCGAAAGCATCACTTTGCCGGCATCAGCTTCCAGCGCGGGTTCTAAAATAATCCGCGCCGCCAACCGTCAACGGTTCACAGCGGTCATGCCCGGCTCGGGATAACGGGCACCGGCAGCGTTGCCCACCGGCGCGATCCGGTCAACCGGTTTATGGAGTCACGGACACCCCACCAAGAGCATCATGCCACGCCGGTATCCCGCATCCATTTGACAACATCATCATACGCCGCCTTATCACCCAGTAAGAAGAAGATCAGTTGAGACGCAGAACGCGATAATAACGCGATCTGCCTGCGGAGGCATCCGGTGCGCTCAAAGTTAAATTGGTGGCCGTCAGAATAGAAGCCAGGTTCGTCCACGACACCGATAAATCCGATTTTACCTGCACTTGATATTTCTTCCCGACAACCGAATCCCAGGAAATCGTCGTGACCTGCGTTGCGCCAGAAATTTGCAACGCCAACCGGAATGGTACTAGCACCTGGCGCACCAGTTCGTTGTAAGTGTCCGCAATTAAGAGCGAGCCGTCCGCCGCCACGACCACTCCGTAAGGATTGTAAAACCTTGCGACACCATTCTCCCCATCCACTGAACCATCGATGGCCGTCATACCGCTTACCGTGCTAACCACGCCGTTCGTGGTTATTTCGCGGATCGTCTGATTGAACGAATCCGCGATAAACAAATTCCCCTTTGGGTCGAACGCCATTTCCGCCGGGCTGCGGAACCGCGCGGAATTCAAATCCCCGTCCGCCGCGCCATCTTCGTTAGCCACGCCGGCGAACGTTGTGACGCTGCGGTCCGGCGCGATTATACGGATCGTGTCGTTGTTCGCGTCGCTAACAAAAAGATTGGTGTGGCTGTCGAACGCCAGGCCAATCGGCCCGTCGAACTGGGCGTTTGTGCCGCGGCCGTCGGCGGTACCCCAGACTTGTGGACGACCCGCGAAAGTCGAAACCACGCCGCCGGAAATCGCGCGGAGACAATGATTGCCGCAGTCGGCGACATAGACATTGCCGTTGGGTGCAACGACGATGCCCAAGGGCGAACTGAATTGCGCGCTGCCCGCCGCGCCATCGGCAAAACCACTTTGTCCGGCGCTGCCGGCGAAAGTGGAAACCGCGCCCGCCGGGGTGATTTTACGGATCGTGCTGTTGCCGGTGTCGCTTACAAACAGATTTCCACTGCCGTCAAACGCCAGGCCGCACGGAGAATTAAACCGCGCCCCGGTGCCGGTGCCGTCGGAAGTTCCCGCCACGCCCAGGCTGCCGGCGAAAGTCGTGACCACGCCGTTGGTCGTGACTTTGCGGATCGCATGGTTTTGCGAATCAGCCACGAAGAAATTCCCATGCGCATCCGCGACGATCGCGGCGGGATCGCTGAACGCGGCATTGGTGCCGGTGCCATTCGCCGCGCCGCTGACGAGCGCCTGCCCAGCCAGCGTCGTCACCGAATCCTGCGCGCGCAGCGGAATGACGGCGGCAGCCAGTAATAATATGGTGGACAGTTTTTTCATTGGCCCCGGCGGATCAAGCGTTCCCGGTCGGCCGACGGCGCCACCGGTTCCGGTTCCGCTGGCTGAAATTCCGCTGCCGGTATCACTTCTTCACCGGCGCGCGTCACCAGTTTTCCGTCGCGCTGGAAAACATTTTCCACGGTGTAAATATCGCCGTCGCGCTCATATAGCTTTTTCATCTCCGCGAGATTAAACGGACGCGAGCCTTTGCGCCCGAATACGACCGTTTGATTCCCGCTTTCATCCACCACCCGGTCGCGGTCGAGGCCGCGACCAACGGCGACGGCGGGTGATGGGGTCGGGTAAGTTGCGATGAGCTTCGGATTTGGCACCGGGCTGAAGCCCGCCGCGCCGGGAACATTCTCCGGCGAAATCAGTTGAACGATTCGCAGCCCGTTTTTGCCGTCCGCGATGAGGGCGAATTCCGACGCATTGATCGAGCCGATTTGCACGGCGCGCGTATCGTTCAGTTTTCCGTCGGCATTGTAGATGCGTTCGAGGCGGGGGTTTTCCGGATTTGAAATGTCGATAAACGCCAGCCCGTCGGTGCCGTCGGCGACGTAGGCGTATGTCCGAGCAAGATAAAAACGCTGCGCATTTTTCAGCGGCACGAAAGCGCCGGGAATCAACTTCGGCTTCGTCGGTTCGGTCAAGTCCACGACCTTGAATCCGTCCTCGTCGGTCACGAAGCCGTAGCGGAACTGCACGCCGACGGCGCGCGGATAGTTGAGGCCGGTCGTCAATTCGCCCGCCAGCACCGGCGCTTCGAGCGCATCATTGCGCAGGCCGACAACAAACAATCCATTTTTGCCGACGACGTAAAGATTCGTTCCCGCCATGAAGCTGTGCATCGCGCCGGTGAGTTTGCCATCCGGGTTGAAGCGGATGATTTTTTCGCGGTCGAAAAAGTTATTGTCGGGATTGCCATCCAGCAAAGTGCCGACCGTCACCATCACCAGACCTTCCTCGCGATCGGTGACGAATACCCACGCATAAATCGGGCTGACGGGTTGCTCCTGATTTTCCGGTCGATGCGAGCGCAGCGGATCCACGCCGAGCGTGCTGGGTAGCGTGACGCTGGTCGCGTATTTGGTGCGGACGTAGGTGCGCTGGCCGAGCGGCGAAACCGGCGCAGTGCTGAGGCGTTCGGAAAATCCTTTCTGGTCAATGTTCGCCAGGTCAAAAACCTCGAAGCCGTCGGCACCGTTGGCGGTGTAGAGGTATTCGCCGCGCTGGACGAGGTCGAGAATTTCGTTACCTTCCTTGTGTTCGCCTTCCTTCAGGATGCCGTGAGCTTCCCCGGTGAACTTTTTGTAATTATCGGGATAGGCCAGCCGCTGCAAATGGCTGCCGAGCGCGGCCTGCGGTTCTTCCTGCTCTGTCCAAATGATGGCGTCAAGGCCACCCCGGCCTTCGCCGACGTAAGCGTAGCGGCCGAAGAAATTCACCGTGCCGGTCCCCAAGCCGAGCAGCGACGCGAGCCACGCATTGTTGTCGTTCGATTTGGCGAGGTGGCAGTCCTCGCAATTTTTCGTGGTGCCGGCGCCGCTCGTGGTGTGCGGCAGATGCGGGTTGTAAGCCTGGCCGCTGTAACCTTCCGCGCTGATGGTTTGCTGCTGCGAATAGACCCATTCACGGTTTGCGTTCTGCGAACTGACGACGACCGCGCTCGACGACCGCAGTACGGCGAGCCGGTTGCTTTTATAGCTGGCGTCAATGCCGAGCTGGAACACGTCGTCGCGGATGACCTGGGGATTGTAGCTGGTGAAATTTCGCGTGGTGGTGCCTTCGAATTTGTTCAGCGGCACGCGCTGATTGGCGCGCATCGGCAGATGGCAGCCAAAGCACGAAGTCGCCCATGAGGAATGGCATATCTGGCAACCGACATTGGAATTGTCGTGCGCCAAGTAGCGTTGACACGCACTTTCGGAGGGACGAGTTCCACGAGTCACTGGCCCATTAACGTCATCCGAGGATTTGGGACTCGCGGCGCTCGCCGCCCCGGCTGGAACCGCGCCCCAGGTTTTCCCGTCGCGCTGGAGCGTTTTCGCGTAAGCCGACTTGGCATTGTAATGCGAAGAAGTCGGATCAATGGTGTCGATTGTCTGCGGCACTTCCCAGATCAAATCCGGTGCCATCGAGGAGCGCTGGAACAGTTTGTTCCCCTGCCAGTAAAAGCGCGGGCCGTAGGCGGTGTTGTTTGCGCGCAAATCCACATTGGTGATGGCCGAACCATTCCAGATACCGGCGTTGCCGCTGGTGACGAGAGTCGGGCGTTTTGTGATGGTGCCGTGGCAGTCGATGCACTCAATGGTCGTCGCCGCGCGCGGCTCGCCGTAAAGCAGACCGTTGCCGTGGACATCCACGTCAAAATGGCAGTCGGCGCATTGCATCCCATGCGCGAGATGTTCGTCCTTTAGGTGAACAGCCTTGGCAAATTTCTGCGGATCGTCGAACGGAATGATGTTCTCGTCCCGGTCGCGCAAGTTGCCTTCGCGGTCGTGCTTAAATACCGCGCGGAAAATCCAGCCGTGCCCGTGATAATCAGCGAACTGCGTGTTCGTTAGTTTCGGATTCAGCTCGGAAACTTTTTCCAGAAAATCCAGGTCGCCCCACAAACCCCGGGCGGCGGCGGCTTCGGGATTGTCGCGGTTGGATTTTACGAATTCGTCCGGCGTCGGATTTTTCTGCCTGGCTGGATACATGAATTCACCGTCGGTCTCCTGGTCCCACCAGGTGTAGCCCAGGAACGGATTTACGAACAAATTGCCCTGGTGCATGTGACCGGCTTCACTTTTCTGATCCAGTCCATGAGTTAGTCCTGGGACATGGTTGAGTTTATGTTTTTGTTTGTTCTTTGTCCATCCCCTGCATAGGGAGGGCGAAGCCCGACCGGAG
>CAIQEI010000121.1 GCA_903870815.1 uncultured Verrucomicrobia subdivision 3 bacterium
GCTCATTTTCCTTATATTCGTTAGACTGGTGCGGTTTTTTAAGAGTAGAGTTAAGTCAGATGACCATGATGCCTAGTCACCTTTACTTCGTCACTAGTTTACAGTCTTAGTAGTACGTACGGTTGTTTTACACAAGAAATGGCGCAAGGTTTATGCGACCAGTTAGAAAGCAAGCCCTCATTGAATGTTTACCACAATCCCGCCGAACCCGGCTTCGCATTCTTGAGGAATGGACCTTGCATGCTGTCCATCATTATGCCCATTAAGGTTGGCAGTATAATAATTCTTGTCGGATTCTTAATAGGCGGATGACATCTGGCAGCCCGTTAAAAGACTCAAATCACCCGCACGGCGTCAAGTAAATGACGCCCGCATGAAAATGCAATTACCTATCAGTATTATTGAATTGTGGTTCACGACGCGCAATTCACCCGCGATGGCGCGAAATGTCAGCAGCCGAATACCGCAGGCATAGTCATGGCTTGGGCTTGATGCTGATAACGCCGGTGACGGCGTCCTTGACGATGACCAAATCGTAAGCCTCACACAGCGCGACGATGGCCTGCTTCGGCGTGAGTTTCTCCCAATGAAATTTAACGGTCGGCACTTCGCCCCATTTAACGGAGGCCACCATCGGAATCTTAAGCTGATGGTGATCCCAGCCAGCTTCCGTGTGCACTTTTGGGTCGAGCACGGCGTTGAAGCCACCTAGCTCAATCAGTTGTTTGAGGGCTGCATCCAGCGTCACACCCCAGAAATGTAATGGCGTAGTTGCCCCATTCGTCATCGCCGCCGTCGCATTGGTGCTGACGAGCAGGCTCGCATCCACGACGTTGGCGACGTGGTGGGTGCCGGTGATGAGCGTGATGGTGGTGAATTTGTCCGGCACCATTACCAGGCCGTTTTCCTTGAGTATCCGGATGAGCGCGTTGGTTGCGCTGATGTTGGTCCAGTCAATGTTTGGCTTGGGTTCGGTCATGCCCTGCGGATTGGAACCACCAGGCGGCGCGTACAGTTTTGGGTCTACGATGTAGTTGAATTTCGCCATCCGGGCAAAAGTATCGATCGCCGCGGTGATGGGCACATCGTTGAGCTTAATAAGCGGAATTATACCTTCCGTCTGGCATCTGGCCGAAGGCGGCCCGAGCAGCAGCATGACCATGACCAATGCGAAGGCGGCCGGGCAGCGGAGCACAACAGGTATCATGGCGTTGACTTTGCGCCCGTTCAAAATCTTTGTCCAGCCAACAATTCTATGCTTCGCGACGGATTGGATTTCCATTCCGGCCATGCGGCAACTGCGCAATTTCACCTGAAAGGGGTCGGAAAGAAGTCGGTTCTCTACTTTGTACCCTTTTGCAATCCCGCTCGCAAATATCTGCTTAATCCGCCCCCGCCGGGTGCATGCCCGCGCAGCGTCAAGAAAATGGAAAAGCAATTTCCTATCAGTGACTTGCAGCCGTTCGATGCGAAACAATTCGCGCAGCAGTTGTTTGAGGAATGATTTGGTAAATCGCGCGGACTTTGAATCTTGCGCAAATCAAGTGTGGCGGTTAAATAACCGACCGACATGAACCAATTCACGCGCCGGGTCCTGTTTTTTCTCTTCTTTTTTTCCGGGTTCGCCAGCCTCGTCTATCAGGTGGTGTGGACGCGCATGGCGTTCGCGTCGTTCGGCATCATCACGCCGGTTCTGTCGGTGGTGCTGTCGGTGTTCATGCTGGGGCTGGCCCTCGGGTCGTGGGCGGGCGGGCGTTTCATCGCTGCCTTCGTGAAGAAGACCGGGCTTTCCGCCGCCGTATTTTACGGCGGGGCGGAGCTGCTGATTGGGCTGGGCGCGTTTGCGGTGCCGAAGCTGTTCGTCATCAGCGAACATCTTTTGCTGCCTACGGGCCAGATGGATTCATTCAGCTATCTGGCGTGCTCCGCGCTGGCGCTGGCAGTCTCGATCTTTCCCTGGTGCGTCTGCATGGGCACGACGTTTCCGTTCATGATGAGCTATGTGCGGGAAGTGGATGCCCGGAACACGGAGAGTTTCAGTTTCCTGTATCTGGCGAACGTTCTCGGCGCGATGAGCGGAACGTTCTGCACCGCCGTGCTGTTCGTGGAAAACCTCGGGTTCAACCACACGCTCTGGGTGGCGGCGGCGGCAAATTTCACCATCGCCTTCATCAGCGCCTGCCTGGCGTGGGAACAGCAGCCGCAGAAAAAATCTCCTGAGGTTGGAGCCGAAGCCAGGGTGGAAGCGCCCGCGCCGGCGGGAAATTCCCAAGCCGGGCTGGTCCGGCTGATCCTGTTTTCAACGGGCTTCATCGCCATGGCCATGGAGGTCGTCTGGTCGCGCGCGTTTGCGGTGGTCTTGAAGACGCAGGTATATTCCTTCGCGCTGGTAGTCTTCACCTATTTGGGCGCGACCTTTTTTGGGTCGCTGGTGTATCGCCGGGATTTGCGCCGGGGCCGAGTCATTTCCAAGGGAACGCTGTTTTCGGCGCTGGCCATCACCGCCTTCCTGCCGGTGCTGGCGAACGATCCGCGGATGTTGTCCGAAAAGTTTTGGATCGGCAGCATTGATCCTGCTAGCGCCCTGATCCTGCTGGGCAGCATCTGTCCGTTCTGCGGATTGCTCGGATATTTGACGCCTGGCCTGATTGACGAATACGCCGCGGGCCAGCCGCGCCGCGCCGGGCAGGCTTATGCCATCAATGTCCTGGGGTGCATCCTCGGCCCGCTCGTCGGATGTTATCTGCTGCTGCCGTGGGTGAGCGAACGCTGCGCCTTGATTTTGCTGGCGCTGCCGTTCATCGCCTTCTGGCTGGCGCTGTGCCGGTCTCAATCCTGGCTGCGGCGGGTGAGCTTCGGGTCCGTGGTGGCCGCCATGCTGGTCGGGACGAATTATTTCTCCGAGGATTTCGAGGACGCGCTGTTCAAGCAAACCGAGAACACGGTTGTCCGCCGCGATTACATGGCCTCCGTCATTTCGTTCGGAAGCAATAAGGAAGATAAATGGCTGCTCGTGAACGGCATTGGGATGACCAAGCTGACGCCAATCACTAAGTTCATCGCCCATCTGCCGCTCGTGCTTCATCAGGGACAACCCAAATCCATGCTCATCATTTGTTTCGGGATGGGGACGACATACCGCTCGGCCTTGAGCTGGGACATTGACACAACGGTGGTGGAACTGGTGCCGAGCGTGACCAAGGCTTTTGGATTTTACCATGCCAACGCGGAAGAAGTCGTCAACAATCCCAATGGTCACATCATCATTGACGACGGCCGGCGTTATCTCAGCCGGTGCGGGAAAAAATTTGACATCATCGCGGTGGATCCGCCGCCGCCAGTGGAGGCCGCCGGCTCCAGCCTGCTCTTTTCCACGGATTTTTACACGCTGGCCAAGCAACATCTGAACACCAACGGCATCGTGCAGATGTGGTTTCCCGGCGGGGAAGCGCTTATCACGCAGGCCGTCATCCGTTCCACCCACGAATCTTTCCCTTATGTGCGCGGATTTCCATCGGTCGACGGCTCGGGCATTCACCTGATCACCTCCATGACACCAATCGAGCCGCTTGGCCCGGCGGAATTGGCCGCCCGGCTGCCGGCCGCCGCGAAAAAAGACCTCATGGAATGGAGTGATTCCCAAGACGTCACAGCCTATCTTGCGCGGGTGATCACCAATGAATTTTCCCTGCCCTCGACCCTCAACCTTGACCCCAATGTCCAGGTCACCGACGATCGACCGTATAATGAATACTTCCTATTGCGTCGGATGAAAAATTAATTGTCACAAAGTCCGCGACCGCGAAGCCCCAGGCAGAATTTGTTCGCAATCGTGAGTGCCGCTGGATGCAGACAGCCTTGCAGCTCGCCCGGCGCGGCTACGGCGCGACTTCGCCGGAAATGGGTCGGTTCTTCACTTTGCACACTTTAGCAATCCCGCTCGCAAATATCTGCTAAACTCGCCCCAGCCGCATGCTCGCCCGCACAGCGTTAGAGCATTGACAGAAAAGATGTAGAGATGGGCAGCGAGGATTGATGGCCGGTCCGGCACGGACTTTTTGGCGAGGCTTCAGCGAAGGCGCAGGTTTGAAAAACCCCTGTAACTGAGTTGAAACGAAGCCCAAAACCAAAAAAGACCCCTGTCCACTAGGACCATCAGCCCATCGTTATATATTTGATGGAAATGCTCTTGGTAAATGAGCCCGCATGAAAAGCAATCTCCTATCAGTTGTCCGCCATCTTGCGGGGCCTTTCAGTTTTGGCTGACACCGTTATTGGGACTGCAATAAATAAAGCTGTCCACTGCTGTAATTCACCGCATTGGTCAGCAGGACGGAAAAATTGCCGGCGCCGCGGGTGGTGACAAGATTGGTTCGAACTATTGTCCACTGGTTTAACGGCAGGGCGATGTTGGTGGTGCCCAGCAGATATAAATTTCCGCCGAATCCGGTCGTGGCACTGATCTGGAAGTTGGTCGTGGACGAAATGGCACTCGTCAATACCGGCGGTGGTGAGGGGAAAATCTTCTCCGGCAAAGCTGTGCCGAAGGGCGTTACGCTGTCAACAAATCCGTCGCCCAGTTGGCCATTGAGGTTATAGCCCATTCCCCAAAGGCTGCCGTCCGATTTGAGAAACAGGGTGTGATACTCCCCGGCTGCGACCGCAACCACGTTGCTGGGACAAACCGCTTCCGACCGGTTGATGTAACCGTTGAAGGTGCCGTCCCCCAGTTGGCCATAGACATTGTATCCCGTCGCACGCAGGGCGCCATCGGCCGTGATGAACAGGCTGTGCCACCGGCCGGCGGCAATGGCCACGACGTTGCTGGGATAAATCATTTCCGGCAGGTTGGTATTGTTCAAAGTGCCGTCCCCCAACTGCCCGTTGCCGTTGAAACCCATCCCCCAAAGGCTGCCATCCGCTTTGAGGAACAGGCTGTGGTAGTACCCGGCCGCCACGGCGGTGACGCCATTGGTGACGATCAGCACCGGCCGGTTGGTGTTGAGCGAATTGCCATCGCCCAACTGGCCATATAGATTGTAGCCCATGGCCCACAAGCTGCCGTCCGTTCTGACAAACAAGCTGTGATAATAACCGGCCGTGAATGCCGTGACGCCATTCGTGATCAGGACCGGTGCGTTGGTGCTGGTGAAACCGGCCTTTCCCAGTTGCCCGTATTCGTTGTCACCCATTCCACACAAAGTGCCATCCGTCTTGAGGAACAGACTGTGGTAATAACCCGCGGCAATGTTGGTGACGCCGCCCGGCAAGACTTGCTCCGGCTTGTTCGTGGCAAATAGCGAGGTGCCATCCCCCAATTGTCCGTAAAAATTATAGCCGATCCCCCAAAGGCTTCCATCCGATTTGAGAAACAGGCTGTGGTAGTAGCCTGCCGCCACGGCGGTGACACCATTGGTGACGATCAGCACCGGCCGGTTGGTGTTGACCGCATTGCCATTGCCCAGCTGCCCTTCCGTGTTAATTCCCATGGCCCAGAGACTGCCGTCAGACTTGATGAACAGGCTGTGATTTGCCGCGCTGCCGGCGGCGAGATTGGTCGCGGTCAAAGCCGCCTGACCCGGCAGGCTGGACAACAGCAGTAAAACCAGGGTGTTTCTTAAAAAGGTTTTCATAGTTGTCCAGAATCAAGTGGATTTCTCGTTTGGCTCCTTGCCCGCGACCTGCGCGCGCTCCTTCGTAATGTTCTTCCGGCTCCATGGATTTGCAAGCCCGTTTTCCATCCCCGAACCGACCCCTACCCAATTGCCCCGGAGTTACTATTGCTTTTAAGCGGAGGCGAGCTGATTTGCTTCCAGGTGAAATCTTGTTGCCGGGAATTTTACTGCCAACTGGCCTCCCGGGAATGCGGTGCGCACCCTACGCAACCTTCGCGGCTTTCGCCTCGGCAATCGCGCCGTCCAGCGCCGCCTGCAAGATGGCGACCAGTTCCAAGTTCCTCTGTTTACGTATTCTCCAGAAAATATATAAAACGACGAGGCCAATGAAACCCAAGCCGTAGAGACAAATTCCGAAGATGCTCGCAATAAATGCCAGCGACACCAGCCCGGAAGCCGGCTTCATCGCCAGGCCATTGATGGCGTCGTCCATCTTCGTGAGGCTGTTCGTCGTGTGATTGTAGATCGCGACATACTTGCCGTTCGCCTGTCCGTGGATGATGCCCCAAAAGACTGTCACGCGATGTCCCTTGCGCAGGGCCAGTCCCGCGTCGGTCAATTCCACCGCCATTTCCTGGCCGGTGTCGCTTTTCAAAAAGAACTGGTCGTGGGTCCGGTTAATTGAGGAGATGGTCACCGGGTTGTTCTGGCCCGTATTCACATTATAACCGCCGCCAGCGCTGGTCACCTGGGTGGTGGCCCACTTCTTTTCCTCCATCACCTCCCCGGAAAACTGGTGCAAATCAATGATGCGGTCGCCCACGGTCACGCTTTGTATGAGAGCCATAATCAGTTAATGGTTTAATCCTCGCGGGAACTTTGCGCCGGATGTTTTTCAATGTCAATCTATGAACCGCCCTGGCCGGAATGACCGAAAGGAGTCGTTTCTTTACATTGCACACTCCCTGCCGTGGTTTTGCGGTCTGGCTCGCAAATGACCCGTGGAATACGAAGGGCGATTTGCCATGTGATGAATCACGGCGACCGCCCGGACTTGATTCTGCGCGTCCGGCATGTTGACCCGCTGCGCTGCTCGGTCTGCCAGCACCTCCTGCGCGTCATGGCCTGATTGATGACCGCGGGGTCGCGGAAAAGATCCTCCGCATCAGGGCGCCTGGCAAGCTGCTCCGTGCACCAGACCGCGCCAAAGGGCGTCCCGCTCTGGACTCCAAACTGGATTTGCGGTGGCCGCTCTCACGCCTGCCAGCCGTGTAAAAAACTTCTCGACCACCCGCCCGCACAGGAATAAAGTCAAATCAATGACCATAGATGGACTGCACCAAGCGCCGTCCATTATCGCGAGGGGCCAGGACACTTTATGAAAATTCAACACATCATTCCGCTACTGTTGATTGTCGGTTGCTGTACCGTGAGCGCACAGACGACCAACAAACTCACCACCACCCCAGCCCAAAAGACCCTGAACTACACGTTGATTTTTGTTATCGAAAACAACCAGAAAAAGATAGCCAATCCCACCGAAGCCGACATCCGTACCGCTATGCACACGCCTGTAAGCGATGATGTTGGTGGGATTTTCCAGATTATGCCCGATGGAAAGCCTGAAACTCTTCAAATTGAAGCAAATGGAAAAGGACATTTTGCTTTGGACTATTGCCCCAATGCAGACCCCGATGGAAAAGACTGCGTTTTCTCAAAGCAGGATACCCTTACCTTCGAGGAAGCACTGAAAGTGTTGCTCGCATATCGTAACGGTTCGGCAGATTGGAAAAAACTCGTCGAATGGAAACACTAGAATGGATGACATCGATTTCAAAGTGAAGCGAGAGGTTCAAGAGCTGCGCGCCGAAGTCCGGCGTTTGCGGCGCACGATCGAGGGGGGATTTGTCGTCATCGGATTGGCCGCCGTGGTGATTTTTCCGCAGCTGTTGATGCTGGCGCTCGTCATCGGAGTTTTGGTTTTATTTGCATTCCTGGTTTCTCGTCAGCGCGGCATGATTTTCACATCCATTTTTCACAAGCGCGACGGCCATGAGCCTGATGCTTGAGCCGCCGGCGGAAACTAAAGGGAATATATGAACAAGACAGTGCTCGGAATAATGGGGTTTTTGCTTCTCACACCGGGACTGGTGATACTTGGCATCGGAGGCATTATAGTTGGCCTCCTGTTAAGTATCGCTGGCGCAGGCCTGCTGGTATTGGCGATCAAACCGGAATACTTCAAGCGTTACCTCATCACCGTTGGGGTGTTGTTTTTCGTGCTGGCCGCAGGACTTGTTCTGCTATTTATTAGCGGGTCGAAGGTGGAATCACCACAAGTTGAAGCGGTCCAGCCGGTCCAGCCGTCAGTCCACCATTCATGACCAGCCAGTGGCCTAATCCCCAAGCAAACGCTTCTTGCCGAGCCAAAATCAATGAAATGAAACCCATTCATGCCCGCCATGGTTAACCACAACTTGAGCCCGACTACGTGGTCAGGGCGCGTTGCCGAACAACACAAGAATATGTTCAAAAAACAAGACGAAGAATTTGATGAGATGGTTGCCGACCCAATTCGGCGTCGCGCCCAGATTGATTCTCTTTCCAAGCGTCGCACCGTTATTTTTTTCTTTGTGGCGGTGGTTGGTATTTGTTCGATGCTTGCGATTTGGACCGGAGGCATGACGGCGGCGGGAAGTGCATTTCCAATCACGATAATGATAATCATTAGTTTGAAGCTTGAGTCAGATATACGTTTGCTGCGAACCATCGATAGATTAGAAAAGGATAGACATGACAAGACGACGGCCTAAAAATCGCCGCAGCAACCGCAACATGCCTGCCATGTTTAACGGCAAAACGCGTCCGACTTAGTAGTCAGGCACCGAGCACGAATGTAATACAAAATCTATGAACACATCATTTTACACATATGCTACGAGTGGTTTTGGCACAATGTTTGCCGTGCTGATTATTGTGAGCTATTTACAAGGCCATACAGTTGATATTGGAGGCTTCGGTTTATTTCTGGTAGTGATTGCCAGCTTGATATATGCGTTCTATCGCCGAAATCATGATAAGAACCCGTTGCCCCCAAAGGAGAATGTCCACGATGCCTAAGTCGCCGGAGCCGTTGGCGCTGGCTGCCACCGTGCTACGGATTCCGCCATCACGGTTCCTGTCGCGAGTCGTCGGTCGCTAGGCCGCTAGGCGGTCTTGAGATTTTATGAGTGCTATTTTAGCAGTTTTGCCAAACGCCGGATACGGAGCTTTGTTTTTGCTCGGCGGCGGTCTTTGCCTGGCGACCGTTTCATTTATTATTCGGCGTCGGAAGTAGAGCGGAGATTTTCGGAGCCCTTTTTACGAGAGCTTTTTGAGGCTGGTGGCATCGCCTGAGTGACCGGCGGTTGCGGCAGACTCGTCAAGAGGAGCAGACACGATGACGATGCCAGCCAAAGTCCTGGCCAGGCGGCAGAGATCGTTTATGTTAATTGACTATACAAAATCGCCAACTTTAATTCTGCTAAAAGAACTGAAGTATCAGTGTTATTGGTTGGCCATGCGACTTTGCGGCGCTTTTGCCAATCTCAAGTCGCGCTGGCACGTGGTGATTGCTACAACCTTCGTTATTGCTGCGCTCTTTACAGCAGTTTCGTATTTACTTATTCCGATGTACTCCTCGACATGTATCGTTAAGGAAGATCAAGATTTAAATATTGATATCGGCCCCTTTTTCGAGTTTAGATAAAACTTTCGCCCTACCACGGCAATTTCGAGCCAACCGTACCCCGCATAAATATCCACGCAAAACGCTTCTTGACGCGCCGGAAACAATGGAATAAATGCAACTTATGTATCTCCAAGTCTTGTTGGCAAACATGGGCGAAATCCCGGACCGGATTTGGTTCGCGATGTTTAGCCTGATTCCGATGCACCTTTTTCCAGGCGGGATGCTTTTGGCCGGTCATGGGGCTACTGCGGCGTGCTGCCAAGCCGTTGCACTGTTGGGATTATTGGTTTTGACCTTTTTCGTGTGCCGCTCACCGAAACGGTCTACGATTCTGAAGGTTGCCATCTTGCCGGTTGGTTATCCCACTGTTACATTGATGACCAATCTCATTCCCGTTTTAATTTCACACATGACTGGTTCGTTTTATCAGCCTCAGCCATGAGTCGCAAATGCCGCCCAATCCAACGATAGGCCATATGCACCATGAGCGTTGAGCGTCCACTACCAAAGCTTCGCCGGTCACGAGTTGCCGGAGTTACCGTGACATTCATCACGCTTTCGATTCTTTGCGTTGTCTCGGCTGTGCGTGCAGATTCACTCACACCATTCTGGTTTGTTGCGGCTGGATTGGTCGCAGTCCTGGTTGGGCTTTATTATCGTCGTCGTTGCCCGCAGTGTGGTCATCGCATGATGTTTCGAGCCGAGTCGTTGCGCGCACAAGCCAACCGTCACCGGATTCTTTTCGACTGCAAACATTGCGACGTTGTTTGGGATTCCGGCGAGATTCAGGAGGAGTGTTCAGAATGAGATTTCTGTGGGCTAATATAATAACAGCCTGCACCCGTTCCCAAATCGTAAATCGTATATCGTAAATTCAAAGCCCCCTCAGCTTCCGTTGCGTGATCGTCCGTGACTTCGTCGCCCCCGCATACCGGAGCCCACCAGACCGCGCCAAAGGGCATCGCCCTCTGGACTCCATTCCCCTTGACGAGTTGGAAACAATGAAATACAACCCTTTCATGCCTGCCATGATTAAACGCATTTTGCGCCTGATTTCCTAAATAGGCATCATTATATCGCACTGCTAAATACACCACGCCTATGAAAACATTGTTATTAGCTCTCACCGCGATTTTGGTCTTTCGATTGCAGCCAGTTCTGGCGGCATCGCCAGACGAAGAGGCGCGATTTGTCGCAGCCGCCAAGCAGGCTTTCGAGAAGCATGATGCCGATGCTTTTGTGGCGCTTACTTGCTGGGACAGAGTTCCAGAAAAATTCAAAGACAGCGGCAAGAAGCAGTATGCCAGAGATGCTAAGCAGGAAGCCACTGACATCACGCTCACGAATCCAGACCCCAATGAGCCTGATCTTGTTTGGAAAGATACAGATGGCGTCTCGTATCGTTCGAACCTTTCGGTCGTCAAGCAGCTAAAGATTACATTTACTCCGGGTGGCCAATTCAAGGATGGAACATATCCCGTTGGCGAAAAAGACGGGAAGTTATATTTACTGGAACCAGCACCCACAAAATGATGCCTAATCTAGTGGCCGGATCCAAGTCGCCAGTGACAGAGCAGTGGCATCGTGCCATGCGACAGCTGGCTACAATTCGCACGTGTTGCAGATGGGTTGCCTGCATTGCTACTGGTTGTTGCGTCGGGGTGCTTTTTTCCTCTTCACAGCCTGGCTGGTTCATGGTTCTGGTGATGGTCGCATTTCTAGCTTGGACACAAGCATCCAGCGCGGATTCCCAGATTAAAATCTTAGAGAGCCTTCGTGCCAAATATGGTTTGCGTTCTGAACATCAGCCACCGGCAGCCTGATCTCCAGTCGCCGGACCCCGAGGCCGGCATCCCGCCCAAGCTGTTCATCCATCCGCGCTGCACGCGCCTCATCGGTTGCCTTCCCCTTTTGCAGCACAATCTCGACCGCCCCGGCGATATCTTGAAGACCAACATCAACGAGGAGGGGGCCGGCGGCGATGATCTAGCCGACGCCCTGCGCTACCTCGTCACCATCCGTATTCCGCGGATCACCATGATGAAACTCCGTGGCTTTTGACTTGATGCCGATGTTCTTTGCGTTCTCTGCGGCCAAAGGTTTCCGTCCTGGCGTTCGATGGATGCTGACAGCGCCGCCGTCGATAAATTCAACTCGCCAGTCGTTTGCGGCTTGCGCATTCTTTGCTGAGAATTTTTTCACATGAAGCAAAAACTCAGGGTCGGACTTTTCGGCATCGGCCTCGACACCTACTGGCCGCAGTTCAAGGGCCTCAAGCCTCGCCTCGAAGGTTATGTCCGCACCGTCCAGAAAAAACTGGAGCGGCCCGGCGTCGAGGTGGTGAACCTCGGCCTCATTGACAATCCCCAAAAGGCGCTCGCCGCCGGCCACCAGTTCCGCGTGGCGGATGTGGACGTGATCTTTCTGCACGTCACCACCTACGCGCTGTCTTCCACGGTGCTGCCGGTGGTCCAGCGCGCCAAGGTTCCAGTGATCATTCTGAATCTCGCCCCGGAACCGGCCATCGACTACGCCAAGTTCAACGCCATGGGCGACCGCACCGCGATGACCGGCGAATGGCTGGCGCATTGCGCCGCCTGCCCCGTGCCGGAAATCGCCAATGTCTTTAACCGCGCTGGCGTGGATTTCCACCAGGTCACCGGGATGCTCCACGATGATCCCGTTTGCTGGAACGAGGTGGATGCGTGGATCGAGGCCGCGCGCGTCGCCCACACCATGTTCCATAACCGGCTCGGCTTGATGGGCCATTATTATTGCGGGATGCTCGACATCTATTCCGATACGACGCTGCAATGCGCCACGTTCGGCGGTCACCTGGAAATCGTGGAGGTGGACGAGCTCGCCGCGCTGCGGCGGACCGTTACCGCCGCGCAAATCAAGGCGCGGGTCGCGCATTTCCGGAAAGTTTTCGCCGTGCAGCCGGATTGTTCGCCGGCCGAGCTCGAACGCGCCGCGAAAACGTCCGTCGCGCTCGACCGGCTCGTGCAGGAGCACGACCTCGGCTCCCTGGCCTATTATTACATGGGCACCGGCAATGCGGACAACGAGGACGCCATCAGCTCGATCATTCTCGGCAATTCGCTGCTCACGGCGCGCGGCATTCCCGTCGCCGGCGAATACGAGGTCAAGAACGCGCAGGCGATGAAAATCATGGACGCCTTCGGCGCCGGCGGCTCGTTCACGGAATACTACGCCATGGATTTTAAAGACGACGTCGTGCTGATGGGCCATGACGGTCCCGGCCACATCGCCATCGCCGAGGGCAAAACGAAGGTGCGCCCGCTGAAAGTCTATCATGGCAAAGTGGGCCGCGGTTTGTCCGTGGAAATGTCCGTGAAGCACGGCCCGGTCACCTTGCTCTCCGTGGTCGAGACCGTCGACGGGAAATTGAAGCTGCTCGTGGCCGAGGGCGAATCCGTTCCCGGCCCGATTCTGGAGATCGGCAACACGAACAGCCGTTATCGCTTCAGCCTCGGGGCGCGGAAATTTGTGAACGACTGGAATGCCCACGGCCCGGCGCATCATTGCGCGGTCGGGGTCGGCCACCTTGCGCACAAGATCGACAAGCTGGGCAAGCTGCTTCGGATCGAATCGGTGAAGATCTGCTAGCCGGTTTCGCTGGGCCAAGCGCATGATTTCATCCCCGATCCAACACGAGTTTCTCGCTCTTGACGAGGGGCGCGCGACGCTGCTGCACATTGACGAGCGCGACCCGTCAAAAAACTGGCTCGTGCCCGTCGGCCAGCCGCAGTCGCGTGATTTGCAGTTGATTGGTGGAAATAAAATCCTCGTCGGCCATCATCATGGCTACACCGAATTCGACCTCGCTCAGGGCCGCGTGGTTAGGGAATTTACCGCGCTCGAAGGCGTGACGGCGGCGCGGCGGCAGCCGGATGGCCACACGCTCGTCGCAGGGGTGAACCTGGCCGGCACGACCGGCGTGGTGGTGTTGGAATTGGATGCGGCTGACCGGGAAGTTCATCGCGCCGTATTCCCCGGCGATTACGTGCGGCTCATCCGGCAGACGGCGTCGGGCACGTATTTGATGTGCTGCAACGACCGCATCCGCGAAGGGTCGAGCGAGGGAAAATATCTCCGCGAATTTCCGGTCGGGGGTTTTTTCCACGCCTGGAAAGCGGTGCGGCTGGCCAATGGAAATCTGCTGGTCTCTGCCGGCTACGGCGCGTTTCTGGTCGAGCTGGATCCGGGCGGAAACGTCATCCGCAAGTTTGGCGGCAAGGATGTCGTGCCGGCGGAAGTGAACCCGTTTTTCTACGCCATGTTTCAATTATTGCCGGACGGAAACGTGGTGCTGGCCAACTGGCAGGGCCACGGCGAGGGTCATGGTGCGAAAGGCGTGCAGTTGCTGGAATTCAATCCCGCCGGCGAAATTATCTGGCAGTGGAGCCGGTCGGATTTAATCTCGTCGCTGCAAGGCGTGCTGGTGCTGGATGGATTGGACGCGAATTTATTGCACGACGAGCGCCGCGGTCTCATGCTGCCGGTGAACCGCCGGCCCGGACCTTATTGAAACGATGAGCCAGATCCAAAATCCCATCCTGCCCGGATTTTTCCCCGACCCGAGCATCTGCCGCGTCGGCGAGGATTATTATATCGCCAGCTCGTCGTTCGAGTGGTTTCCCGGTGTGCCGATCCATCACTCGCGCGACCTGGTGAACTGGCGGCTCATCGGTCACGCGTTGACCCGTAAATCTCAACTGGATTTGCGCGGCGTGCCGGATTCCGGCGGCGTCTGGGCGCCGTCTCTCAGCCACGCGGATGGAAAATTCTGGCTGGTCTACACCAATGTCCGCAATACCGGCATGGGCCGGCCGTTCAAGGATCTCGAAATTTTTCTCACCACCGCGCCGGATATCCTCGGGCCGTGGTCGGAACCGGTGGAGCTGAATTCCGTCGGCTTCGACCCTTCGCTGTTTCACGATGCCGACGGACGCAAGTGGCTCGTCAACCTGGAATGGGACTTTCGCAAGGGCCGCCAGCGTTTCGCCGGCATCGTCGTTCAGGAATACGATCCCCGGCAGCGTCGGCTGGTCGGACTGCCGACGAAAATTCTGGAAAAGAAAAACATCCTGACCGAAGGGCCGAATCTTTACCGTCACGACGGCTGGTATTACCTCATGCTTGCCGAAGGCGGCACCGGCTGGAATCACGGCATCTCGATGGCGCGTTCCCAAAACCTCCTCGGGCCTTACGAGCTCGACCCCCAAGCTTCGGTTCTCACCTCGCGCGATGACGCCTCGCTCCCCTTGCAAAAAGCCGGTCACGGCGAAATCGTCCAGACGCCGGCCGGCGAATGGTATCTCGCGCATCTCGCGAGCCGGCCGCTGGTGGTCGGTGATCAACGCCGCTGCGTTCTGGGCCGCGAAACCTGCCTGCAACGCGTCGCGTGGCGCGACGGCTGGCTGCGGCTGGCAACGGGCGGCACCAAGCCGCAGGTCAACATGCCCGCGCCGAAAAATCTGCCGCCGAAGCCTTGGCCTGCGCTGCCGGCGCGCGACCATTTTGATTCCGAAATACTCGACCTGCGCTGGAGCTCGCTCCGCGTGCCGCCGGATGAATCCTGGCTCTCGCTCAAAGCGCGACCCGGCTGGCTGCGCTTGCGCGGGCGTGATTCGCAGCACTCTCTTTTCGATCAGAGCCTGATCGCTCGGCGCGTCCGGCATTTCCGGTTCACCGCCGAAACCTGCCTCGAATTTTCGCCGGAAAATTTCATGCAGAGCGCCGGGTTGATCTGCTATTACGACACGCGGACGCATTATTACCTGCGCGTCACCCGGGATGAATCACGCGGTAAAATTCTCGGCCTCGTCCATACGGACGACGGAGCTTATGACGAGTTGGCGGACAGCGAAATTGTGATCAATGACTGGCAGCAAGTTTTTCTGCGCGCGGAAGTAGATCACCAGCATCTGCAATTCAGCGCGTCGCCGGACGGAAAATTGTGGTCGAACGTCGGGCCGGTCCTCGACGCCTCGAAACTTTCCGACGACTATGGCGCGGGCCTGCATTTCACCGGCGCAATGGTCGGCGTCTGCGCCCAGGATGTCGGCGGCGGAATGCTGAACGCGGATTTCGATTATTTCGATTATTGCCCGAATGCCGCATGAAACATCGCCCCTCCATTTTTCCTGGAAACCTGCTTGGCTGGTGGCCGGCCGTTTTCCTGTGGCTGGTTGCGCTTCCGGCTTTCGCTGCATCGACGAATGATGATTTTTCCGCCGTGACCAAACTGGTTCAAGGCTGGGTCGACCAGGGATATTATCCCGGTGCCGCCATGCTGGTGGCCAAAGACAACCGCGTCATTTACCGGCACTGTTTCGGCAACTGCACGCCGGCCACGCCGGTGTACATCGCCTCGGCTGGAAAATGGCTGGCGGCGGCCACCATCATGTCGGTCGTGGGCGATGGTAAATTGTCTCTGGACGATCATCCGTCCCGGTGGCTGCCGGAATTCAAAAATGATCCCAAGGACCGGGCCACGCTCCGGCAGATGCTCTCGCACACGTCCGGTTACCCGGCTTACCAGCCCGCTGACCGGCCGGTTGACCATTACCAGACTTTGACCGAATCCGTCGCGCAGCTTCTGCCGCTGCCGCCGGCTGGCCCGCCCGGCGAGCGCTTTGATTACGGCGGCCTGGCGATGCAGGTGGCCGGCCGCATGGCGGAAGTGGCGGCGGGCCAAGACTGGGAAACACTCTTTCAGGAGCGGATAGCCGGCCCGTGCGGCATGACCGACACGCATTTCACGCCCGTGGACGCCGGCGCGGGGCATAGCCCCATGCTCGGCGGCGGCGCGCGCAGCACGTTGCACGATTATGCGAATTTTCTTTCGATGATTTTCAACGACGGTCGGTTTGGGGGAAAACGCGTGCTGTCCGGGGACGCCATCCGCGAGCTGCAGGCGGACCAGGTTCGCGGCGCGCAGGTGAAGCCGGGTGAATTTGTCGAGCGGGTGCGGGGCGCCAGTCACAACGGCCTTTACGGGCTGGGTGAATGGCGCGAAGAGCTGGATGCCGCCGGGAACGCGGTGTTGCTCAGCAGTCCGAGCTGGGCGGGCGCATATCCGTGGATCGATAAAACGTGTGGGGTGTATGGCGTGTTCATCGCGCATGTGGATGTTGCTGCGGCCAATCGCGCCCGCTTTTCGGGTTTCTACTCCAGCCCGGCGCTGGCTCAGGCGGTTCGGGCGGCGGTGTCCGGGAGGCAAAATTTTAAGGCGGAAAAATGATCACTGTTTACGACTACCTCAGCATCGCGTTTTATTTCACCTTCGTGGTCACGGTCGGCGTGGTGTTTTCGCGGCGGAACAAAAACACGTCGGATTATTTCCGCGGCGGCGGCATCATGCCGTGGTGGATGGCGGGCGTGTCGGCCTGGATGGCGAGCTTCAGCGCCTGGACGTTCACCGGCGCGGCGGGGAAAATCTATTCTCAGGGCTTTTACGTGCTCCTGCTGTATTACGCCTCGCTGGTGCCGCTCCTGTTTTTGCTGTTCTTCACCTGTTACCGTTTCCGGCGGATGCGCGTGGTGACGCCGCTGGAGGCCATCCGCATTCGCTACGGCGCGGCCACGCAGCAGTTCGTCACGTGGATCCGGCTGCCGTTCCTGCTGCTGTTCGGCGGCGTGGGCCTGAACACCGTGGGCGTGTTCATGTCCGGCGCGTTCGACGTGCCGCTGCCGACCGTGATCGTCGTGCTCGGCGTGATGGTGACATTTGTTTCGCTCGTCGGCGGCGCCTTCGGCGTCGCGGCGAGCGATTTCGTCCAGATGTTTCTGGTGGTGACGATCACGCTGGTGATCTCGGCGCTGGCGCTGGCCCAGCCGAAAATCGGTGGTTTCACGGGCCTGGTTCATCATTTACCGGCGGCGCACCTGCACTGGGGCGAATTCGCGCGGCCGGAATTCATCTCGCTCTGGTTTATGGCGCTGCTGCTGAACACGCTTTTCGGCCAGAACAGCATGGAAAATTCCGCCAAATATCTCATGGCGCGCAGCGATGCGCACGCCCGCAAGATGATGATCTTTCCGTTGGCCGGGACGCTCCTCGGGCCGCTGATGTGGATGATCCCCCCGCTCGTGGCGTCGGTGGTTTATAGCCCGGACCAGATCGCGGCGATTTTTCCCAATCTCGGTAAACACCCGGAGGAAGGCGCCTTTCTGCTGACGGCGCATGACGTGTTGCCGCAGGGAATGCTGGGCCTGCTCATCGCGGGCATCTTCGGTGCGACGCTCTCCAACCTCGACGCCAGCGTGAATCAGGGCGTGGGCATCATCGTCCGCAATTTTTATCTGCCGGTGATCAATCCGCAGTGTTCGGAGAAGAAACTGTTGATCATCAGCAAATGCAGCACGGCGCTGTTTGGTGTGATCATCATCGGCCTGGGCCTGATCATCAGCAAGCTGCGGACGCTGCCGCTGTTTGACCTGTTGAACCAGCTCGGCGTGAGCCTCTGGCTACCGCTGGCCATTCCGATGTGCCTCGGACTTTTCTACAAACGCACGCCGCCATGGTCGAGCTGGACGACGGTCCTGATCGGCTTGACGATGTCGTTTGTGGTGATGTTTGGCATTAAATCGAGCCAAGTGATATTGCCTGATCCCGATGGCAAGTTTTCCATCCAACAGAAGTTCCAGCTTTGGTTTGAGCCGCACTTAAATCATTTTCACCTCCATTTGCCAACGATTTCCAATGTGATCGGCTGGATTCCCGGATTATCCGGCACCTATAAGCATGAGGAGGCCACGCAATTCTATCTGTTCGCGACCGTCGGTTTTGTGTCCCTATTGTGCATCGGCTGGTTCTTTTTCACCTCGCTGTTTTATGAACGATCGTCGCCGGAATACAAGGCGCGGGTGGAAGAATTCTTTGCCCGGCTCAAAAAACCGGTTGAAGGGTTGACGACCGAGCAGGTGCAGGAAAATCACAAGGTTGTCGGGGCCATCGGCCTACTGTGCATGGTGTTCGGCTCCTTTGTTCTATTGCTCATGCTGGTGCCCAACGAAAACATCAAGCGGCTCGGTTTCCTCTTCAGCGGCGGCATTGTTTTCAGCGTCGGCCTGCTCTTGCGGCGCGTGGCCCGGCGTAATCAGGAAAAATCCAGTTGAGCATAATCTAAAACGCTCCATGCCCGTATTTCGCTACACCAATCCCATCACGCGCGACCCGGCGCTGGCCATGCGCGACCATTTCATCTTGAAGGTCGGCTCGCGCTGGTTCATGACGGGCACTTCGCTGCCCGTATGGAGCGGACCGAATCCCGGTGTGCGGCTGCTGGTGTCGGACGACTTGCTGAATTGGCGGCATCACCAATGGCTGATAGAATCCGCCCGGCTGCCGGACGATTGTCCCTATCAAGGTCGATTTTGGGCGTCGGAAATTCATCACGCCCACGGAAAATTCTGGCTGACCGTCAACAGCGGCCATCGCGGCCCGCAACTCGGCGACCGGTTGATGGACGACCACAACCTCTGGCTCTTCGTCGCGGATGAGGTTGACGGCCACTACCGGCTAGTGCGTGGGCCTTTGAGCGACGGTTTCAAAAACGATGCGAACTTGTTCACCGACGACGACGGGCAAAGCTATCTGTATTGCAGCGGCGGTGGTTTGTGGCAGGCGCGGATCGATTTGCCGACCGGCCAATGGGTGGCGGGCGGATTAAAAAAAATTCTTTCGCCGCGTGACGCCGGTAATCCTGACTGGCTCATCGGTGGTATTGAAGGGCCGTTCGTGCTGAAACGGGCCGGCACTTATTTCATGTTTTTCTCCGCGTGGACGCGCGGCTATGAAATCGGTGTGCTGCGCGCGCCGGCGCCGCTGGGCCCGTGGGAATTGGTTTCGCGCGAGCCGATTTTCGGCACGCGCAAGCGTCGTTACCGCGAACCGCAGATGCAAGCCGGCGGTTACGCTCATTTGGAATTTTCCGACACGCCCGATCCGTTCGTCGAGGTCGGGCACAACGCCGTGTTTGCCGGCCCGGATGGACGCGATTGGATTTGCTGCCACTATTTTCCGGAAGGCAAACAGCCGGTCCCCGGCAGCGTCGTTCCCGAGTATCACGACACTTCGCCGCAGCTCGGCATCGAGCCGCTGCATTTCGCCCACGGCAAATTTTCCATCACCGGCCCGACGTGGAAGGAACATACCGTGGTGTACTGACTGATTTATGCATGAAATTAAATTGCCAGCCGATGCCCAGGCTGCCGGACAACCCCTAAAACATTTCTGGAATCTTTGCGTCGGTGCCGGCCGCGCCAACGAAGGTCTGCGCGCCGACTGGCAGGAACAGTTGCGCTTCGCCGTGAAGGAATGCGGCTTCAAATACCTCCGCTTTCACGGCCTATACCACGACGACATGTTTGTCTATCGCGAGGAAAAGGGCCGCGCCATCTACAATTTTCAATACGTGGACATCCTGTTCGACCAGCTGTTGGAAACCGGTATCAAGCCTTTTGTCGAATTCGGCTTCTGTCCCAAAGATTTGGCGAGCGAAACCGGCACGGTGTTCTGGTGGCAGGCCAACGGCGCGCCGCCGAAGGATTTTGCCAAGTGGGGCGAACTCATCCGCCGCACGGTGCAGCACTGGATTGCGCGCTACGGCCTCGCGGAAGTGCGCTCCTGGTATTTTGAAGTCTGGAACGAGCCGAATCTCCACCCGTTTTTTCGCGGCACGAAGAGCCAGTATTTTGAACTCTACCAAACCACGGCGCGCGTGTTGAAGGCGATTGATCTTCAGCTCCGGGTCGGCGGCCCGGCCACGAGCAATTATGTTCCCGACGCGCGGTTCGCCGGTGAGACGGAGGATTTTTCGCAGCACCAGGTCGTGACCGGCGCGAAGGACATCAACGCGCTCGACTGGCAGCCGGTGTGGGTGAGGGATTTTCTGGCCTTTTGTCAGCGCGAAAATCTGCCGGTGGATTTCGTTTCCGTGCATCCCTATCCGACCGACTGGGCGCTGGATGAACACACGCCGGACGAATTCAAGAAGAACACCCGCGAAGTCGGCGCAACGCCGCGCGACCTCGCGCTCATCCAAAAGATCGTCGCCGAAAGCCCGTTTCCCCGGGCGGAAATACATCTGACGGAATGGAGTTCCAGTTCGTCGCCGCGCGATTTCAACCACGATTTTTTGCCGGCGGCGACGTATGTCACGAAGGCGAACCTCGAATCCATTGGCTGCGTCGATTCGCTTTCGTATTGGACGTTCACCGACGTGTTCGAGGAAAACGGCTGCGGCGACACGGTTTTTCACGGCGGCTTCGGCATGATCAATTTGCAGGGCATCGTCAAGCCGGTGTTCCACGCCTATCGCTTCATGAACGCACTGGGCGATGAATTGCTGGGAAAATTTCCCGGCGGCATCGTCACGCGCGATTCCCGGACCCGGAAAATGTCCGCCATCGCTTATCATTATCCGCCGGAGCTGAAGCAGACCGTGCCGGCATCGTTTGATTCGCGTGATCAAGCGTATCAAACACTGGCGCTGGGCAAACCGGCGACGCTTGCCGTCGAATTCATCGGTTTGAAACCCGGTGCAAAAATTCAGATCGAGACGCTCGACAAACAAAATGGCAACGCGCTTGCGGTCTGGGAGGCGCTTGGTAGTCTGGAAACCATATCCCGTGAGCAAACCAGGCTTCTCCGCGAAAAAGCCCTCGCGACCCGGCTGGAACATTTTTCCGCCGATGCCGCCGGCCGGTTCAGCCTCAACCGCGCCATCGAACCGTGGAGCCTGGTCTTAATCCGTGAAACGCCTTGAACGAAAATAGATACGAAACCGTCCGAATTAAACTCCGTCTCTCAAATAAATTGTTATGGTAAAAAAAATCCTTCTCGCCCTGGCGTTTACCGCGCTCGTATCAAACCTGCCCGCCGCCTCGGTGGCGGATTTGCGCTGTGAATATCTTGCCAACCCGCTGGGCATCGACGCGCCCCGGCCGCAATTGAGTTGGAACCTCGATTCCGCCGCGCGCGGCGAACGCCAGACGGCTTATCAAATCCTCGTCGCCTCCACGGCGGAACTTTTGCAGCAGGATAAAGGTGATATCTGGGACAGCGGCAAGGTGGTTTCCGATGAGAACACTTATGTGCCTTACGCCGGCGCGGCGCTGAAATCGCGCGCGGTGTGTCATTGGAAGGTGCGCGTGTGGGATTCGGCCGGCAAGGTTTCCGCTTGGAGCCCGCCGGCTTCGTGGACCATGGGGTTGTTGCAGCCGGAGGATTGGACGGCCAAATGGATCACCCCGTCGCGTTGGTATATGCCGCCCGGCCTTCGGCCGCCCGGGCTGGTCGTTTCCCTCGGCGGCTGGGCGGATGTGGATTTGGGCGAACCTCTGCCGATTGACTCCATCCGGCTTTATTTTTCCGATCCCAATACCGCGCCGAAGCGGTTCAAGATTCTGGGCGCGGATGACCTCCAGTTTGCTCACTCACAAGTTCTCGTGGATCAGTCGGCGGCGGATTATCAGCCGAATGGCACCGGGCCGCAGGTGTTTCCGGTGAACGGAGCCAAGTTCCGTCGCATCCGGCTCTGGCTCCCCGACTCGTCCCCCCGGGGCGACGCCTCGTTGCGGCAGGTTCAGACCGGCCCGGTTGGTTTATCCGCCCAAGCCACGGTGCGGCAGATGGAAGTTATTTCCGGCGGTAAAAACGTCGCGTTGATGCGGCCCACGCGCGAGATCGGCACGCAATGGAATTATGGTCACGCGGTGGAACTGGTGGACGGCATGCCGTCGGCCGGCGACGGCAGCCAGGAACCTCCGGATGCCTGCCCGACCCCGACCGCGCCGCTGCTGCGCAAGGCGTTTACGGTTTCCCAGCCGGTCAAGCGCGCCACGCTGTATGTGGCCGCGCTCGGCATGGCCGATGTCACCCTCAACGGCCGGCCCGTGACGGACGACATTCTGGGACCGCCGTTCACCGACTACACCAAGCGGACGGTTTATATGACGCGCGATGTCACCGCGCTGTTGACCAACGGGGAGAATGTTATCGGCGCGACCTTGGGCAACGGCTTTCAGAGCCCGCCCGGGCGCGGCTTTGGCGAGCGGCATGGGGGTCAAGGACAGCCGCGCGTGTTGATCCAGACGGAAATCGAATTCGCCGATGGCACCCGCCAAACCATCAACTCGGATGAATCCTGGAAATGGTCGCGCAGCGAAATCGTTTATAATGACGTCTTCGTGATGTATATCGAAAACCGCACCGTGGCCAAGCCGGGCTGGGACCGCCCCGGCTATGACGACTCCGATTGGCGCGCCGTCGCGATCACCGCGTCGCTGGGTGGCCCGCTCGTGGCGCCCATGGGTCCGCCGATCCGCGTGACTGGCGAACTCCAGCCGGACCGGGTGCAGGGCAACCACGCCTATTTCAAAGTCCTCACCGCCGGCTGGCCGCAGATCAAGGTCAACGGCCATGCGGGCCAGCAAATTACCGTTCACGGCCATGCGCCTAATTACGACACGCCGCCGATGATTTTCGTGCTGGGGACCAATGGGCCGGCGGTGCTGGAGCCGCGGTTCATGTATCTCTCCGGACCGCTCGATGTCGAGATTGAGGGATTGACCGAACCGCTGAAGCTCGAGGACGTGAAGCTTCAACTCGTTCGCGCCAATCTGAAACGGACCAGCACCTTTGAAGCTTCCAATCCCTGGTTGAACCGGCTTTATGAAGTGGATCTGCGTACCCACCTGAACTATGACGGTGACCAGCCGATGGATCCCATGCGCGAGAAGCAGGGCTGGACGCAGGACGCCCAGAATATGTTGGAGACGGCGGCGTATTTGACCGATGTATCGGGCATCTACCGGAAATGGTGGCATGACTTCGGCGATGGCCAGGACGAATCCGGTTACCTTGGCTCGGTGGTGCCCCTGGTGGGCCGGCAGGAATACGGCTGGAACTCGCCCTGGTGGGACGGCGTGATCGTGCTGGTGCCGTGGCAGCATTACCAGCTTTACGGCGACCGACGGATCCTCGTTGAAAGCTACGACGCCATGCGCCGCTATGTCGATTTCCTTGGTGAATTTGTCGCCAGCGGCTCGGCGCGCAGTTGGGATGATTATCCCTATTTCAATTTGGGCGACACGAATTCCCCGGAGGCCAAAGAAGGTATGTTGAGCTGGCTGGGCGCCGGCGACTGGCAGAATCCGTTTGGGAATCGGCTGATCGTGCCCGCTCCGCTCATGGACATGCCGGCGTGGGCTTATTATGCCAACATCGTTAGCCAGACGGCGGCCATACTTGGCAAATCGAACGACGCGGCCAAATATGCCGCCGTCGCCGAGGCCGTGAAAAACCGCTTCAATCAGAAATATCTCGATCACGCCACCGGCTTGTATAACCACCAGTCGGATTGCCAGACGACGCAGTTGCTGCCGCTGGAACTGGATGTCGTGCCAGCAGCGCAACGCGCGCTGACATATCAACGGCTCCTTGAATCGATTCATGCGCACAGTGATCACCTAGGCACCGGTTTCGTCGGTTTGCCTTGGCTGCTGCATTTCCTGATCGACAACCGGGAAACGGCTCTGGCCAATAAAATCGTCAATCAGCAGGATTTCCCGGGCTGGAAAACGTTGATGCATGACGGCATCTTCGGCGAGAACTGGCAGGGAGCCGACGCGCAAATGCCGTCCTGCGGCGGCGCCATCGGCCTGTGGCTCCACCAATCCGTCCTCGGCATCCGCCCCGACCCTGCCGGACCCGGATTCAAGCAATTCATTCTCGCCCCGCAGCCCGACCCAGCCACCGGCCTGACGTGGGCGCGCGGCAGCTATGATTCCGCGCATGGAAAAATCGTGAGCGATTGGAAGCTTGCCGACGGCCAATTCACGCTCCGCGCCACCATTCCGGCGAATACGACCGCCACGATTTATATTCCGACGCCCAGTGCAGGTACGGTGAAGGAATCCGGCCAGCCGGCCACCAAGGCCAAAGGCGTCAAATTCCTCCGCCAGGAGAAAGACACCGCCGTCTATGTCGTCGGCTCCGGCGCCTACGAATTCACCGCCGCCCTACCCAGCCAGCCGGGAAAATAAATTAACCCAATTTGAACGGCCGAATACCCAGGCCAAATGAAAGGTTGGACGAATTCATATTGCCAGGTGGTGAATAATTCTTTGGTGTTCATTTTGATCGCCGGATTTTGCTGCGGTGCCTTCGCCCAGAATCCGGTCCTGTCCATCGTGACGGACAAGCAGTCTGGAGCGCCGGCCAAGCATGGCTTGACCAAGCTGACGGAGGCGTTGCAAGCGAAGGGCATCAGCTATGAGCAGGTCGGCTCCGTGCGTGCCGCCCGGGGGAAGTGGATTCTAGTGACCGGCCTGGCAAATGGCGCCGGTCCGGCGGCGCAGGCTTGCAAAGCTGGTAAACACAATGTTCCGCAAGTTCCCGAGGCCTTGGCCATCTGGCAAACCAGCCGGAATAAGTCGCCAATCTGGGTAGTCAGTGGTTTCGACGACCCGGGGTTGATGTATGGATTGCTCGACGTTGCCGACCGTATCGGGTGGAGTACGAATGCAGCTGCACCCCTGAGCGAAGTCCGGGCGGTCAACGAGCAGCCGGAAGTGCAGGAACGGGGTGTTTCCATGTACACCATGAACCGCGCCTATTGGGAAAGCCGGCTCTATGATGAAGCTTATTGGGCTCGCTATCTCGATTTGCTGGCGCGCGACCGGTTCAACTCTCTGGTGATCATCTTCGGCTATGAAAACGGCGGCTTTCTAGGGCCGTGCTATCCTTATTTCTGCGATGTGCCCGGTTTCCCTGACGTCAAAATGGTGGGGCTGACGCAGGCACAGCAACAGCACAACCTTGCCGCCTTCAACACGCTCATAAAAATGGCGCATGACCGGGGCATTGCCGTTACCACCGGCTTTCAAAGCCATATTTACAGCGGCGGGGTTCAAGCCGGGGGCGTCCCCGGCCTGCCCGTCGTGCCGGGCCAGCCGGTTGATGGGCAGGTGGCCGGTGTCACCAAAACCAATCTGACGGCTTATACCCGCGCCGCCCTGGCCAAGTTTCTCAAGGTGGTTCCGGATTTGGATGGGGTGCTGTTTTTTCTGAACAACGAAACCGGCCTTAACGACAGCGAACTGCTGGACTTTGCCTCCAATCTTTTCCAGGTGATGCATGCGGACGGTTCCGGCAAAAAAATCTACGTCCACTCCAAGGGATTTACCGATGCCATGATCCAGAAAGCCGCCGATGCCGGGGTCAAAATCATCATCAGCCCCAAATACTGGATGGAACAAATGGGGATGCCTTTTCATCCCACCCATATCAACCGCGAAAACCAGTTCGACCGCCGACATGGATATGCCGACCTGCTTCGTTATCCAAGAACGTATGATTTCTGTTGGCGGCTCTGGAACGGCGGGACCACGCGGATTCTGCTGTGGGGCGACCCGGAATATGCCCGCCGTTTTGTCGCCAGCACGCATCTCTATGATAGTGTTGGCTTCGACGTGAATGAGCCGCTGGCCACCAAGATGGAGGCCCAGCCCCATGATCAGAAACCTTTCGATTTATTGAATCCCCGGTATCGCTACTACGATTATGAGTTTGAACGCTACTGGCACTTCTATCAGGTGTTCGGCCGGCTGGGCTATAATCCTGCCACCTCGCCCGAGGTTTGGCAGCGTGAATTTGAATCCCGGTTTGGCAAAGCCGCGCCTTTGGTCGAGGCCGCCCTGCATCGGGCCAGTTGGATCCTGCCGCGTATTGTGGCCTCGTGTTATCCGTACGCCTGCTTTCCCACCACCCGGGGCTGGCCGGAAAAACAGCGGTTGGGTGACCTGCCGCAATATGCCAAGGCGGAGGGCAGCGACATCGCGCAGTTCGCCAATTTTGATGAGGAGGCGCAACTGCTCATCACCGGCGGCGAAACGGCCAAAACCCTGCCCTCTACCACCAGCCGCTGGCTGGAGCAAACCTCAGCCGACATCAACGAGTTGATCGCCCAAGCCGAAACCGTCATCGGCACCAACCGGAACAAAGAATTTGATTCCACCATCACCGACCTGAAAATTCTCTCCAATCTGGCGCTTTATCATTCTCGGCGGATACCGGCGGCCGTAAGTTATTGTCTGTTCGACCGTACCAAGGATCCGGCCGCGTTGGATGCTGCCATTGCCGGTGAGCGCGGGGCCCTCGACGCTTGGAGTCAGCTCGTGACGGCGGCCGGCGATGTCTATGCCGACGACCTGATGATGGGCATCCGCGAATCCGAATTTTCGGGAATCAACCAGCATCTCAGCGGCCACTGGCGGGACGAATTGGGCTATCTGAAAACGGGGCTGGCCGCCTTGGAAGAGCAACGACGGGACCTCAAGCCGGACGCCACATTCAAGCCCGCGCCTCATTATCAGCCCATGTCCCGGGAGGATTACGAAACCAAATTCTCCATCAACCACGATCCGATCATGACAGCCCCGCTGGGTAAACCCTTGATCATTACCGCCCGGGTGAGTGCGCCGGCGGGGATCAAATGGGTCCGCCTGCGCTGCCGCAGCGTGAATCAGAAACAGGATTATCAGACCCTACCAATGCTCCCCACCAGCGCGAAAGACACCTATCAGGCGGTCCTTCCCGCCGCCATCCTCAACCCCAAGTGGGACTTCATGTATTATCTGGAAGTAATGGACAACCACGGCCACGGCCGCATCTATCCAGATTTCAATGAGACGGCGCCCTATTTCATTGTCAAATTGATCCGATGAAGAATTGGGTGCTCATGACCGCATCTATTGCAACAGCAGACAGATAAAGACCAAATCCATCGCCACCAGCCCGCAGCATAAAATACAGGCTATTTATTTTCCCCCGACCGTTTGGCGATAACTTCAATCTCCGCCCGGTTTTTGGCAATCATGTTCGCTGGCAGGATGCCCCGCCAGAAGATATTCGGGTAAACCACCGCGCCGCGTCCGAGGATGCTGCCGGGGTTTAACACCGCATTGCAACCGGCTTCCGCCCCGTCTCCGAGCAGCGCACCGAACTTCCGCAGTCCGGTGTCGCACGGCACACCGTCCACTTCCACCTCGACGTTGCCGGGAATTAATTTGACGTTGGATACTTTCACGCCCGCGCCGAGGTGCGCCTTGTGTCCGAGCACGGAATCGCCGACATAATTGTAATGTGGCACCTGCGCGCCGTTGAAGAGCAGGACGTTTTTGAGTTCGGACGAGTTGCCCACCACGCAGTCATCGCCGATGAGGACGTTCTCGCGGATATAGGCGTTGTGCCGGATCTGGCAGTTCTTGCCGATGATGGCCGGCCCCTTGATCATTGCGCCCGGCTCCACCACCGTGCCTGCGCCGATGATCACCCGGTCGCCGATGCTCGCGCCGGGGAACCGTCGGGGTGGATTTTGTCGGGGTACGCTGGCAAGGTGGCCTTCGATTTTCCGGAGCACTTCCCACGCGTAGGTACAACCGGAAAAAATCGCGGCGTGCTCCGTTTGCGTAAGATCGAAAAGGTCTTCAGCTTTGAACATGGGGCAAAATTAAAGGAAATATCATCGGCGGCAAAGGGAAATGGGCGAGCCCAATTATGGGACAGCGGCGGATGATTTTTGGACACAGTGCGCCGGCAGGACAAATAGTAACCGCAGAAATCGATACGATGGAATTGCCCGGCGAAAACCCAATCCCTTGGCCTGGAATGTGCTTAACTATCTTGACGAAGGTTGTCGGTCGAAGCAACAACACCAAACGCATTCGCATGGCAGTCAAATTTCAGTTTCAATTTGCCGGGGTAGATTTCAGCCGGCCCAGCTCTCCTTACCGGAAATGGCTGCGCATTATTTTGTGGGCCTTGGGGTGTGCGCTGGTTGTTCTGGCCTACTGGGGATATCTGCATCATTTGACCCATGGGCATCGAACGATGGTTATACCGGCCGCCCAAGCGATTTCCAAGTCCACCACGGTTCATTCCGCCAAACCGGACGTGCCGGTTGTGCCCCCCGCCGTGCTTCCGCCGACGCTGAAAAAAATGGCCGATGACAGCATTCTCGCGGTGGGGAAATATTTGTTGCGGGCGGTGAGAATTACCCCGGTTGCTCCGGTTCCAACTACCATTCCCCGCGCTCCGGCGGCCGAGCCGGCGACCGTCGCCGTCGCGGCGCCGACCATCTCCATTGATGCTGCGCCTGCGGCCCCGCGGCCCTTGCGGGTTCATACGGACCAGGAACGTCTTCTGCTGGCCGGCCAGGGGGCCTTTGCCAATGTGATCGGGCTGGCGGGCAAGTATCCTGATGCTTATGGCTTTGAGGCGGGCGATTTTCTTTCGGATGCAAAACTAGGCGCCCCGATGCCGGTCTACCTGATTGAGGAAACGGCCCGGGCGAATTACAAGGTCGGGCAGCCCGTCAAACCGCTGCTCAAGGCCGCCAAACAATGGGTGTTTCCCGTGCTGATGGGCGACCGCATTTGCTGCATGGTTTCAGTGAGGCAATCTAGCCACGATTACGTTCCCGGCCCATGCTCGCGTTCGCTGGCCATGGCGTGGAATAAAATTTTGGAGCAATGGCCGGCGGAAGAGGGCTACCATCCGCTCCTGCTGGTTAATCCGGACATTCCTGGCTACTATTTCACGGTGCCGGAACTGCCGGTGCAAAACATTACGGACACGATTGAAATGTTTTACCATCGCCCCGGCATCTCGCCGGCGGATGTGATTCTGGCCAGCTGGCGCTAACCTTTTCCCGGCGCTGGCGCTCCCGCCCGGAATTGAACCGGGATACGCGGATTAGAAATCCGCTGCTCTATCCATTTGAGCTACGGGAGCCGAGCGGCCC